>CAZHKN010000092.1:0-16953 GCA_964532725.1 uncultured Occallatibacter sp.
AGATCGCTCTTCGAGCCGATGTTCACGGCTCCTGTCTCCCACTTTGAAAGCGTGGATTTATCTGTATGCAGGATGCGCGCGAACTGCTCCGCGCTCATGCCCAGGTACTTGCGCAGATAGCGCACCTCGGCCCCAGAGAGCGGGAGCCTGCTTGTCACTAGAGCAAGAGCCAAAACACGCATCAACCCGTCCAGATTTGGAATGATGGGGTCCTCATTTCCGCAGGCGGGGCACTTGAGGATTTCAATCCCTTTCAACACCACGTTATCGAGACCACTCTCACGGAAACGATACGTGCCTCTTTCCGCGCGTGCTTGCATCCCACAATCGGAGCACGGCGACACGCGATCCGGCGATTTCAATACTTCTGTCATATCCATTGCCCTCTCCCTGCAAGGTTGGTTTGCAAACCAAAATCACCGCCGGATGGATCATCGGCTGATGCTGAACGCGGTAATCAGGAATCCTGTAGACTCATCCCTGAAGCAAAAGACCACCGCCAAAGACTTTCCTTCAAGATCAGTTCCCTCCATCCTGTACTTCCAATCGCCGGAGCGGATATCCGGTTCCGGCTCTTGAAAGATTTTCCCCGTCTTGAGCGCGTGGTATGCATCCAGAATGTCAAGTCCTTCATTTGCCAGCTCTTCCCTGAAATGCTTCCCCGGAATGATTCGCCCTGCCGACAGGCAATGGCGAATAAGGTCCGCCGCTTCTGTACGGGATAAGCGCCCCACTGGTATAGTTGTGTTTTATACGATTACTGCATATTTGTCAATTACGGTTTGAGTTTTCTGAATTCACTGGACACTGGCACACGGCCAGATTCAAGATGTCGTCGGCAGAAGAAACGGGTTCTGAATCTGCACACCATCCACCACCTGCCCATGCTGCATATCTTCGGAGTAGACCGTTGTGCATCCGGCCTGCGCCGCAGCGGCAAGAATCAGCGAATCATAGAAATTCAGGCCGTAGCGCTTGGCAACGGCTACGGCTGCTTCATGCGCGTCAATGGTTAGCGGAACGATGCCGACGCACAGAGCCTTGATTATCTGTAACGAAACATCGATTTGTTGCCAATCCTGTTTTGCCTTGCGTCGGCAAACCTGAACGAATTCATTCATTACCTGAACGCTGACCACGCACCCCTGCATTACGATTTGCTCGGCAGCAGCCCAACGAGGATCCTGTATCAGTGACTTATTTGTGCCGAAAGCATAAACCAGGATGTTTGTGTCCAGGAAGATCTTATCGCTCATAAAGCTCTTCGCGATTGAAGACATAATCATCCGGGAGCGTGAATTTTGTCTCGCGCATTTTCCTGATCGCCTCTTCGCGCCGCAGGTCGCGGCTGATCTCAAACGAGTGCTTCCCCGTCACCTTGATCTCGGCCTCGTCATTGGCAGAAATCCCCAGCTCCGCGACCACCTCGGCTGGAATGCGAATGGCAAGGCTGTTTCCCCACTTTGCAAATTTCACGACGCGCCCCCGGATATACATCTCGATTGTATATCCGTTTAGGACGTATATCATCGCTATTCTTCTCAGTGATACCAAATCAAGTAAAATTGCTTGCCATGAAGAGTTTGACCTGCGTTTCTCTTGTCTGTTTAACGCTCCAACTAAGTTGGGTCGCGCAAGCGCAGTTCCCTAATCCGAAATACGAGACCGATCCGCAGTGCAAGCAGATCGAGCTGGAAGGGATGCGCACTAGCGTTTCTGGGCAGGTTGCAGAAACGCTTCTCATTCAGAAAGCTGAGCCAGTGTGGAAGCATCATGTGCCAATGGAAGCACGAGTAACCGGCACTGTTGTCATCGTTTATCAGATTGGCAAGAAGGGCGAGGTTCTATGCCCCAGAATCGTTTCTGGCCCTAAATTGCTCCAGCAACCAGCTCTGAATGGCCTTCTCAGATACAAGTACAAACCATATCTTTTAGGCGGGAAGCCCGTAATCGTCCGTACGGAGATTTCAATTCCAGTGACAAGCGGCGAGCAATAGAAGTCAGTTTCGCTATCTTCTATCGCGCCCTAGGATGCGTGCGGTCATAGACCTGCGTCAACTGCGCGGTGGTGAGCTGCGTGTAGCGTTGGGTGGTGGAGAGGCGCTCGTGGCCGAGGAGTTCCTGGATAGCGCGCAGGTCGGCGCCTTCTTCCAGCAGGTGCGTTCCGAAGGCGTGGCGCAGGGTGTGCGGGTGCACGTCGGAGGAGAGCCCGCGCAGAATGGCGATGCGCTTGACGATGCGGGCGACGCTGCGCGTGGTGAGCCGCGCCTGGCCTTTGACCTGCCGATCACTGCCTCGCTTGACGGCGGGCTTGGTGTCCGTGCTGGTGAGGCCGCGCAGATGGAGATTGATGAAGAGCGCGGGAGTCGAGAAACCCTTCTCAGCACTGGCTGCGGCGAGGCGCGCGGAGCGCTCAGTCAGGTAAGCCCGCAGAGCCTCGGCAGCCGCGTCGCCCAGCGGAACATAGCGCTGCTTTTGCCCCTTGCCGCGGACGAGAATCGCTTCGTTGGCCCAGTGAATGTCTTCGAGATTGAGTCCCGTCAACTCGGCATTGCGGATGCCGCAGCCGTAAAGCAGCTCCAGAATCGCTGCATCCCGCGCCGGCCAGCTTGCCGCATCTTCGCCAACGGAATCGACAACGCGATTCATCTGCTCAATCGACGGCACGCGGGGCAAATGCTTGGGCAAGCGCGGCGTGGCCACCAGCTTTGCGACATTCTGTTTTACACGCCCAGTGAGAGCAAGCCACTTGAACCAACTGCGCACAGCGGCCAGCGCTCGCGCGGCAGAGGCTTTGGACAGGCCGCGGTCGTAGAGCGTTCCCAGATAGCCTCGAATCTGCGTATGCTCAACGGCCTCCGGTCCCTGATCTTTTCCCAGAGAATGGGCAACGTAAGCGGCAAACCCCTGCAGCTCGCGTTCATAAGCGCGTAGCGTGTGCGCGGAAGAACCGCGCTCATTGGCCAACATGCGGAGATACTCGGCAACTAAATCATCAAGAGAAAGTGCTGCAACTATGCTCATTCCAGTTCCTCTTCTTAGAGAAATCTGTGTTCCGTCGTTCGATCCATTAAACTGTCATCGGACTCTATAACCGGCCCACGGCTTGTCACAAGCTGCGGACCAAAACGCTGCGCCGGCTCAAAATCATTCTGCGCGCCTTCCGCCGCCGGCCTGCGCTTGGCGCGCGGATGGTGCTCGCGGTGCACGGCTTTTAGACGTCCCAGCGCGAGATGCGTGTAGACCTGCGTCGTAGAAATATCCGCATGGCCCAGCAGCAGTTGCACGCTGCGCAGATCGGCTCCGTGCTCCACCATATGCGTGGCGCAACTGTGACGCAGCCGGTGCGGGCTGGCCTGACTGCTGGCTGTCTTGACCAGATGCCAGATCCATTGTCTCGTAAGCGGCATTCCCCGCAGCGACAGAAAGAGCCGCTGGCTCTCTCGCCCTTGACTTTCTTTGTGTGGCGGAGAAATTCGCACAACTGAACTCTTTGGTTCAGGCCGTTTACCCATACTTTGCTTGCGTGCTGAAGAGATGCGCTCAAGATGCGGGCGGCCCAGCTTCAAATACTCATCCAGAGCGGAAAGCGCTGCAATCCCTAAAGGAACTATCCGCTCCTTGTCACCCTTGCCGCGGAGGTGAATGCGCCCTAAATCGAGCGCGAGATCGCTGGTCGAGAGCGCCGTCAGCTCGGAGACGCGCAGACCTCCCGCGTAGAGCAGTTCAAGAATCGCACGGTCACGCAGATCTGTGGCGCGAGACTGAGGGTGCGCGACATTCAGTTCGGCGCGCTCCAGCATCTCGGCTACTTCAGACTCGGCGAGGGATTTGGGCAGCACCTTCCAGGCCTTGGGCGAAGAGATATTGATCGTCGGGTCATGATGAATGCGCCGGTCAAGCAAGAGCCATTTATAAAAACCGCGCAGGCAACTCAACTTGCGCGCCGAGGAGCGGGAGTCGATTCCATGGCTGCGTAGATGTTCGAGAAAGGCCGTGACATCCTGCTGATCCGCAGTTGCCAGCGTTCCGTGGCGACTTTCCAGGAATTCAGAGAAAGTTTTAAGATCGCCATCATATGCTTCGCAGGTAAGCGGACGCAGCCCCTTCTCCACGCGCAGGTACGCCTGGTAGTCCTTCAGAAGCGATAGATTAGGGGGAGCACTCACTCAAACGATTATCCGCTCTGAAGGAGTAATCTCAGCGCATTGCCGCCAGTAGCCGAACCTGTTTCATCAAGGACTCAATCTCGGCAATATCAAAATAATCTCCTGTCAAGCAACCAGTAAACGATTGCTCTCTTCTTCTGAAGCTGCAAACTTGCCGGGCCGGCTCAACGTACGCCGCATCCTGTAGCACCGCGACTCCGGTACAATCACAGGGATGAAACTAGGCGAGTTGGCAATCCGGCTGAAGGCGGAACTCCGCGGAGACGCAGACCTGGAAATAACCGGCGTAAGAGGAATCGAAGAGGCCGGGCCGTCCGAAGTGACCTTCGTCGCTAACCCCAAATACACAGGCCTGGCGCGGCAGACAAAAGCTGCGGCGGTGCTGGTCGAGCCGGATTTTCCGGAGATTGCCGCGGCGACGCTGCGGCTGAAAAATCCCTATCTCGCCTTCGCGCGGACTCTCGGTTTTTTCTATCAACCGCCGAGTTACGCACCAGGAATCCATCCCACGGCAGTCATTGATCCAACAGCGGAGGTCGGCCAAGGAGCGCACATCGGCGCGTATGTGGTCATTGGTCCAAATGTGAGGCTGGGACCGAATGCAACCCTGCTGCCGCATGTGGTGATATATCCCGGCGTCTCGGTGGGCAGTCATCTCTTTGCCCATGCACATGCAGTGGTGCGCGAGAATTGTGTGCTGGGCGACCATGTGACACTGGAAAACGGCGCGATTGTTGGTGCGGACGGATTCGGCTTCGCAAAGAACGAAGAGGGCCGATGGCAGAAGATTCCCCAATCCGGCCCGGTGCGGCTGGGCAATTATGTTGATGTTCAAGCGAACGCCACCATTGATCGCGCGACGGTTGGCGCAACCGAGATCGGCGATGGAACCAAGGTGGATAATCTTGTGCAGGTAGGCCACGGCTCGCGAGTGGGAGAGAACACGCTGCTCTGCGCTCAGGCCGGGTTGGCCGGTTCATCCGTCGTAGGCAATAATGCGATCCTTGCCGGGCAAGCAGGCGTTGCTGGCCACTGCTCGTTGGGCGACGGGGTAATTCTGACCGCTCAGTCCGGGGTTTCGCACGATGTTCCGGCCGGAAAAATGATCTCCGGATCTCCAGCCTTCGACAACCGGCTCTGGCTGCGCGCCGTCACCGTCTTTCAACGGCTGCCGGAGTTGCTCAAAAGGCTGGACCGGGTCGAGAAGAAGCTGGCAGCTCGGGATGAAGCCAGAGCAGAAGAAAAGAAGGCATCATGAACGTAGGTCATCTGAACAGGCTAATCTTTCGATTCCTCCTTGGCCTTCCACTACTGGCAACTGTTGCCTGCCACTCCTACCATGTCGAAACCACGGTAATTAATCACACCGGGTCCGCGATTCAGTTGCTGGAGGTGGATTATCCCAGTGCCAGCTTTGGAGCAGGAAGTTTGGCAGCGGATGCTTCCCTGCCCTATCGCATCCAACTGCGCGGCACTGGCGCGTTAAAAGTGCAATATACCGCTGTAAACGGCCAGCAAGTGACGATTGACGGTCCATCTCTGGCCGAACGCCAGAAAGGACGGCTGGATATAGTGCTCCTGCCCGGCGGAAAAGCCGAGTTCCATCCAGAACTGACTCCGCAACCTTGACGGCCCACGCCGGTTTGGGCAGCGGTTCCGAACCTTCCCTGGATTCGATTCACCGGTGAGCCTGGCCCCGGTTTCTCCTAGAGATCTGGGAAATCTGACCGATAATCGGAGCAGGAGGATTGCTTTGGGCGGGAAAACTGCATCAGCCAGCAGCCGTCCCCAGAGTCCGTGGTGGCGGCGACACAGGTTTGCCGTCCATCTGGGCCGATGCTTCCTCTCGGTCGGGCTGGCCACGGCGGCCGTTACCTCTTTTGAACGGACCGATCACGGCGTAAATCTCATCTGGGCAGCAAATGGAGTCCTTCTGGCCTATCTGCTGCTGGCGCCTCGCTGGCGCTGGCCAGCCTATCTCGCGGCCGGCGCTAGCGCGCTGGTAGTTGGCAAGTGGTTTGCTGGCGTTCCGTGGACAGACAACCTTATATTCAATGCGCTGAACCTGACCGAGGTGCTGGCCTGCGCTCTGCTGTTACGGCCGCGCTCAACCGTGCTTCCGCACTTTGCCCGGCCCAGGTATCTGATTCGCTTCGCCGGCATTGCCGTTCTCGGCGTACCGATGGCAATCGCTCTGCTCAACGCCATGATTCGGTCGACGCCATCCTTCGCCATCCGGGAAAATTCCTTCCTGCAGTGGGCCGTCAGCGACGGCCTGGGAATTGCAGTGACAACGCCGCTCTGCGTCGCCCTCTTCCAGAGCCGGTTCAGAGACGCAGCGAAATGGCGACAGTGGGCATTGCTGCCATTGCTGGCCGCTGTCGCCTTTGCGGCGTTTTATAAAACAGAGATTCCTGCGCTATTTTTTATCTACCCTCTCCTGGTTCTGATCCTCCTCCAGATGGGACTGGGGTGGGCGGCGCTGGGAACGCTCTTCGTCGCTGTCTTCAGCGGATGGTGCACAGTGCGAGGGATCGGCCCGTTTGCGCTCACCAGCGGTCTTTCGCCGATAGAACCCAGCATCCTATTGCAGGCCTACATCGTCTCCAATATGTTCATGCTCTATGCCGTCACTGTAGTGCTCGATAGCCGGCAAGCCGCGGAACGCCGCTTGCAGAAGATTGTGGCCGTTCATACGCTGGTTACAGAAAACTCTCGCGATGCAATCATAATCTCCGATTTCAACGGCCGTACCAGTTACATTTCACCATCCATACACAACATGGGCGGCTGGAGTCCCGAAGAAATTAACCGGCAGGAGCCATTGGCGCTTGTGCACCGTGACGATCTGGAAAATATCAAAGACGCTCTTCGAGAATTGCAAGAAAGTATTGACAATACTGTCATTGAATTGCGCATGCGCACCAGAAAGGCGGACTACATTTGGGTTGAATGCAGCATGCGTATCTACCGCGATACCGTCACCGGAAAACGCGCCGGGATTCTGAACCTGGTGCGCAATATCGGCGAGCGAAAGCGCGCCGCGCAGGAGTTGCAGGCAGCTTATACGGCTCTTGAAGCAATGGCCGTGGTTGACGCCCTCACCGGTCTGGCCAACCGCAGGCGGTTCGATACTTACCTGACCTCCGAATGGCGGCGCGAGATGCGCGACGCTAATCCCCTCTCATTGCTGATGCTGGATGCCGATTTCTTCAAGAGTTACAACGATGGCTACGGGCATGTGCGCGGCGATAGTTGCCTCAAGCAGATTGCCGAGGCATGCATGGATGTGGTCTCCCGCCCCGGTGATCTGGTCGCCCGCTATGGCGGCGAAGAGTTCGCCATCATTCTGGCTGAGACCGACAATGCCGGAGCCGTGCAGGTTGGCCATGAGATCTGCGAAGCACTGCGCGCCCGCAAGCTCAAGCATGAGAGTAACCCGGCCGGCTATGTCACCATCTCCATCGGATGCGCGACTATGATTCCTCAGCGCGGACGGCATGCCACTGACCTGATCGAGATAGCGGATAAAGCTCTCTACCATGCCAAGCATAGCGGCCGCGACCAGGTTTGCAACGCGAATGCGATCAAAGGCATCATGGAGACATTAATATTGGAAGAGGTTCCCGCCGCTGCGGCCGGACGGAGAGCCTGAAGAAGGTCATGCAAAAAGGGCACAGGCCGAAGCCCATGCCCTGCCTTATAGCGAAACCAGGGATAGTGTATCCCGAAAGCACGTCCGTCCAGTTGACGCGACCATCAGGGAGCGGCAACCTTGCACAAAACTCAACAGGACACAGTAACCCTGGTTTCGCTCTAAATCCCTGGGTTAATTGGTCGCTTATTTCACCATGCTCTGGAACAGCGGCGACTGCAAGAGGCTGTTGAATTGGGCATCGGTGGTCGAAAAGTGAACGGCCAGCCGCCCCGCATCCGAACCAATTGTCGTTCCTCCCAGCGCCTGCTTCTCCGCATCCGATCCGCTCATCTTGCGGTAAACCAGCGCCGCATTGAGGAGGGATGAGATCGTCGTCGCGGCAATCGGATCGCCGGTAGAAATCGATAGATCGAACTTGACGCCATGCTGGAAGTTCATCGAGTACCATGAGCCGGTCAGGTGCTTCTTCACAGCGTCGAAGTCCGTTACCGATCCGGCCTCGCCCATCACCTGCTTCAACATCGTTTGTGTGCCCTTATCGTCGAGAATGCTCCACAGCGGCTCGGAATCCACTGTTTTCATCGCGTCCAGCATCGGGCCATTGGTCAGGAAGCTGGGAGAAACGCCGTCCCGGGCATCCAACGCCTTGGTCACCGAGTCCGTCGAGCCAAAAACCATCGTCGAGGCATCCACAAAGCACAGAACCATGCTGGTTTTGGCCAGCGGATAAATCTTGTTGGTGCGGACCAGCGTGGGTTTTACCTTCTGCTTCTTGAAATTCGCCAGAATCTCGGTCAACGGAAACTGGCCTTGCGCAATGCCCACGGTAACCAAACGGTCTTCGGAGTTCTTGGGGCGGTATAGGGCAAAAGCCAACTGATCCACATCGTGGTTCTCATTCAGGCCAGACTTGGTCAAAGCCTCATCAAACTCTTTCAGCTCCGGCGGCATCACGCGCTCGCGCAGGTCCATCGCAGCTGCGGAGTTCTCCATCGCGCGGTAGTCAATCACCACCAGTTGCTGCACGTCGTGGGGAACAGCAGTCCGTGCTTCGCTGGACAACTGAGCGGCATGGGCGAAAGTAGCCGCCGTCAGAAAAACCGGAACAGAAATCTTGAGAAGTCTATACAATTGCTTCCTCCATTGCGCTGTTGATTCGGTTGTTTTTGCGGCCACGTTCAGCATCCGCCACGGTTCCCGCATTCAACTGAAGAATCTCGGTTCTTGCCTTGTTTCAATTCTACGCGCCCGCTGGACTGCCTGACGAGCCTGATGCTTGTTCCCAACCATCAGGCTTCGCCCGGCCACTTCATCGGTGCGGCCAAACGCTGTTCCAGAATCTTCATCTCCGGATCGAATCTTATTAATTGACGCATCCAATCGCTTTCCCGCTCACAGGCATTCTCGGGAAGCAGCCCAATTACTTCGCCTTCGACCGGCGTCGTCTTGTGAATGGAAGCCAGTTTAGCCACCGTGCGATAGACCAGCGAAACCGGCGTGGCCGCAAAATCCGTGATGTTCATCGAGAGCTGCGCCCGCCCATGCGCCAGAACGCCCATCGCCTTGACGCCCTTCAGCCCGCCCGAGGCAGCGCGAATCTCCTTGGCAATGGCGCGCGCCACGGCCACGTCGGCGGTGTCGAGATAGATGTTATAGGCCACCAGAAACTTGCGCGCTCCCACGGCGCAGGCGCCGGCAGTCGGATGCAACCCAGGTCCGCCCAGATCAGGCCGTCGCGCTGTCTCCTTGCGCACTGCATCCCGCAAGCCCTCGAACTGGCCCCGCCGCACGTCTTCGAGATTTGCCCGGTCCGGCCGCGCCGCCGCTGCCTCATAAAAGAAAACCGGCACGCCATACCGCCGCCAAATCTCGAGGCCCGCCTGACGAGCCAGCAATACGCACTGCTCCAGCTTGATGCCGGAAACGGGTACGAATGGAATCACATCCGCTGCGCCGATTCGGGGATGGACTCCCTGCTGGCGGGTCAGATCGATCAGCTCAATAGCTTTGCCTGCCCCGCGAATGGCTGCCTCGACCACCGCTCCAGGAGGCCCGGCAATCGTCACCACCGAGCGATTGTGGTCGGCATCCATCGACCAGTCCAGCAGGCGCACCTCCTCCACGCACATCGCGGCCACAATCGCCTCGACCCGCCGGGCATCCACGCCCTCGGAGAAATTCGGTACGCACTCAACAACCGCTTCGCTCATTCATCCTCGCTCCGGTGAGATGGTGCATTTCGCCGGGCAATTCGTTACTTCCAGAAGGTATAACCAACCTCAACCTGCACCAATGCATTGACGCCAGGGTTGCGATCGCCCAGCGAGGCAGACGAGATATGCACCGCATTCACGCCCAGATCAATCGAGCGCTTGTTGCGGGTGAAGTAATGCACTCCGAAGCCGCCCTGGGGGGAAAAATTCCAGACAGAGGTGCCGCCGTCAATACCTAATGTTGCAGAACTCAAGATATTTGGCGGAAACTTGTGCGTGGTGTAGATCAGCCCGCCCGCTCCCTGAAACCAGGGCTGAAAGCGCCGCGAACGGGTCAGAAAATTCCAGCGCAGGATCACCGGCGTTAGGCTGACTCCGCGAAAGGTGCCGCCGCCGTACCTCTGCTGGCACGGATACAGGTTTCCGTTGGTTTCGCAGGTCACCGTAACCTCATGCTGCGAGGGCGTGTACGCCTGCCAGAGCGGCATGATGTTGCCGCCAAACTCGAACTGCCCAGAGAGAATTCCAGCATGAACCACCGGCGTGAGAACTTTGCCCAACTGCGCGCCCGCGGAGAGAAAGTAGTAATCTGCACGGTCCCCCATGCCTTTGCCGCTTTCGATAAAGGGGCCGTACTCCCAGGGTTCAGAAGCTTGGCCAGTCATAGGAGGATCAATGATTGTTTCCTTCGCTGACGGTTCGGGTCGCTGGTCAGGAGTTTTAACATCTGTTGTTACTTGGCTAGTGGCACTCATGCTGCCAACCATCAACGCAAACAGGAAAAACTTCAAAATCTTCGTCAAAGCTCTGTCCTTCTCTTAATTTGTTGTCGTGCAGGCCTCCGCCCACATGCTCGATCATTCTTCAGCCGAAGGCTGCGCCAGCCCCACTTCAGGTGGTGGCAGAGAAAAGGCCGCCGGTACCGGGCGGCCTCTTCCTGCTCTCTCATAAAAGCCTCAGCCGGCGGCCGCTTCCATCTGCTCTGCGTCCATATCAAAGTTCGAATAGACGTTTTGCGTATCGTCCAGATCTTCCAGCGCATCCAGCAAGCGCAGCATCTGGTTGGCCTGGCTACCTTCAAGCTTCGTATAGGTAGACGCGACCATCGTTACCTCGTTCATCACCGTCGGAATCTTCGCTGCTTTGACGGCTCCGAGCACCGCTTCGTAAGCTGCGGGATCGGTGATGATCTCCCACGTATCGCCTTCGTCGTTCAGGTCTTCGCCGCCGTATTCGAGAACAATCTCCATCAACTTGTCTTCGTTGGCAGCATCCTTCTCTATGGCGATCACGCCCTTCTTCGAGAACATAAAACGCACCGAGCCGGTTTCGCCCAGGTTGCCGCCATTCTTTGAGAAGGCAAAACGAATCTCGCTCACCGCGCGATTGCGGTTGTCCGTCGTCACATCCACAATGATCGCCACGCCGCCCGGTCCGTAGCCTTCAAAGCTGATCTCTTCGTAGTTGACGCCTTCCAGTTCACCGGTGCCGCGCTGGATGGCCCGCTTGATATTTTCGGCGGGCATGTTTTCGGCCTTGGCAGCCAGAATCGCGGTGCGCAGCCGGGGGTTGCCGTCCGGGTCCCCACCGCCGGCTTTGGCGGCGATGGTGATTTCCTTGATGAGGCGGGTGAATATCTTGCCGCGCTTAGCGTCCAGCGCGCCCTTCTTGTGCTTGATTGTGGCCCATTTCGAGTGGCCGGACATGGAAACCTCAGCGAGTGTTGAAAATAGCGGCGCTGACAAGCGCCTGACCTTGCAAGTATACCATCGGCGCGTTCCGTCTCAATGCGAGCTTAGAGGGTTCCGCTTAAGATGTGCGCGCAGGGGGCAAAGCCCGCCTTCTGGAGGGTTTTTCGAGAGGCAACATTCTCCGGGCTGCAACGGGCGCATGGAATACTTCCACGCTCATAGCAGATCCTCTTCAGTTCCTGCACCAAGTAGCTGCCGAAACCACGCAGCCTGAAAGGCTCTGCGACTTCCATGTAAATATCGCCATACGGACGGTTGTAGTGGTACAGAACGCCGCCTGTGGCCGCGACAACACCGCCTGCTTCCAGCGCCCAATCGTTATCCGGCTCCTCCCGGCTGCGGAAAACCACACCGTCCGGCGAGTAGCTTGTTGTTAGCGCGTCCTCAAAGACGATCTTCTCGCTCTTGATATTGCGCGCCCAGGTATGCAGCATCACCGAGAGAAGCTTGTCATTGGTCTGTGCCCTCACAGCAGTCGCATCGCTGGCAGCAATCAAGATTCTGAATAAGTCGAAGACGCGGGAGCGATGTTGCGGAAGCGCATAGAACTCAAATACCGTCCGTGTTCCGGTCCACGGACCACCTATCAAAATGGAACCGTAGCCTGCACTCACACCGTTATTTTCGATGAGGTAGGGTTGCGCCCAACCTTGGCGCGAGTGCATGGAGTCGTGGACAATCTGACAGTTCATCTCCCCGCGATAAAGATCGCGCCAAAGCGAAATCTCCTGAACCGAAACCGGCTTGGCCGAAAACCCCATCTTGAATGCCGTTACCTCGCATAAATAATAGCGCTCCACCAAATAAATATTAGGATATTTGCTCTGGATGAAGCTGTGTTCCGCGCGGGTGTAAACCGTGGGAAGCAGACGAAAGCCAGTAGCTCACTATATATCATCCAGAACACTTTGAATTCCTTGATCGGCCCGGAATGGTCCTCGTGCGGGAACAGGTAGGCGGACCGCAAAAAATAATCAAAAACTCCTTCTACGCGGTAAATCCGCTCTGGTATTTTGGTTGCCGGAGGGTACAACCATGCAGATTTCTCGTAGACTGTTTTTCGCCAGCATCCTCGGCGCGAGCCTTTTGGCCAGCGGCATCACGATTGCGCAGGCGCCGGAGCGCGACATCAGTCCGCTGCGGCACCCCAATCTGGCTGCCGCCCAGCGCCTTATCGATCAGGCATTCAATAAGATCACTGCGGCGCAGAACGCCAATGAATTCGACATGGACGGTCATGCGGCCAAGGCCAAGGACCTCCTGGATCAGGCCAGCCGCGAACTAAGGGCCGCCGCCACCGCCGCCAACAGGAATCAAAAGTAAGCGGGCCGAAGAAAAGTGCCGGAACCGGAAGCCCAGGCCTTGTCCGCCGCGACGGATCAGGCCTGGGCTTTCAATCACAGTGCTCGACGCTGAGCCTTCCCCATCGCCGGCCAAGTTCCGCCTGGGACATAAACTGACAAAGTGTTCACCCTCAGAAAGTCATCTATAGATTGGATTCGACAACGGCTAATTGCGGCGCGTGAGCTGGCTCATCCCATCGCGGATTTGGGGACCATCACCGGACCAGAGATCGCGCGAACGCATAAAGGCTTTGCCGTGGACCACAGACGTTCACGGGTTGGGTCCGGCGAAAGAGATTTTCGCGCCGCAAAATCAGCCTTTGCAGCCTGGAAGATGTTCGACCTTGGATGGGTACGAGTCGCCGCTCCCAATCCACCGATAGCCATCTGCTCAATGGTCGCGGTTGAAGTTCATTCCTTCGGCCTCTGGACCGTCAATATCAGCAAGATCATCCACGTCATCGACGAACCGCGCCGCTTCGGTTTTGTTTACAGCACCACACAGCTTCACGTCGAACGCGGAGAAGAACGGTTTCTGCTGGAGTGGGATCCGGCCACGGACGCCGTTTTCTATAACCTACTGGCCGTCTCTCAACCGGCTCATCCATTGGCAAAGCTCGGCTATCCGATTACCCGTCATTTCCAGCACAAATTCGCGCGAGACTCACACCAGCAGATGCGCCAATCTGTTCTTGCTGCACGGCGAATTCTCCACTAGACTGTTCTTAGCTAAGAACGGAGGCGCGGCGATGGAAGCAACGATGCATCAAGCAAAAACACAGCTTTCCAAGCTGGTGGCGCGCGCCCTGGCAGGCGAAGAGGTCATCCTGACCCGCGGCAAAAAAGCGGGAGCAGCTCGTGAAGCTGGTTGCCGTTAAGCAGCATACTCCGGCAAGCGAAGTCACGGCCTTCCCGGTCTTCAAAGACGGAAAGCGCCCCATCGGCCTGTACAAAGGGCTGATTGACATCGGTCCGGAGTTCTTTGATCCGCTCCCCGACGAAGAACTTGCGCTATGGGAAGGCAACGACAGCGATGCTGAACTGCTCGGCATCAAATGAGGCTACTGCTCGATACGCATACAATTCTTTGGGCCATGCTCGGCGACCCGAAACTCGGTCTGAATGCAAGAAACGCACTTGCTGATATTTCAAACGAAGTTTTTGTATCGGTGGTGTGCATCTGGGAAATTGCGACGAAGGTGCGCATCGGGAAAATGCCGGAGCCGGGTAATCTGCTCAAGGAACCTTATCTCGCTTTGGCCAGTTTGGGCTACAACGATCTCCCGCTTACTTTGCTCCATGCACGGCTTGCAGGCTCCATCGACCACCCGCACAAAGATCCCTTCGACCGCATGTTGGCCGCACAGGCGCTCGTAGAAAGCTCATACTGGTCAGCATCGACAAAATCTTCGACGACCTCTCTGTTTCGCGACTCTGGTAACCTGCGCCGCAAAATCCTGCCGCTCGCAGCCCTTGAAGCTGATAACCTAGAGGCATGAAATTCGGGGTTTTGGTCTTTCCCGGCTCCAACTGCGACCACGATACGCATCATGTGATCTCCGAGATCGCCCACGAGCCCGTCACCTTTCTCTGGCACGACGCGGAGGATCTGCAAGGCGTTGATGCCGTGCTGGTTCCGGGCGGCTTTGCTTACGGCGATTACCTGCGCACCGGCGCCATCGCCCGCTTTTCTCCCGTGATGCAGGCCGTGGGTAGGTTTGCCGCCGGCGGCGGGCTGGTGCTGGGCATCTGCAACGGCTTCCAGATCCTTACCGAGGCAGGATTGCTGCCTGGAGCGCTGATGCGCAACGCGGGTCTCAAGTACATCTGCAAGCAGGTGCATCTGCGCACGGAAACCGCCGACAGCCCTTTCACCAACGGCCTTGCCAAGGGGGAAGTGCTGCAAATCCCCATCGGGCACATGGAAGGCAATTATTTTTGCACCCCGGAGGTACTGGCGCGCCTTGAAGCCGAGGACCGCATCGCTTTCCGGTACTCCGCTCCGAATGGGGAAATCAACCCCGAGGCAAATCCAAATGGTTCGTTAAGCAATATTGCCGGCGTCCTGAATGCTGGTAGAAACGTCCTAGGAATGATGCCTCACCCCGACCGTTCCAGTGAACAGTTACTTGGATCGGCGGACGGCTGGAAGATTTTTGCCTCTATGGTCGAGGCGCTGGCAACCCGTTGAGTTCTTTGTTGCGGATGAGGAAAAGCGACAAGCGATGATTGATATTCACTACCACCTGATTTACGGGGTGGACGATGGGGCAAAAGACCTGGAGATGGCGCTGGCCCTGGCCCACGAATCCGCTGCGCAGGGCGTCACTCACATTGTGTGCACCCCGCACTCCAGCGATGTTTATCCCTATCAATTTGATCTCAACAACGAGCGGCTGGCCGAGTTGCGCCATCACCTTGATGGCGTCATCGAACTCGGCCTGGGCTGCGACTTCCACATGAACGCCGAGAATATCGCCAACGCGCTAGCTCACCCTCTGCGCTACTCCATCAACGGCAAAGGCTATCTACTCATTGAGTTCGCCGACTCCGCAATTCCTCCGCAATTGAAGGAGGCCATTACCCGGCTGCAAGGCGCTGGCTACACACCGATCGTCACTCATCCCGAGCGCAATCCGATCCTGCAGCGCAAGCCGGAGATGCTGGCCGAGTGGATGAGGATGGGCTGCCTGGTGCAGGTCACGTCCCCCTCGCTCTACGGGCGCTTTGGTAAAACGGCCGAGGCTTTCTCCAATGCCCTGCTCGACCGCAACTGGATTCACTTTCTCTCCACAGACGCTCACCACCCCGAGTGGCGTCCCCCGCACATGAAGAAGGGCTACGACTACGTGGCTGATCGATTGGGCGAAGAGACCGCACGCCGGCTCTGTGTCAACAATCCCCGCGCCGCCTTTGATGGAACCAAGATGCCCGCGCAGCCCGAGGCAATCGGCCTCTGGGAGCACCAGCCGCTGAAATTCGATCCGCGCCGGATCAACGTTCCCAGCAAGCCGGTGGCGAGAAATAGCGATAAGGATGCCGCGTCTCCGCGGCGCTTCTGGGATCGTATCTTTGCCCGCTAGGGCTTTTTGCTCCCCACACTGCCATCCTGAGCAAAGCGAAGGATCTGTGGACGGGGTGGGGGCCTGCTGATTGGGTTCGTGCTTACCCACCCTTGCCGCAAGAGACATCTACGCGGCAAGGATAGGACATCTTCAGTGGCGAGGGGTTTTCGATTGTCAAAAACTCAGGGTGCGCCCCCCGCAGACAATCTGCCTCATGCGACTCGCCCCCGATCGCGAAATCTCTCAACTCCGCGTGCCTTGGCCGCTTCTTCCTCGCGGCTGCGCGGAGGCGCTTTGGTTTCGAGCGAACTGAGAAGGCGCGCCGAGACGGCAGCGATCTCATCCACAGCCGCGAGAAAGGCCGCTTCGTTCGCCTTGGACGGCTTATTGAATCCGCTGACCTTCCTCACAAATTGCAGCGAAGCGGCTTGAATCTCTTCGCCTGTAACGGGAGGGTCGAAGTTGAAGAGCATCTTGATATTCCGGCACATCGCGCAGGACCTCCTTTGATCGGACTTGGCAGAGTTTTCTTCGACGCATTTTCGCTGGCGGGGGTTGCACTCTAACTTTCAAATCTAAATCACCCCGCAACCGAGGGTGTCCCGCTCGTCGTCTTTCCGTACCAGTATTGGCAAAGTTGGCCAATCGATCCTATACTGAGGCTGAGGTGCCCGATGCCAACCCGCAACGTGAGCCTGACCCCGGAATTGGACCAGTTCATCGCCGCCAAAGTTGAATCAGGCCTGTATGCCAA
>CAZHKN010000093.1:0-16775 GCA_964532725.1 uncultured Occallatibacter sp.
ATCACAGACATGCCCATCGAGTTAGCTGCCTGGGCCAGGGCGATGCTACCCGCTTGGTTGTTATCGCCCACCCCGAGCACGCCCGCGGTAATCGTGGGATTGACAAAGGTACGAACGCGCACAGCATTCACGCCATGATTCTTGAGAATCTGCAGCGCGTTCATCGTGTTCTGGGTCTGATCTTCGTAGGTATAGCCGAGGCTCTCCAACTGTGTGAGCCAGCCGAGATCGACGCCATTGGCGAAAGTTTGGGCAAAGGATTTCGTAGACGAACCGGTGACGAGGAGGACGGCCAGGATGAAAACACTTACACGGGCCGCTCGATTGAGCTTCTTAAACATGGGGGACACCTTTCTGTGGTGAATTACGGAGATAAACAGAGACTGCGGGCCGAAGGGTGAGCCAAGCAAGGCCGCGAACAGTTTCCGCTGGTTGTAATCTTCCTGGCCGCGCAGGCTCAGTGGGCGCGGCGACTCATCTGCATTGCCTGTTCAGCGGCCGCACAGCCGCCATTGGCTGGCTTGCATTTCCGGTGCAATCATCCGGCTACTGACCAAACAGAAGGGATTCTACGCACAAGATGATACGGCGCGAATCAGACGAAAGTAGGGTTGAATTGAAAGTTGCCCGAACGATGGGAATACTGCAACTGGCATGAATCACAATTCCCAGAATCGAGCTGTGCGGCACCCGGAAAACATTCTTTACACTAGGTATCGTGTAGCGTTACACTTATCGCGTGATCCGAAGCTTTCGTCATTCCGGCGTCGAGAGGTTTTTTCTCACCGGAAGCAAGGCGGGAATTCAACCCAGCCACGCTGACAAGCTGAATCTTCAACTCACCTCGCTCAACAAGGCGAAGATTCCAGAGGATATGGCGGTTGGCGGGTGGAATCTGCATCCGCTGCGAGGGGCGTTGAAAGGGCACTGGTCGGTGAAGGTCAATGGCAACTGGCGGCTCACCTTTCGTTTCGAGGGCGAAGACGCGATTCTGGTCGATTATCAGGACTATCACTGAAGGAGGCGCAACTATGGCGCAAATGTTCAATCCGGCACACCCAGGACGCATCCTGCGCGAGTGGCTGGGCGAGATGCAGGTCTCCGTCGCGGCCGAGAAACTGCATGTCTCACGGGTCACGCTCTCGCGCATCCTCAATGGCAGAGCAGGCATCTCGGCGGAAATGTCCCTGCGCCTCTCCGATGCCCTCGGAACCAACCCCACGTTTTTCATCGATCTGCAAACCCAGTATGACCTGTGGCAAGCCAGCCGCAAGCGGCGGCCGAAGATTGCGCTTTTTCAGAAGGTAGCGTAAGGGAGACGACAAAAGGGAAGGTTTTTGCCATCCCAGGTCCCCAAAAGCGAGGGACCTGGGGCACCCACTTCAGTGGTAGATTGAGAATTGAGACATGGGCCACCCGCCTAGAGTTTACGGTTCTTAATGGGGGAACAAGTGTCGGTGGAAGCTCGAAACAGCAAACTCAGCGACCGTTTTGTCTATGGAACGGATGCGAAGGTGCCATCTGTGGATCAGCGGATTTGGCGTTACATGACCTTGCCATCTCTGCTTTACGTGCTCGCTGAGCGGCGCATTCATTTCTCAAGAATATGGGAGTTAGACGACATGTCTGAAGGAACGATATCGCGCGCCCAAGTCAATGATCTTGCTCTTGATCTCGAAGACGCTGGGCGTATCGAACTTCTTCCAACACTAGTCCAAATGTACACAAACTTCGTCACAGGTTGCGCGATAAGCTGTTGGCACGCTAGTGAGACTGAATCAGTGGCAATGTGGCATCTATACACCACCGGCTATGACGGCGTCGCTATCTCGACCACAGTTGGGAAACTGATGAATTCCTTAAGTTCCAAAGGGATCGATGATTTCCGTTTCAATGTGGGGCATGTCAAATATATAGATCACAAAGCTGACGTTATAACGGAGACGCCCCCGGAGAGGCAGACCTCGCTGCAATGTCTATTCCATAAAAGTCTGGAATACGCGCATGAGCAAGAGGTGCGTATCGTGGTAGTTATGCCGCAGGGCAAGCCTTACCCTCGAAGCGAATTAGACTTTCAACTGGAGAGCCTTTCATTCATCGAGCAGATAACAGTCTCGCCAAGATTCCCTACTTGGGCGTTACCAGCTTTGCAGTCGGCAATTTCCACATTCGGGATCAAAGTCAGTCTTGGCACATCCGCTTTGAGAGACTCTCTTCGTCCTAGATGAGTAACGAGCAAGGGATCAACGTCGGTATGCCTATCCTCGCCGCGCATGTACTGCCGTAGCCAACTCTTCCAACAGCCTCCCGCGTTTCCTTCCAATCAATGCAACAAGCATCGTAATGCTCTGCCCGTAGACCAGCGAATCCAGCCGCGCTCCGTGCCCAGCGGCGACCACGAATTCAAGCCATCCATTTCCGGCTCGTGGCAGTTGCTACGCGACCTGCTCGTAAGGCTGATGGTGAAGGCGAATTAGCTCCTCGGATCGCAATGCGGCAATGGCGTAGGTCCGCCCCTGATCGTCACAGAACTCAACCTCTGCCGCAGTGGGAGAGAGCACCTCAACGATAGTGCCGACCTGGCCGCGCACCAGACCGTGTTCCGGCAGATCATGCAGCACCGCGACCTCGGCTAGAACTTCCATTTGCGCCATTGGCTCCTCCTCCGTCAGAGAACGTAACAGGTAACAAATCGGGGAGCTGTTGCATCCGCAAGAAGAATCCAGCAACTGCGGATCATTGCAACCCTGTCGTTTCGCTTCATCTCAAAATCTATTATGTACCGAATGCCGTACTGATCGGAAGCGCCTTGTAGGGCCTCAGCCTGCTCTGCGGCTTGGAGCAGCGCTGCACGAAGCTCCTCAGAATGGGCAGCGGTTAAGCCCAGGGTGGACAGAAAGACCCGCGCCTTGTGCCGCCCGCGCGGATGAGCCCGGCTAAGACAATAGTTCCGAAGCTTCTCGACTTCGACAATTGCAGCTGCGCCGTTCGGCAACTTCATTCATCTCTCCGATCAATGAAGACTTGAATCCGCCAATAATATTCTGCCCGCAATCCCGACGCCCAAGGTTTCGATCCTGAGATCGTGGAGTTCTCTTATCCTCGCCGCGCCCGCACGGCCCCAGCCAACTCTTCCAGCAGCCCCCGCGTTTCCTTCCAATCGATGCAAGCGTCGGTGATGCTTTGCCCATAGACCAGCGAATCCAGCCGCGCTCCGTGGCCCAGCGGCTGCGCGCCCGCCACCAGATTGCTCTCGATCATCACGCCCAGAATCCGCTTGTCGCCGCCTGCAATCTGCCCCGCTACATCATGGCAAACCAGCGCCTGCCGCTTGTAATCTTTGTTGCTGTTCGCGTGAGAGAAATCAATCATTATGCGAGGTAGAACTCCGGAGGAGTCCATCTTTGCGGCTGTCTCGGCCACGCTGGCCGCATCGTAGTTGGTCAGCTTCTTGCCGCCGCGCAAGATGATGTGGCACTCGTCGTTGCCCTTGGTCACAAAGATCGCCGACTGCCCGTATTTCGTGTGCCCCAGAAAAGTATGCGAGTGCGCCGCCGAGAGAATCGCATCTACAGCTACCTGCACATCGCCCGATGTAGCATTCTTGAAGCCCACCGGGCAACTGATCCCGCTCACCAGTTGCCGATGCACCTGACTCTCGGTAGTGCGCGCGCCAATCGCTCCCCAACTCACCAGCCCGGCGATATATTGCGGCGAAATCATGTCCAGAAACTCCGTGCCCGAAGGCACGCCCATTTCGGCCAGATCCAACAGCAGATGACGCGCCAGCCGCAGCCCGTCGTTGATCTTGTACGACTCGTCGAGATACGGATCGTTGATCAGCCCCTTCCAGCCAATCGTGGTGCGCGGCTTCTCAAAGTAGACGCGCATCACAATCCGCAGGTCAGCGGAGAAATCGCCGATCGCAGCCCTGAGCAGCGCACTGTACTCCCGCGCGGCCTTGGGATCGTGGATCGAGCAGGGACCGACCAGCACGAGAAGGCGGTCGTCGCGGTGGTTGAGGATGTTGGAGATATCGTTGCGGGCCTCGAAGATCGTCGCCGAAGCTGCCTCGCTCACCGGCCGTTCTTCTTCGAGAAAAACCGGCGGAAGAACGACGTTAGTCCATTTGATGCGGATGTCATCGATAGTGTGAAAAATGGCAGGCCTCCTCTTGCGTTATATCCCAGTGCGAGGACGGCCCCGTACGGTGAAAAGACACGCTTCTAGTCGAATTCTATCAGCTTGAAGTATGGAACATTTCATCGATGGAACACCGGAATCGTAGGCGGCAGTGGTCAGGACCCGGCACAGAGAGCAAACCACGCCACCATGGACAAGTTCACTTCATTGCCGGTTTAATATGCAACCTCCGCCGGCTCGACTGTGCCCGGGGTCGTTGGAGCAATTTCTCGCGTAAGCCAGTAGCCTAAGCGAATGAAAGGCCGCTCGACATAGTAATAGCTGACAATCGCACAGAGCGGCATCAGACACATGAGTATGTAGTAAGATGATCCGTCTGAGGGACGCAATTTGGCATAGGTGAAAATCTGCTGCCAGACGTAGACGCTGTACGAGATGACGCCGAGCCATGCCAACGGGGCAAAAGAGAAGAACCTGGATGCGATGGCCTTTGGGTGAAGGGTCGTAAAGGCAATGAGTCCGGCGATGGCGAGATTTTCAAAGAGAGGAATCAGCCGTTGGAAATACGCCATGCATATAAGCAGAACAGCAAATGATGGCCACGCCAAGTACAGAGACCAGCGCGTGGCGATTGAGAGAAATCGCTGTTTAGCCAGAAGCAATGCCAAGATGCAGCCTACAAGGAGAGCGTCAGCGCGCACTTGCGATAAGAAGAACGCGGGAAATTGATCGTACGCCGACCAGTGGAGAAACCGGTAACTGGCGCAAGTGAGCGCGCCGCCAATTGCAATCCAGAGAGCATTGCGCCTGCCGGCCAGAAACAGCAGGCAAGGCCAAACGAGATAAAACTGTTCTTCAAGCGAAAGAGACCAAAAATGGAAAGTGTAAAGGCTGGTCGGATGCTCCGCCGTCCCTGACCCTAGAAAGTTCCTGAAAAAAAACAAGCATGAGACCACTTCGCGAACAGAAACGATCGGAACTGCACGTCTTACCAAAAGAAGCCAAATAACAAGCAGATAGGCCCAGGCCACAGGCATAAGACGAAAGAACCTGCGCAGGTAGAAATGTTTGAGATCGATTGGCCGTTCAAGGAGTTTGGCGGTAATCAAGTAACCGCTCAGCACGAAAAAGATATTCACACCATGCTGGCCCGTTTGGGTCCAGGGGCGCAGCAGACTGCCGATCGTCGATATCTGCATATGTTCGAAAAGGACAAGCAGGATTGCTATACCGCGCCACCCGTCTAGACTGGGGATTCGATTCACTTGGGCCTCTTGCATGTTGAGCACTAATTCGACGCTAAATCGTCTTTTTTCATGATCCAGCCGAAAGCGAAAAATTGGTGCTGGGTACTGGAGAACCCAAACAGCATAAACTAGTACTGGATACGGGATCAATCCCGGATGAACTTTCTCGGAGAAATTACCAGCAATGCCATTGAACTGCGGAATTGTCGGCCTGCCGAATGTGGGCAAAAGCACCATCTTCAACGCGCTAACGGCAGCCAAGGCCCAAGCGGCTAACTATCCCTTTTGCACCATCGATCCCAATGTCGGCATTGTCACAGTTCCCGATGAGCGGCTGGATCGCATTACCGAGTTCGTCAAGCCCCACCGCACCGTGCCCACGACAATGGAGTTCATCGACATTGCCGGCCTGGTCGAGGGCGCGAGCAAAGGCGAGGGCCTGGGCAATCAGTTTCTCGGTCACATCCGTGCAACCGATGCGGTGATTCATGTGGTTCGCTGCTTTGACGATCCCAACGTGATTCACGTAGCAGGCGGCGTCAACCCCTTGCATGACATAGACATCATCAACACCGAGCTGTTGCTGGCCGACCTTGAGACCGTAGACAAGCGGCTGACCAAGGCCGAGAAAGCTGCGAAAAATTCATCGGACTCGAAGGTGAAAGCCGAGGCCACAGCCCTTGCCAAGCTCAAAGAGGCACTGGACGCGGGCAAACCGGCGCGCGTGGTCGATCTGACCGACGAAGAACGGTCCGCGGCGCGGGAACTGTTTCTGATCACTGCCAAGCCGGTCTTGTTTGCAGCTAATGTGGATGAGGCGGGCCTCAAAGATGGCAATGCCTGGGTTGCGGCGGTTGAAAAACGAGCTGCGGAAGAAGGCGCCCAGGTCGTCCGCATCTGCGGAGCAATGGAAGCCGAGATCGCTCTGCTCGAACCCTCTGAGCGCGCCGAGTTCCTCGCTGAGTTGGGACTAAAGGAGCCAGGATTGAACCGGCTGATCCACTCGGCGTACCGGCTGTTGGGCCTGATTACCTACTTCACCGCCGGAGTGCAGGAAGTTCGCGCCTGGACCATCGTCGAAGGCACCAAAGCTCCCGGCGCGGCAGGCGTGATCCATTCCGACTTCGAGCGGGGCTTCATCAAGGCCGACTGCTACCACTGCGACAATCTCTTCACATATGGCAGTGAACAGGCGGTGAAAGAGAAAGGCTTACTCCGCTCCGAAGGCAAAGAATATGTTGTAAAAGACGGCGACATTCTCTTCTTCAAATTCAACGTCTAACGCCCCAGCCAGTGCTGGAATCCCGCGCCCGTCTGAGAATCTAGAATTGGGAAGCGTTGACGCATCTGCATATACTGGAAGCGATGCCGATTGTAGCCAATCCCGAGTTTCTGCGCCGCGCCATTGCGCTGGCTACTGAAAATGTTGTCAGCGGCGCGGGCGGCCCGTTTGCCGCGGTCATTGTGCGCAACGGAAAAATCGTTGGCGAGGGCGTGAACACCGTCACTATCGGCAACGATCCCACCGCCCACGGCGAGGTCAACGCCATCCGCGCCGCATGCCGCAACTTGGGCACGTTTACGCTGGCCGATTGCCATCTCTATACCAGTTGCCAGCCCTGTCCCATGTGCCTTGCGGCCTGCTACTGGGCGCGCCTGGATGCAATCTACTACGGCGCATGCGCTGCCGATGCGGCCCGTGCGGGCTTCGACGATGCCTTCCTCTACGACGAGTTTCGCAAGGATGCTGGCACACGTTCATTGCCGACTGTGCAGTTGCTCGGCGATGAAGCCTGGTCCAGCTTTGCTGCATGGATAGCCTCAGAGAACAAGATCTCGTATTGATTCGCGCGGCGACCGCATACAATCAGCCCTCAATCATTCCTATGCCGCCAGCGATGCACCAGATCTTCCGCGGCTTCGCGCCAATCGGGGAATTGAAACTGGAATCCCGCATCGAGCAAACGGCCAGGAACAGCGCGCCGGCTCTTTAAGACCAACTCCGATTCAGTGCGCAGAAAGAATGCGCCGATCTCGATAAACAATGCCGGGGCAGGCAATCCGTTCGGCATTCCGTACGCATCGCGCAAGGCGTCCATGAACTCGCGATTGGGCAGAGGCTTGGGCGCGCAGAGATTCACAGGCCCGGCGATCTCTTCGTGCGCAATCAGGGAATCAATCGCCCGCGCGAAATCCACTTCGTGAATCCACGAGACATATTGCCGCCCATTCCCTTGCGCACCGCCGAGGCTGAAGCGCACAAGGTTTAGAAACACCTCAAAAGCATTGCCTGCGACAGGACTGAAGGTAATGGCGCTGCGCAGAGCAATCTTGCGCGTGCGCGGAGTTTCCGTCTCGAAGAGCGCCGCCTCCCAGTCTTTCGCAATCTTGACTGAAAAATTCCAGGTATCTGGAGCGCGGCGGCGTTTCGAGATCAGTTCATTGCCGCCCAGTTCGCCAGTCGCCTCGTCCATCGGCGTATCAATCGAATGCCTATAGATCGTCGCTGTGGCCGCATTGAGCCAGACCTTCGGCGGATCGTTGAGTGTTGAGATCACGCGGTTCAGCAGACGCGTGGAGTTGATGCGCGAGCCATAAACGGCTTTGCGGTTGGCCTCAGTAAAACGGCAGTTGATGCTGCGTCCGGTCAGGTTGATACAAACATCCGCGCCTTCCAAATGCTCGGTCCACGGTCCGACGGTCTCGCCATCCCAATGCACTGTTTGCCATGATGCAGCATACGGACTGCGAGTCAGCACCGTCACAGAATGGCCTTGCTCCTGCAAGTGGCGCGCCAGCATACTGCCAATTTGCCCGCTGCCGCCGGGAATGACGATGCGGAGAGGACGCACAGGTTCTGAGCCGGGCCGCTTTTCCTGGAGAATTTCCATAGACTCAGCCTACAGCTTTACCTTGGCTTCGCGCGGCAATCGTTCGCAATACCTGAATAAATCGGCCTCCAGGGGACACCCAGCGCAGCGGGCTTTCTTGCCGCAATGCGCCTTGCCGACAGCAACGTTCAGTGCGTGAAACTCATTGAAGAGTGGGCTGCGATTGGATTCTGGATCTGAAGCAAAGGCCTCGCGAGTAATCTTGACCAGCGCCTCATATCCTTTGCGATGGCGCGCAGGAGGCTCAATGAGCAGTTGATGACGCTCGACGATACGGCGCAAGTACTCGTCGGCGACTGGAACGGCGTGGCCAAGCGCGTAGAGCAGAATCGCGTCAGCGGTCTCTGGGCCAACGCTGGGAAGAGACAGCAAACGTTGGCGGAGGCGCTCGGTGGGAACAGCGGCCAGAGCTTCAAGCGATCCGTCGAACTCCGCGTCCAGCATCGCGATAAATGCCTTCAGCGCCGGAGCCTTGCGCGTATAAAACCCAGATCGACGAATCAATATTTGTAATTCACCCAGATCAATTGCGCGCAGCCCATCAACTGTCAAGGCTCCCGCGGCACGTAGATTCTCAATCGAGATTTCAACGGCTTTCCACGCGGTATTTTGCGTAAGGTATGCGCCAAGAATCACTTCAAACGATGTCTTCGCCGGCCACCAGTGCTGCGGCCCGTAGGCTGCGGCAAGCAGGTCGTGCATCTGGCGCAGCCGCTGTGCCGAATTCTTCTGCCGCACCAATGCTGGAGCCTTACCGGTCTTCACCTTAGTTCGTCCCCGTCCGGCGGTAATGCAAGCTGCTGCTTCCACTCCAATACCCTGGCGCGCGCGCTTGCGGCCTCCGCTTCAGGAACATGTCCCGCATGTTGAAGAGAGATTGCCAGCGCGGTATGCGCCAGCGGGTCTTGAGGTGTCAGAGCAGTTAGCGCCAGTGCCGCCGCAACCGATTGCTCGAGCCGCCCTGCATCGCGCAGGGCGCGCACCAGCCCATGATGCGCTTCCCGGCACGTCTCGGAATCCTCCGGTCCGGTGGCAATCGCTGCGCGAAAGGCCTGGGCAGCCTCGGCTGCTGAACCTGCGGCCAGCAAATCGTAGCCCCGCTGCAACAATACCTCGCCCGAGGGAGTCTTGGTCTGGTCTTCAATCTTCATCGCTGCCTTTAGGATAATTGTTGAGTGAAGAATGATCGTGGGAGGCAGTGTGAAAAGTCATACCGAGTATCTGGTTTTTGAGACGAAAAAGCGCCGGGAGATGGTGCATATCACCGATCAGGTCGAGGCCATCGTTCGTCGAAGCGGAGTACGCGACGGACTCTGCTTTGTTTCGCCGATGCATATTACCGCTGCCGTTTATGTGAACGACCACGAGAGCGGGCTGATCGAAGACATTGGCAAATGGCTGGAGGAACTGGCCCCCGCGCGCCCCGATTACAAGCACCACCAGACCGGCGAAGACAACGGTGACGCCCACTTGAAGTCGCTGCTGCTGCATCACGAGACAACGTTGCCGGTAACCAAAGGCAAGCTTGATCTGGGAACGTGGCAGCGCGTCTTTTATGCCGAGTTCGACGGCCAACGCCCCAAGCGGCTGATTGTCAAAGTCCTGGGCATTGAGTAGCGGAATCGCTCGCCAGCCAGAACGATTATTTGAATGACGCCACGGCCCGCGCCTCGTCGTCCTGAATATCGAAAACGGAGGCTAATTTGGTCGCATCCAGCAGGTCATGAACCCGCTTGGGAACGTTGAGCAGCTTCAATTCCCCGTTCTCGCTGCGGGTCAGCGTAAAGGCGCTCACCATCTCGCCCAGCCCCGCGCTGTCAATCTGGTTTACTTCACTAAGATTGAGCAGAATCTTCTTCGCGCCCTTGGCGACCAGCGCGCGAACGGCGTCGCGTAATTGAAAGCTGCCCTCGCCCAGAGTAATTCGTCCGCTCAGGTCGAGCAGCGTTACGCCATTCACTTCACGGGTCTCGATTGCCAGCGCCACTTGAGATGCCTCCTCAGTTGCCCACGCGCGCCGTGGGTTCTATAAGCGTCTTCGGCAGCCGCAGCCAAAAGCTTTACATCTAAACCCTTTGCTTCCTGGATACAACACTCGAAAGTGTACCGCAAAGATCAAATCGTATCTCCGTAATCCAAACAAATTCCCCGCCAAGCGCAGATCCGCCCCAAGGGAATAAACTCATTCCATGCCCACCCGCACGGCAGCCCGCGTGAGCCTCACCGCGATGCTCGGCACTCCGGTGACCGATTCGCAAGGGCATCTGCGTGGACGGCTCAAAGACATCGCCGTGGCCACCGGACCCGACGCCGGAAAAGTGGCCGGGCTGGTGCTGAAAACCCGTGGCGGACTCAAGATTGTTCCCTCGCACGAAGTGATGGAAACCCCCGCCGGAACTCTTGAGCTGCGTTCCCCCGGCGCGCTGGTTCCGTTGCAGGACGAGGGAAACTTTCTCTATCTCCAGCAGGACCTCATCGACCGCCAGATCATCGACATCCATGGCCGCAAGGTGGTCCGCGTCAATGACGTTGAGCTGGAGTGGCTGGGGCAGGGTTCGGTTCACTTGCTGCGGGTTGCGGCGGTCGAAATTGGCCTGCGCGGGGCCGTTCGCCGTGTCTTCAAGGGGCTACTGCCCCGCGCGTCGTTGGAGACGCTCTCGCGCAAGCTCAAAACCAGCAGCATTCCCTGGGAGTTTGTCGATGTCATCGAGGTAGACCCGGCCCGCCGCGTCAAGCTGCGCATCGAATATGAGCGCCTGGCCGAGATGCACCCCTCTGACCTCGCCGAGATTCTCGAAGACCTGGCCCCCGCCGAGCGCGAGGCCGTCTTTACCTCGCTCGACGAAGAAGTCGCCGCCGAAACCCTCGAAGAGGTCGAGCCCAAGCTGCAAAAGGCCCTGCTTGAAAAGCTCGACGAAGAGAAGATTGCCGACATCGTCGAGGAGATGGATCCCGGCGCGGCTGCTGATCTGCTCGCCGAGCTGCCCGAGGAGCAATCCGACGCCATCCTTGAAGAGATGGAGCCGGAGGAGCGCCAGGAGGTCGAGGAGCTTCTCGAATTCGACGAGAACTCCGCCGCCGGCTGCATGACCACTGACTTCATTGCCCTCGCCAGCGCCGATGCCACCGTCGCGCAAGCCGTGCAGGCGCTGCGCGAATTCGATGGCGACCCGGAAAATGTGACAGAGGTCTACCTGATTGATGAAAAGCGCGTGCTGCGCGGCGCCGTCTCGCTGGCCCGGCTGGTGATGGCCCAGCCGGAGACGCGTCTCGCCGTCCTTGCGGAACCGCGCGTCCTCTCCTGCCCGGTCAACCTGCGCCAGAACGATCTGGCCGAGCTATTCGACAAATACAACCTGCACGCCCTGCCCGTCGTCGATGCACAGGGCCGTATGGTCGGACTCGTCCAGGCCGACCAGGTCATCAGCTTTTTGCGCGAGAAACTATAAAGAGAACGCGCCGGATAATTGCAGACTTTCGACCCTCGGTTCCGGCATCCAAAAGCGAGTGACCTCGGGCACCCATTTCCGCGCCTGGTTAGACCTGGCAATCCGTCACAGTTTCACAGTTTCACAATAACTGCGCGCAGTTTTCGGTGTTGCTGTAACTCATTGAATCTGCTTTGATTATGAGGAGGCTCGGCGCTCCACAGTAACACAATATCTGTGTTACTGTGCGGTTTTTCACGATTAAATATCTGAATCTATGCTAGTTATGGCGATCCACAGTTTCACAGCCGGAAATTAAATTTCCGCTCACGATTTCGACTCCTCTAATTTTTGACAAGTAATTGTATTTGAATCGTTTACGCGCATCGTATCCGCTTCAAGAGTGGGCTTCTACGCGGAGTTTTTTCATCAAAACGGCCCGTTTCTTGGCTCAAATTGCCTCAGAAAACGCCAATTTCGGTGAATTTCAGTGGTTGGTAGAGAGTGAATCGTGCGCAGTGGACTGCGGACAGCGATGCTCAACTTATTAGTTTGCACCCGGAGCGGGTAATTTTCGGCAGTCCCTCCGGCGGAGGTGATCGAAGCACACCAGCGGTGTGGGGCGTTTTCTCTACTTTCTCATGTCCCCAAATGCAAGGGAGATGGGGCATCGATTTTCGTGCCTGGCGGGAGCTGGGCCACCCGCCAACTCGATAGCCGTAGACTTCTTTTTATGCTAGACTCGCGCTGTCGCCGCGGTCCACGGCCGCGTCCTTCTCTGAGACCGGCCAGGGGCCTCTCCTCTGGGGTTAGTCTCAGCAAGGGTCCTGCATTTGTTATCGGCCGAAAGGAGATTATCCATGCATACTTTCACGCAGAAACCAAGTGCGACTCGACAGACTGCATCCGCCAAATCCAAAGCGCCGGATCGGGCATCCGATGAGCAAAGCCGTGCGGCGATCCCGATAGTTGACTTACAGCAGAGGATCGGAAATCAAACAGCACCGCAACGGCCAGAAGACGATACGGGAAAGGTTCAACAAGGCGCGACTTCTGCCACACTTGCCCGCTTCGGTCGCGATCTCAGCCTCATTCCGGTATACCCCAGCATTCGGGCCAATGCCGTTGAACCTCAGCGGCCAGCATCACTGCAACTTATGGGGAAGAGCCTCAACGCGGAAAACGACGGTGATGACATCGTCCTACCTGGCAACTCTCATGATCAAGAGAGGAAGCTGAAGATTGTTGGCCAGGATCCGGCCCCCGCGCAAACGCCCAAGCCACCTGCCAAGCCAGCACCCCCTCAGACGCCCGCCGCTGCGAAAAAGAAAGCGGGCGTAGACTCGTTCGCCGTCAATTGGACACAGAATTCAATATCCGGTCCGACGGTTGCCAAACTAAGATTGGATGTTACGGCCAAGTTCAAGAAAGACGCGACACACGATCCCTCAGTGGCCGAGTATCGTCAGAATGCCGGTCATGATTTTAAAATTACCGCAGGACCGAACAAAGGGTTCAGCAGTGTTCAGCCGTTGCACGATGATAACTATTCACGGGGAGATGATACCGCAGGCCACTCCATCAACGATGTAGACTTCCAGACCGAAGATAACCCTGGAAGCAGTACGTCAACGCCTATCGATAAGGACGATGTTGTCGATTACACCTTCACCGCGGAACAAATGATCATCGACACTTCGGACAACAACAAGGAAATAGCCAAGCGAGGCCCTCATTCCGGCACAATCAAAGGCAAGCATCCGCGAACATTTGGAGGGGTGCCGGTTACGCTCAGTTGAGGCCGGCAATCATGATCATCAGCGTTGTCAACGAATTATTCTCGCGACTCACGGCGGGAGAGCTAGCTGAAAGCGGCATGTTTCAGGAAGGTTGGGAAGTGGACCTGCCATCGGGCAGAACTGTTGCACGTTCGGTACTTCAGGCAGAGGCCAAAGCGCTCATCTCGCTAGGGCCTGATATCGTGCCAGATCTCCTGCCCTGGGTCATGAATGGCAACCCAGCTCTCCGATACGTGGCCCTGTACTCACTTGAACAGATCACCGGCGAAAAGCCATATGCGCCCTATTTCGATCAAGCTGATTTTGAAGGGAACCGGTCCCGCGCTATCCAAGTGTGGAGGGGATGGTACGAAGCGCGTAGAAGCAGCGCCGGAGCCACGATCGACTAAGGCGGCGATTTCGAACATTATCCAGGCAACTATCTTGTGCGGGACGCTGGGCACCCATTTTCGCGCTTGGCGGGAGCTGGGCCACCTGCGTTGGGTTGAGATTTGTGGTCTCCCACCCTTTCACGATAAGGCTGTGAAAGGATGGGGCACCCGGCCTATTGAGGCTTATCGGCAATCGGCTCCTGCACCCAAAAACGGAGCGTGTTGGATTTCACTGTCATGCTTTTCTCCGGGTGCTCTAGGTCGCTTTCCCGGCTTACTGTTACTTCATAACTCCCCGGCACTTCGACTGGGAAGTCTTGGGTGAGATCGAAGTACCGTGGCCAACCGTTGTTTGGTCGCATTGTTTGAGTCGGAATATCGCATGGAGTGGCTTTGGCCGCCTCCTCCCGCTTCTTGCGCGCCTCTGCATCTCGCTCCTGCAACGGCTTGCCATTATACAAGATCGAAATGGTGAAAAACCCGCGCTTTTCCAAACATCCATCCTCGCGGTAGGATTCTTTAGATCTGTTAAATTCCATCACGCGCAACTTCTGCAAGTTCGGCTTACCCTCCGCAACAGGTAGCGTGATAACCAACGAAAACTTGGGTTTTGAATCTACCAACGTCTGCGCACTTGCGGCTGCTGCCTGCAATGCAAGCAGCAGCGCCAGAAAACTTACTGCCAGCTTCATTTTTCTATTTGGCATGCTCTTCCTGGGTTGTCGGCTCCGGAACAACGAAGCTGATAGTATTGGATTTTACCGTTACGCTTTTCTCCGGGTGTTCTAAATCGCTCTCCCGGCTGACGGTGACCTCATACGTCCCAGGGGCTTCAACAGGAAAGTCATAGCCAAGATCTAAATACTTCAGCAGAAAATCTCCCGGCATCAAATCCAGATTCTTCTGTTTGCACCTTGTAAGTTTGGCTTCCTCAGCTCGTTTCTTGCGCATCTCCGGATCTCGCTCCTGCAAAGGTTCGCCGTTGTACAAAACCGAGATCTTGAATACCCCTAGCCTCTCGAAGCACGCTGCTTCGCGGAATGCTTCATTGGAAACGTTGGTTTCGACTACACGTAATTGCCGATAGTTTGGGTTAAAACGTCCCGCCGTAATGAGCGAAATAGCCAACGAATACTTCTGCTCTGGCTTGTCGGATATTTGAGCACTCACAGCCGCGGACTGCAATGCGAGCAGCACCGCCACAAAACTCAATGTCATCTTCATTTTTCTATTTGGCATGCTCATCCTGGGTAGTCGGCTCTGGAACGACCAAAGTGATCGTGTTGGATTTCACTGTTACGGATTTCTCTGGGTGTTCCGCATCGCTTGGACGGCTCACTGTAAGCTCATACGTCCCCGGCTCTGTCATCGGATAATCCCAACCCATAGCCAAGTATCGGTCGCGAGTCGCTCCAGGCTGTAGTGCGAACTTCATTCCCATACAAAATGAGTTTCTTGCAGTCTCCTCTCTCTTCTTCCGCGCCTCTGCATCTCGCTCCTGCACGGGAACCCCGTCTCGTAAAACCGAGATCGTATACACCCCTCGTGTTTCGTAACATCCCTCTTCAACGAAAGGTTCATTGGAGATGTTTTTCTCTACGACTTTCAGTTCGTGAAAGTGAGGGTTACCAGCCACTAAGAAAAATGAAATTGTCAGTGAGAACTGAGGGTCAGAACTTCCCTGCGTCTGCGCATTTGCGACTGCTATCTGCAATGCAAACAGCGCGACCAGTATGCTGAACGCCAGCCTCTTCATTCTTTCTGCTCCTGCCCTCGGCCAGCCCGGCCATTTATTTTGGATTTTCTGCCGTCGTCTCCGGGACAACAAAGCTGATGGTGTTGGATTTTACCGTGATGCCATTCTCCGGGTGCTCTACGTCCGTTGAGCGGCTCACCGTTACCTCATATGTGCCAGGTGCCTCAATCGGGAAGTCGTACCCAAGATCTAAAAATCGCTCGTGAGAGTCTCCAGGCTTCATATCTAAGTTCATCTGCTTACACCAGGCATGCTTTGCCTTTTCCTCACGAGCCTTGCGCGCTTCTGCGTCCCTCTCTTTCAAGGGGACACCGTTATACAGAACTGAAATTTCGAAAACTCCGCGGTATTCATAACACCCCTCCTCTTGGTATGAGTCGCCGGAAATGTTCTTTTCCTCGACTCGTATCTTTCGGAAATTTGGGTTAAAGCGCCCTGCTGTAAAAAAAGAGATTTTCAACGCAAACTTTGCATCACCTATCTGCGCGCCCGCCGTTTGCAATGCAAACAGCACCAACAACAAATTGATGATAATTTTCTTCATTACTTCTTCTCCTTTTCTTCATCTGTGGAGACAACTCCGTAGGCCATTCCTACCCCGTTTACGGAGACATTTGTCCATGTCGGCATGCCTGGCGCTGGACCCGTTGGGTCATCGGTAGTCCAGTTTGTTACCGCAGGGGGCACCTGACCTTTCAATGTCCACGGGGGACTGGCTCCAACAGTTTGTTGTGCAGCCCCTTGGATATTCCAGTTTACATATCCAATAGGGACTGGGATGGGGTTCGCGTCGGTGTTCGGAGACGTCCACTCAAGGTACATGTTCGCAATGAAATTGTCGCTCAGAGTCGCAATTGAGCCTCCTAGACTAAGAGCCGGTGCATCATATGTGTCCAGGCCTACACTCCCCAGTGCAGGATACGGAAATGTATTGTCCAATCCCACGGGTTCATATGCGGGCGAGTTAAAAGAGCCATTTAGGTTTGAAGAGACAACTTCCCGCATGGCGATCAGCTGGACCCAATTAAATGCTCCGCCTGCATCGTCATTGATATTGGCTTGAAAAAATATTCCTGGAATACTCGGTGGTCCTGGGCACGTCTGTTGTAGCGTTGGGATTCCGAAATTCAGCCATTGTAC
>CAZHKN010000094.1:0-16688 GCA_964532725.1 uncultured Occallatibacter sp.
GATGACGCCCGCGATGACGCCGACCTTGAGAAAGATGCGGCCGTAGTTGTCCTTGCGGCCTTCAAGCAGATAGAAAGCGCCCGTGGCGGCCATAACAAACGACCCGGTGACGACCGCGCCGGTCATGTTGTGCATGTATTGCAGCAGGCCCCAGGGGTTCAGTAGAAGTTGCCAGAAGCTGAGCACCTCAAATTGCCCATTGGGCAGGCGATCGTAGGCCACTGGATGCTGCATCCACGCGTCGGTAACGATGATGAAGAAGCCTGAAAGCCACGAACCCGCGAACACCATCAGCGCCGAGAACCAGTGCATGAGCTTGGAGAGCCTCTTCTCGCCGTAGAGGTACAATCCCAGAAATGCGGACTCCAGGAAAAAGCTGAAGACTCCCTCCATGGCCAGTGGCTGCCCAATCACCCCGCCCGAGAGCCGCGAGAAACGCGCCCAGTTGGTTCCGAACTCGAACTCCATCGGAATCCCGGTGACCACGCCGAAGACAAAATTGATGCCAAAGATGCGGCCCCAGAAGCGCGCGGCCCGGTCCCATTTCTCGTCGCCGGTCTTGAGGGCCACGGACTTGAGCACCACGATAAGAAGCCCGAGGCCCATGGTGAGCTGGGGAAACAGATAGTGAAAAGTAATGGTAAATGCAAAATGAAGGCGGTGAATCAACTCAGCGGTCATTGGAACTCCTGTTGAGCAAAGCCGCATTTCAGCGGGAAGGCAAACTTGATCTTACGTCTTCCCTGCGAACTGAACCGTGAGTTTGATGCCCAATTCGGTTGTGTACGACTCATTTCTTGCCAGGCGCCCCATCCTTGACGCTTATTAGTTTCTCGCGGCATGGGTCGGAAGCAAAGCCGCATGCGCTCTACGCGCCAAAAGCCGCGGAACTGGTTTGTCCGCCCCTCCTTTGAAACTTATTTGCTGCTCACCATGCGGATTCGGTTGTTGCCTGAGTCAGCAATATAGAGGTTGCCGGATGCATCCACAGCTACGCCCGTAGGAAGGTTGAGCGCCGCGTGTGTGGCGTCGCCTCCATCGCCGCCGTACCCTCCGAACTGGCCATTGCAACTCGGCCCCAGGCAACTTGGGCCGATTCCGGCCACGGTGGTAATGATCCCCGATGTGTCAATCTTCCGGACCCGGTAGTTATCTTCATCCGCGATATACAGGTTGCCGGATGAGTCGACCACTATTCCACTGGGAGTGTTCAGCCCCGCACTGGTGGCTGCTGCCCCATCGCCGCTATACGTTCCGGTTTCTGGCCAGCTCGGCCCGTTGCCCGCGAACGTGGTCATGTTGCCTGTCGAAGCCGACACCTTGCGAATGCGATTATTATCCTGGTCTGAAATATAGAGGTTGCCGAAGGTGTCTACCGCCACACCAGTCGGTCCCGACAAACTTGCGTTGGTAGCCAAGCATCCAGTTTGGGAAGGAAGACAACTATCGCCTCCGCCGGCTACGGTCGTGATGGTACCGGAGGGTGCTGATTGGTGAGAGGAACTGGAGCACCCGGAGATCGCGGCAATGCAGAGAAGAGTCCCTGCCAGAATCGAACACACCGCCAGGATGCGGTGCGCAACAAGACTCACACGTGAAATCAAGCACGTCATCTTTTCAGTTTTTCCAGTCCATGGGAGCTAGTACAAGCTCATTCGTATTTACCCTGTGTGCTGTTGACTATTGAGGCAGCGATTTCCCAACCTGTTTAGCAGAAAATTCATGTAGCCGGGTGTTCGATCGCTTTACACTCTGGTCGTGCAAAGCTTGGTCCGCGCAGATCCAAAGGTCAAAGACGCGGAAGCGCCCCCAGCCACCGGAGCCCGCAACCGGAGTTGGTGCGGAAAATTACCCGCGCCCGGCGCATACTAATACCGTGACTGCATGATTCGGGAACGGCAGGATTGTAGCGCCTCTCTCCAGACCGGCTGCCGTGTGGCGTCGGTACCCGCACGTCTCGATGAGCGCTTGCCGTATTCATACAATCTGAAGACTGGCAAACGGCGCATCACTGTCCCCTGAAAACCCCCGAAATCGGCGTTTTCGGAGGCAATTTGAGCAAAAAAACGGGCTGTTTTGATGAAAAAACTCCGCGTAGAAGCCTACTTTTGGAGTGGGGCCGATTCGCGCAAACACCTCAAACGCAAATACTTGTCAGCAAATGCAAGGGTCAAAAATCGTGAACGGAAATCAAATCCCGGCTGTGAAACTGTGGAGGTCTCTAACTATCTTGAATTCAATAGCTTAATCGCAGAAAGTCGCACAAAACACAGATACTGTGCTTCTGTGAAGCGCCCTCCTCCCTCAGAACAAACATAAATTCAACAGGTTACAGAAACACCCAAAACAGCGCACAGTTCTTTTGAAACTGTGATACTGTGGAGCGCTGACAACTCGTAACTATTCCCACCCGCCCCTCATCTCATAACCAGAGGCATGAGATGAGCAAAGAAACCGACCTCTTTATGGTGCCGGCAGATCCATCAACACCCAACCGCGCCCAGCGCCTTGGCCGCCGCGCCTTCATCCTCTCCGCCGCCGGAACCGTAAGCGCTCTCGCTTTCTGGGGATTGCGCCGCAGCACGGTGATGGCCGCCGCGCCGTCAGCCAACGACGACCCAGCCAGCGTCACCATCGTCCAATTCGCAGCCGATGGCAAGAAGACGGGCAAAATCACCGTTCCCCGGCTCATCAAGACCGATGCCGAGTGGAAGAAGCAGCTCCCCGAGGCCTCCTACTGGGTCACGCGTCACGCCGACACCGAGCGCCCCTTTACCGGCGAGTTGCTTCATGTCGAGGCGCGCGGCATCTTCCGCTGCATCTGCTGCGACTTGGCCCTCTTCAGCTCCGATGCCAAATTCGATTCCGGCACCGGCTGGCCCAGCTTCTGGCAGCCCATCGCCCATGAAAATGTGGTGGACTACGTAGACGGAAGCCTCATGGAAGTGCGCACTGCGGTCAACTGCCGCCTTTGTGATGCGCACCTCGGCCATGTCTTCGACGACGGCCCCAAGCCGACTGGACTCCGCTACTGCATGAACTCGGTTGCACTGCGCTTCGTCAAGCTGACTTAATGGGGAACGCGACTTTGCGTTGCGGTCTGTATAGTACCTTTCAAAGGTAGGGGCTCCCAAATGAAATTACCTGATCTTCTGGTCAAGACGCTTGATGGATTGAAACCTCTCGAAATCTCCTATGGCGCAGGTGGTCTGAAGGTTTTTGCGGCCACGGAATTTGAGGCAGAGCAGATCGGGTTTGCGGTTGATACGGACGGCTCATCATTGTGCGACACGGATGAAGGTTGCTGGCAAAGCAATTGGATTGTGATCGGCCTGGATACAGGCCTCGGTGATCCAATTTTCATTGACACGCAATCCGATGAGTTCCCTGTCTTCACCGCCATTCACGGAGAAGGGTCCTGGGAACCAGAGCCAGTTGCGATTTCTTTGAAAGCATTCGCGCAGTGCTGGGGAGAGTTCGCCAACATCGCAAAAGGGCGAAGCAATCCAGTCGAGCAGGATGAAAATCCACCTACAGAAGAAGAGATTGATGGATTTTTGTCTCGCGTTCAGAAGATCAACGGCGCAAAAGCAGATATAGAATTCTGGCAAGATATTCTGGATTATTAGAACCAATCTAGCGAATCGCTACCCTTTCCGTTCCGCAGCTCAGCCGCGGAACGGAAAAGAGACTTTTCAGACTCCAAACTTACTTGCCTTTGTACTCCTGAAACAGCTCAGGGAACTGCTCTTTGAGCGCCTCGATCTTGGGGCGGTCGCAGACGAGGATGTAGGGGTTTTCGGGATTGTTGTCCGCGTAATGCTGGTGGTAAGACTCTGCGTCGTAGAAGCCCTTCAGCGGTGTCACTTCAGTGACAATCCGGCTGGGAAATACATGCGCTGCATCTAGCTGCGCGATGTAAGCCAGGCTGATCCGGCGCTGCTCCTCGTTCGAGTAGAAGATCGCCGACCGGTACGACGTGCCCACATCGTTGCCCTGCCGATTGAGCTGGGTGGGGTCGTGCGCTACGGAAAAGAAGATGCGCAGCAGTTGCCCGTAAGTGATCTTCGACGGATCGTAAACAACGCGGACAGATTCGGCGTGGCCGGTGGTCTCCGTCGTCACTTGGTCGTAGGTGGCACTTGAACCCGAGCCGCCCGCATAGCCGGCGGTGGTGCCAATAACTCCTTTGACTCGCTCAAAGACCGACTGTGTTCCCCAAAAACATCCCCCCGCAAAAACAGCAACCTGCTTCCCCGGCTTTTGCGCCAGCGCCACATCGGTTGCCGCGGCAGGAATGGGCGCTCTGGCAGAAACCCGGTGTACGGCGAAAAGTGAAGCGGCGATCAGGAGGGCGCAAACGCCGACCCGGAATAGGATTTTGCTGGTCATTCGGATTCTCCTCAGCGGCTGACCGTGAAAGCCGACAACTCTCTGATGATCTGATTGCTGGAAAGTTACCGAACGATCATGAAAACGAAGCTAAGGAGCAGATTTTTCAAGCATTGCCCAAGACAATGGTGTGCGGACTCATCGGAATGGGATGCGCGGTGATGCGGGAGAATCCCGCTTCTGTATACATGGACGTCAGTTCGCTCAAAGTGTAAGCATCGCCCGCCGGGGTTGAAGCCAGCATGGTCATCGCAAAGGCCGCTGGCATCGGCGGCGAGACGCGGTCCTCATTGGGCACAAATTCCAGTGTTGCCACGCGTCCACCGGAAAGCATTGCAGAACGGACCTTTTTCAGCAGATCAACGCACGCCGGCTTGTCAAAATGATGCAAAAAGTTGGTCAGCAGCACGGCGTCGTACGGTCCGCCGAAATCTACTTCAAAGGCGCTGCCGGGCAGTATCTTGTAGCGTGCGGCTACGCCGGCTTTCTCCGCGTTCTTCAAGGCAACGTGCAGAACAGGCGCCCAATCAAGCCCGGTAACTTGCGCTTCCGGATTCTGCTTTGCGATCTCGATGCCAAAGAGGCCGTGGCCTGCGGCGATATCCAAAACGCGCATGGGGCGGGTTTCTCCCTGCAAGACCACGTGGCCGAGCGGCGCGGCGAGAGGAGCCATCATCGGCGCCATCGTTTCGGCAAATTGCACCCAGATGGGGTTCTCCGGCTCTACGCTGCCATCACCGGCCATCGCAGTGCGCCCGGATCGCACAACCTCCGCCAGATGATCGTACGGCTCGTGCATCGACGGGTTGCCGAGGAACTGAGCAATCGAGGCCAAAGAAGCAGGCGAGCGAGGGTCAAGAAACGCAGCGCTGGTGGGCGTGTGCTGGTAATGGCCGTCGACCTTGGTCAGTACGCCGTTAATCACCAGAAAATCGCAGAGAATGCGGATGCCGCGTTCTGAGGCTGCACAGTGGCTGGCGATGGAGGCTACATCGCCCGGCCCTTCGCCGACGGCGCGAAAGACATCGAGATCGATAGCGGCTTTGAGCGCCGCAGTTTGCTGGTGCGCTTGCAACATCTGGAAGATGAGTCCGGGAGTCAATGGGGCTTCAGAAGGGTTTGCGGTATGCACTGTACAGCCTCTACTTTCAATTGATCGGGGTTCCAGCTGAATATTGAACCTGCGTTTCGAAGGGGAAAATAGAATCTTGATTCCCGCGCCGGGCCGCAGTTGCTGGATGCAGGCAGAATATCATCTGGCAGTTCTGCTTGTAGCCATCAATTGTCGAGCATGGCATCCGCGCCAAGGATTCCGCGGCTGAGTAACTACAGTGGAACCTATCTATTCTCACAGTAAGTACCTTGACTTTATAACCAACGAATGAGAAGGTTAGCAGCAGAATATAGTCGTTGGCAGGCCGCTCGTGTCAAAGGAGGTATCGGAATGACCGAGATCACATGGACTCTGCAGGTGCTGCTTGCATTATTGTTTCTGGGCGCAGGGATAAATAAGCTGCGCTTGTCCAAGCAGCGCCTTCTGGCTTTGGTGGGGAAGGGAGCGGCTGGCATTCCGGTTGGATTTCTTCGTTTCATCTCCATCTGCGAGGTTCTCGGAGCAATTGGCATGGTTGCGCCCCGGGCGCTTGGGATACATCCGGAGCTGACGGCACTTGCTGCTGTCGGCTTCATTCCTATCATGGTGGGTGCGGCGGTAGTGCACTACCACAACCACGAGTTCAAGCTTATTGCTGTAAACGCGACCGTTATTTCCATTTGCATCTTTATTGCGTACCAAACGAGGTGAGGAGCAACCGTAGCCGGGAGCAACCAACTGACTTCGGCCTGTAACTTCCGTTTTCTACTGTAGACGCATTGGCGCTGAAAAAATTCAAAAGACTCAGCGCCTGCGTTGCCACTGCCGGAAGCAGATTTCGCTGCGGACTGAAGCATTGTACCGGTTGATAGCCCACCGGCTTGGCTTGAGATGATTGACATCTCCCGGTTGCGCCGAGATAGACTGGCGCTACTCCATTAAGATCGAGAGATACTATGAGAAGACTCCGCGCGATCGGTACTGCTTTGCTGATTTCATCAACCGCTTTGTGCCACGGGCAGCGAATCGAAGTTGCAGTACCCTCCACGGCTCCGCTCAATGGACATCTGATCCTTGTCATCGCCCGAAACGGCGACTCCGAGCCGCGGATGCAGTTCACCGAGGATTATCTCTCCGCTCAAGGGTTTGGCGTGGACGTCGAGAATCAGCCTCCGTCGCAGCCCATCGTCGTGGATGCGAAAACCTTCGGCTATCCGCGCCGTTCGCTCACCGATCTCGAAGCGGGTGATTACTTCGTGCAGGCCGTCTTCAATGCCTATGAGCAATTCCATCTTGCGTCGGGCAAGACCGTCTGGCTGCCGCCGGACAAGGGCGAGGGCCAGCACTGGAATCTCAAGCCCGGCAATCCATTCAGCAAGCCGGTCAAGGTGCATTTCGATCCGGCCTCGCAAACGACGATCAAGCTGACCCTCGATCAGATCATTCCGCCGGTTGAAAACAGCGATGCGGACCCTTCCGTAATTGCCGCGAAGGCTCCAGCTTCAAATTGGCTCAAGTACAAGCGCTTCCGCAGCGAGAAGCTGAGCGAATTCTGGGGGCGGGATATGTATTTAGGTGCGTGGATTCTGCTGCCCGATGGGTTCGCCGAGCATCCAGATGCAAAATATCCGTTGGTTGTTTATCAGGATCACTATCATGCCGGATTTGCTCCAGTGCCCTTTGTAACTGCGCCGCCGGATCCCAAGTCACCCACCTTGCGCCGTGAACAGAATGGGTATCGTTTCTTTCAGGACTGGACTGCCGGGCGCTTGCCGCGGGTACTGCTGATTTATGTGCAAAACGCGAACCCCTACTACGACGACTCGTATGTGGTGGACTCAGCCAATGTCGGCCCCTATGGCGCGGCGATCAATGAGGAGCTGATCCCCGCGATCGAGAAACAATATCATGGCATTGGCCAGGGATGGGCTCGCGCTACCTTTGGCGGGTCAACCGGCGGATGGGAGGCCCTGGCCACACAGGTCTTTTACCCGGAGATGTACAACGGCACATATGTGGCATGCCCGGACCCAATAGACTTTCACGCTTATCAGGACATTGACTTATATAACGACAGCAATGCCTTTGTCCGCAAAGGGGATTTCGGCGAAGTGCCCATTGCCGCCGACCGCAAACCCGACGGCACGGTCACCGCAACAACGGGTGGCGAGTTTGCCTATGAGTATGTGCTGGGCACGCATGGACGCTCGACCGACCAGTGGAATATCTGGCAAGCGGTGTACTCGCCTGCCGGCGCAGATGGCTATCCGGCGCAGATCATCGACCCACAGACCGGAGCAATCGACAAGACGGTTCTTGCATACTGGCACGATCACTATGACCTGGCAGCGATCATGAAGCGCGATTGGCCTACGCTGGGCCCGAAGCTGGAAGGTAAGCTGCACATCGCAGTTGGGGACGGCGATACTTATTTCCTGAACAACGCCGTTCACTTGCTGCAAGCCCAGTTGGATGCTTCGCGCAATCCGCACTCGGATGCTACATTCCAATATGGCCCAGGAATGCCGCACTGCTACACCGGTGGCCCGGCCGAATACACAATGCAGCAGAACAATGGCAACTGGGTGCAGCGCATACTACCGCTGATGGTCGACCACATGCTCGCTACCGCTCCGGAAGGAGCGGATACAAAGTCCTGGAGATATTGAAGCTGTTACGGATTTCTGTATGATTGCCACGGCGTCGATCATCAAAGGTGATTGATGATCGACGCAATCGAGGCTGCGCCAAAACCATTGTCGATGTTTACGACGGATACATTGGGCGAGCAGGTATTCAACATGCCCAGCAGCGCGGCGACGCCGCCGAAGGATGCTCCGTAACCGACACTGGTTGGTACTGCGAGTACGGGCGCATTGACCAGGCCTCCGACTACGGTGGGTAATGCGCCTTCCATGCCGGCGCAGACAATGACCACGCGCGCGGCTTGCAGCGCGCTCTTTTGCGCCAATAAACGATGAATGCCGGCTACGCCGACATCGGCGATCAGCTCGACCGTATTGCCCATCAACTGCGCGGTGAGCACTGCTTCTTCGGCTACAGGCAGGTCGCTGGTGCCCGCGCAGACTACGGCAATTGTGCCTTTGCCGGGAGTAGCGGGAGCCTGCAAAAGCGTGATGACGCGCGCGGTTACGTGATACTCGGCGCGAGGTTCCGCAACGCGGACAGCGGCAAAGGCCTCATCGGAGGCGCGCGTTGCCAATACGTTGCCGCCCGCCTTGGCCATGTGCACAAAGATATGTGCTACCTGAGCAGGGGTTTTACCTGCGGCAAAGATCACCTCCGGCATGCCTGTGCGTAGCGCGCGATGATGATCTAGCTTGGCGAAGCCCAGATCTTCAAAGGGTAGGTCACGCAGGCGATCGAGCGCATCATTGACGCCTGTGCGGCCCTCACGCACATCGTTGAGTAGCGATTCAATCTGCGCGCGATCCATCAGCGCATCCCCTTCGGCGAAGCTGACTGGCCCGCTGCGAAGAGCCGCGCCGCCTCAGCCATTACTGTTTTTAAGGCCACGGAATGTTTGACAGCGATCCCGCGGCAATCTTCAAATTCAGGAGTAGCATTGACGACTTCGCCGCCAGCGGAACGAGCGACCTTGACGCGGACTTCGCCCCACGCCGTTTGTACTTTAACAAATTCGCGCTGGAGGGCCATCTTGTTTTCGATCCGCCAGCGGAGGCCGATGGTTGTTGTCTCGCGGAAGAGGAGTGTGCGCAGCGCAGGAACTAGATCCGGGCGGCAGAGAACCGTTACCTGTATCCCTGTCCGGCCTTTTTTCATTTGCACCGGAACGCGATAGACATCCCATGCGCCAGCGCCAAGCAGCAGGTCACTCACATAACCGAGAATCTGCGGGTTGCAATCATCGATCACTGCCTCGATCACTGCGATGGATTCAGTACTTGCACTCTCGGCTGCCTCGGCCTCGCCGATCAGCAGGCGCAGCAGGTTTGGTTCTCCAGGCGTATCGCGGCCTCCAGCACCATAACCGGTGGCCGTAATACGCAGCGCGGGCAGTTGCGTGTACTGCACATCCAGCATCCGCAAAAGCGCCGCGCCGGTGGGGGTGACGCGTTCCATCGGCGGACCGGCAGCGTAAACAGGCGCATCGCCCAGCAGAGGGAGTGTCGCGGGTGCGGGGACAGGTAACGTGCCGTGCTGGCACTTTACGGTTCCACTCCCAACATTGAGCGGCGAGGCGAGCCAGCGGTCGATGCCGAGAGATTCGGCTCCTACAGCGGCACAGACAATATCTACGATCGTGTCTACCGCGCCGACCTCGTGAAAATGAACCTTTTCGATGGGAATCGAATGAATTGCGGCTTCCGCCTCGCCGATCAATTGAAAGGCGCGGCCGGAACGGGCTTTTACCGCGTCGGAAAGCGGTGCGTCCGCGATTATTTTCAGGATCGCGGAAAGATGACGGTGGGGTGGGTGCCCGTGAGAATGACCCTCGTGTTCATGCGAATGGCCTTGATCTGCAGCCGGACTCTCCGGTGTGATCACGTCCACTTTGGTTGTGGTGAGTCCCGCCCGCATCACCTTGCGCGCAGTTAATGTGGCGCCCACATTCAAAGAAACAGCGGCTTCAGTCAACAGGGTGAGAGGGACGCCAGCATCCACCAGCGCGCCGAGCAGCATATCGCCGCTGATGCCGGAAAAGCATTCGAGATACCCAATACGCATCGTTGTGATTCTATCGTGTTTTCCCCAAGGGGAGCCGCGTGAGCACTTCGACGGGCAGGATCTCATTCATCGCGCCAGAGCGGAAGCCGGCGGTATCGAGCGTGACATATTGAAAGCCGGCCTGTTTGAGCGCGGCGGTAATAGAGTCGAGCATCTCCATTGTCAGCGCGCGGGGCAGCTCTGCGCGCGCGATCTCGACCCGCCCCAACTCACCGTGGTGGCGAACACGCAGCTCACGAAAGCCCAACAGGCGCAAGCTTTCCTCGGCTTGCTCAACCTGACTGAGAACCTCGCGGGTGACGGTGCGTCCGTACTCAACGCGCGAAGAGAGGCAAGGCGCCGCGGGACGGTCCCAGAGCGTATAACCTGCGGCTTTGGCCAGGGCACGAATCTCCGTCTTGGTTAGCCCGGCTTCCGCCAATGGCGCGAGCACGCCGTGATTCTGCGCGGCGCGCTGGCCGGGGCGGGAGTCTTTCTGGTCATCGACATTCATGCCGAAGGCCAGATGAGGAAAGCCAAGCTCCTTGCGCAGGGCCTGCATCGCATCGAAGAGCTCCGTCTTGCAATGAAAGCAGCGGTCCGATTGATTGCGCTGATACTCTGGCTTCTCCAACTCTTCGGTGAATACGACGCGAAGCGGAATGGATTGTGTCTCTGCAAAGGCGCGGGCTTCGTCGAGATCACGCCGGGCGAGACTGGGCGAATCGGCAAGTACAGCTAACATCCGGTTGCCCAGTACGCCACGCGCCGTAGCGGCCAGAAACGCCGAGTCCACGCCGCCGGAGTAGGCCACCATCAACCCGTCTAGCGCAGCCAGCCGCGACTCCAAGACGCGCAACTTCGCTACTGCCGCATCGTTTGCGGCGAAGACGACGTTCGAAAGCTGGGTAGATGCACCTGCCGTCATGTGGGAGATTATACCGCTCGGGAGCCGACCGTTTTACGCACCTTGGCTTGAAGACGAACCTACCCGCACCGGAGGCTGCACAGCGAACGCATTTCCGCGTGGTTTGGAATTCACTCGAAGCAGTCGGCGGCAGCTTGAGCAACAGCGCTGAAGGAATACATTCGGATGCTGGAACTTCCCTCCGCTTCGTCCGCTTTTCAAGTAATTAGTGCTGTACTCAAACAAAACACATTCTCATCTGCAGAAAGTTCAATTGCGGAAGCCGTTCCATTTAGGCTCGCCGGTCACACTATTTATCCTCGGCCCTCACAGAAACCAACCCAAGCAGAGGGAAGATTCAATTGTGACTGGCATCTTCAAAGAGTGAGCGCTGGCCTTGGCCCGAGAAGAGAGTGCCGGCCAAGCCGCGGGACTACCTCACACTGCGAGTCGATCTCCAGCAGAATGCTAAATTTCAAAAACTCTTTCATCGAGGTAACTTCTTCATGCAACTGTCCAATCAAGTGCTTGAGTTGAGCACTGCCCTAACTCCTGCGCCACCGCCTGATCCCGGCGCACATGCCAAGCATTTTCCTCTGTACTTGCGGCCAAAATTGAATGACCCGAAAGCCAGCGCCTGGATATTCTCGGCGCAACGCAGGATCTTCGACTTGTCGGTGACAATCCCAGCCTTGATCATATTGATGGTGCCCATGCTGGCGATCGCTTTGCTGATCCGGCTCTCGTCAGGAGGTCCGGCATTGTTTGTTCAGAAGCGCGTGGGCCGTCATGGACATCTCTTTTCAATCTACAAATTCAGGACGATGGATGTGGCGGCGCAAGGCCAGTGCGGTCCCGGGCTTACCAGGGTAGGCGATTGCCGAATCACGCCCATTGGATACTGGCTAAGAAAATTCAAACTGGATGAACTGCCTCAGTTCATCAACATCTTGCTTGGCGAAATGAGCCTGGTGGGACCCCGCCCAAAGCTCCCTCAGCATGAGGCGATTCTGAATATGCCCTATCGCCCTGGAATTACCGGCCCTGCGACCCTGGCCTTCCGCAGTGAAGAGAAGATGCTCCGGTCAATTCACCCCAGTCATCTGGACCAGTTCTATGCGAGTCGGATCATGCCGGTAAAAGCGAGGCTGGATGCGCGCTATATGTGCAGGGCGACCCTCCAGTCCGACCTCCGTCTGATTCTAGCAACCTTTCTGGCCTGCGTTACTCCGCCCCGGCTGCCTGCATTCCTCCGCAAAGTGGAAACCAATCTTCTTGTCTTTACCTCACAGCCCATAAGCAAAAATCGCGTCGAAGAACGCCTTGAGGCTGTGGGTTAACTGAATGGCGCAATCCAAACGTATGATCACACGCGACAAAAAAATTCTCAGATGGGCGCGATGTACCCGCATGCTGACGATAAATACAGCCAACACAATGAGTCTCAGTTGTGCAGATCCAATTCGTACTCGGGCGCTGCCACAATAGACTGCAAAGTTCCCTTGCTTCCGTTCTTTTCAGGGAGAGCTGCGCTGCCCGGCTCGAAGAAAATAGGCAGTTCATTGCCGAAAGGAAGAATTTGCAGCCTGAATGTGTGTGCCGCTCCTCCAGACAGAAAACGTTTCAACCCGATACGCCACTCGGCGCCATTGAAGAAATTATCGGATAGCAGGCGATCACCATCCATAAATCGCGCCACATCGCCGCGATAATTCACTGCCAGATAAATATCGCTCAGGCCATTCAGGGAAGACCCCGGGATAGTTAGATTCCACTCTGCTGCTCCACTGAAACTGGATTCATCCGGTTTCATCACTACTGCGGAGCTTCTCCACGGAAACTTAGGCCCGAAGACAGGCACTGGCGCACCACCAAAAGGCCTAACCTGCGCTGAGGTAATCGCGATTTTATGCTCCGGAAACCGCCAACTCAGCGATCGAAAAAGGCCATCTTGTACCTCTTCTGAGCGCTCGGAATTCCCCTGGTTTGCTGTCAGCAAAATTGGCGGAAACAGTTTTACTGAAAAAGACGGCTTATCGATCTGGCGTAGAACAAGTCTTGCGCCATCAGCATAGACCTGCGCATCCGTCAGCACCAGTTGATCGTGCCCATTCAGATTGACGCGCCATAACTTCTTGGCATCCGCCGCGCTCAACAAAACGATATGCGATGACTGCTCTGAGTTATGAACCGTGATAGCCGTTCCCGTGCTGGGATGGACATTATAGATTTGCAATAGACCACTCTCTTCGCGCGTCGATCCGCTGAAGGCCTGAATGGCCCGTTTATCTTCGAGACGAAATGCGAACTCCGAGGCAACTCCTTCTGTTTCGGCAAAAAACAAATATGTGTCGTTGCCTTGACAAAACCGCAAAATTGGTTGAGCCGTTGCGTAGCGCAATGTGGCGCCACCAATCTGCAGGTTGACGGGCCAATAAAAAAAGCTGTTCGCCGGAATTGTAATCTGTGACGAGGGAACAAAAAGTGAGCCTTCTCGCAACCTGAGTTCGAACTGCGTATGCTCTCTGGGCGGCATCTGCTGTTCGCGAATATAGTTGTTTACAAAAAGAAAACCGCTTCGGTTTTTGAAGCGTACTGATGCCCGCAGAACAGATGTATCCGCTGGTCCAAATGGCTGCTGAATTGGCGCCATCGCTGGCTCAGTGGCCAACTGAGCGCCAAAGTCTTTGAGAAAGTAGTGGTCCAGCTTCAACTTGCGCAAAGTCGCATTCATCTGACCGAACTCACCGAGAGGCGCCTGGAAATCATAACTTTTGGTTGGTACATCGGTAGGATAGCCCGTGCGTTGCGACTCCTGAAGCGTTGTCAGCTTGCCCTCGGGATTATCTCCGCCGTGAAACATGTAGTAGCCGAGCATGTTCGCGCCTGAACCAATCATCACCGGAATCATCGCCGGAACATCGTCTGGAAAGAGCAACGGCCTGCGGTGATACGTATCCTCAATACCTCCTCCAACCTCGGCCGTCAAAAAAGGGACTTTCGATCTCAATGCTGCGTCGTTCCCGCTGCCGGTAATCGTATCGCCTCCGATCACTCCCATATTCGCCGCAACACGGCTCGTAAAGCGAAAAGAATAAATCTCCGCAGGCGGAAGTACATTTATGCTTGCGTCCCATGGCGCATCCGGATAGCCGCCGTAGACGGGAAGAAATAAATCATCAGGGACAACTGCGTTATCCCATCCAGTTACGGTATAGAACGGAACATCCAGTCCACTTTCAAGGGCGAGCTGCTTGAGCGCTGCCAGATGTTCCCGCCCCTGGCCAGGACCATTCGCTGCATACTCATTTTCGATCTGAATTCCAATGACCGGGCCGCCATCCTTCCATAACAGCCCATGCAGCTGCTCTCCAATTTGCGCGTAGAACTTCTTAACTTCGGAAAGATATATCAGGTTATTTGATCGAACAGGGCTGTTCTTCAGAACCCAATCAGGGAAGCCTCCGTTACGCGCCTCACCGTGCACCCACGGACCGATGCGCGGATAAAGAAGCATGTCATGCTTGGCGCATAATTCTGCAAACTTGCGCAGATTGCGTTGACCGTTCCAATCAAACTGACCTTCTATCTCTTCATGATGAATCCAGATGACATAGGTAGCAATGACATTCACCCCGCTGGCCTTCATCTTGAGGATCTCCTCTTCCCAATAGGCCTCGGGGTAACGTGAATAGTGAAATTCGCCCATTACTGGGATCCACGGCTTGCCATTATGCGTCAGGTATTGATTATTCACGTCAAGAGTATTCCCATCCGGCGCGCGATTGCTGCCGAGTTGTGTCGGAACAGACGTAGGTTCAGGAACGGGCGCGGCTACATCAAAGACGATCCGGTTTACTGGAGACTGGGCGTTTATGTAGCACGAAAAAACGAAAATGAGAGCTAAGTACTTAAGAGGGCAGTTCACGCAAATGCCTTTCATGACTTACAGAAACCAATGGTCCACCGTTATCTGGTTGCAAAGCGGCTCGTGTTTTACAGAAATGATTCGCCGGCAGGCGCTCTATGCGGCGTTCGGCTGTGTTATGGCTGCCGTTTCGTATCCAGCGCATCAATCACAGGCAGAACGTTGCCCTGGCTGTCAAAGAAGCTACGTCCCTGCAATTCCGCTTCTGCGGCCGGCTCCCACCAAAAGATGCCTTGGCCAAGACCATGCGGAATGGCGCGAACGGCGGCGTCTACCGCGCGAAGAAAGTCTGCCTGCCCTGCGGGCGATTCGGGAAAGTCGGCTTTCTTTCCGATGAAGTCGCCGGGAGTCCAGTTATAGGCCGTTTCAACCACGATGATCGGGTGCTGATAGCGCAGTGCGAGGTCATGCAGGTTGCCGCGCAGCGTGACCATGTTCCCATGCCATCGGGGATAGTAAGAGAGTCCCATTACGTCGAAGGGCACGTGGTGAGCAATAATGTTGTCGAAAAACGAGACGGCGGCGGCGTAATCTCCGCTGCGTTCGATCTGGAGCACGATGCGCGGTCTGGGCTGCGACCCGCGGCCTGCATCCACTCCACTGATGCCAGCTTTGAGCAGATCGGTGAAGTTGTCCCAGTTATCAGGGAGTTTACCGTCAGGCCATAATATTCCGGCGGTGATCTCGTTGCCGACCTGCACCATCTCCGGCATCACTCCTTTTTGAGCAAAAGTAGAGATCGTATCGCGAGTATAGTTGAAGACCTGCTCGACAAGTTGCTTGTGCTTGAGTTTTTTCCAAGCTTCGGGGGTAGGTTGCTTGTCCGGATCAGCCCAACTGTCGGAATAGTGCAGATCAAGAAAAAGGTGAAAGCCTTGTGCTTTAGCGCGCTTTGCAAGCGCCAGTGTGTACTCGAGGTTATTGGGTAGTTTTTCCGCGGCGGCTGCAGGATCGTGAAAGAGCCGCAGGCGCACCCAGTTGTACTGGTGTTCGCGGAGCATAGCCAGCACGTCTTTCGGCTGGCCCCCCTCCTTGAATTTCATCCCATCGTGTTCGCATTTCGCCAGAAAAGAAATATCCGCGCCGGTTGCATAAGACTGCGCCCGCGCGAAGCTGGACAACCAGAGCATCAGGCAGAACAGAGATGCGAATTTCCAGCAGAGGGGCATGTCAGTTTCCGGCTGTTTTGTTCTGCGGACAGCGGAAGAAGCAAACCTCTTCCGCTGTCCGGATGGTTAGAAGTAGAACTTCGCCGCCAGGGAGATCTCCCGATGGCCGGTTTTGTTGTCGGCTGTACCTGCGGCTGAATTGCCCGAGGCTGCTGCACCTGTATCCCAGTAAAATCCCATGTACATATTGGGGTCATACTCGATGAATTCGTTCCAGGGGTGGTTGAAAAGATTGAAGGCTTCGCCACGAATCTCGAGCTTGCGGCTTTCGCCCATGGAAAAGGCCTTGAAGAGACCGATCGAGTCGTTGATGTAGGCCGGCCCATGAATATAAGGCAAGCGATAGGATCCATTGGAAAGATTGGTGGGTCCGGTAAAACATGACGGGTTGAAATACTGGTTTTTTGCCAGACCCTTGCGCGGATCGCAACCGGGCTTTAGCACTGGCACTGCTACCTCATCCGATGTGCCAGTAGTATATGAGTTGTAGCTGGCGGGCACGTATGTAGC
>CAZHKN010000095.1:0-16620 GCA_964532725.1 uncultured Occallatibacter sp.
ATCAATGCCCCCCTGAAGCCGGCGTGAGCGTTACATGGTTGCCGCCGTTGTGAATACTGGTCAACATCGCGGATTGAGCGCGAAAGAGCAACTGGGCAAGGGATTCATCGGCAGAAACTTGGGCCGCGCCAATGCTGGCGGTCAGGGAAACCCGATCCCCCCACCAGCGGAACTCCGCCGTCCGCGCCAGTCCGGCCAGAGTCCGTGCGTGACCAATCAGCATCTCCGCGGTGCGCTCGTGGGAGAGAACCAGGAACTCATCGGTTCCCCAACGGCTGATGTCTTCTCCTGGCCGCAGCGCGTGGGTCAGCGTGTGGCGCACTGTGGCCATCATGGACTCGCAGGCCTGTTCCCCATGAGTCTGGCGCAATTGATGGGCCTGATCGATGGTGATCCACAGCAGTCCGAAGGGAGGCCCTCCGCGCGCGTGATCGTCGAAGACATTGACCAGCCGGTCCTCCATATCCGCCTGGCTGGCCTCAATGGTAGCGGTTTCGCCACTCTCGCCATGCGGCAGCACATCCATGCTCTCGGCGGCATGGAAGAGCACGGTTGAGCCAATCCGCTTGCCCAGTCCGTCGCGCACCACCAAAATCCGCACCATGGCGGGCAGATTGTGGCCCATGCGATGATGAAACTCCACCAGCGTCCCCCGGCCTGGCCCTTGTCCGGCCTTGTTCCTGGGCTGTTGATCGTTCTTCCAGTCGGCGTATTCCAACAGCGGCTGCAATTTTTCCGGCACCGGACGGAAGAGCAGATCCGCGCCGGCATAGCCGGTGATCGTCTCCGCGGCACGGTTCCATAAGATGACGCGGCTCTGGAGATCGACCAATGCGATCCCCTCCGGCAGGCTATCGAACACCGCCTCCAGCAATTCCACGCGATCCGCCATCTATTGCCCTCGATTGCCTACATCGGCAGGTAAGCCTATGACTTCATGCCGATGTGGGCCGAAGCAGCGTTGAAAATCATTCCTGGGAACAAATGCGGGAAAGAGGGAATTTTCTTCCTGACGCGGCCGGAAACGGGGGAGTGCGAGAAACCTGAAATCCAGACTCCGCGACAAAATTGGCCGGAGAGGAACGCAACTGTTCGGAATGAAGAGCTTCCAGATTTCATGAGGAAGAGGTCGCAGGTTTTGCACAGTGGGGCTATAATTTCAATCCGGAGAAGATTACCTCGGTGTAGTAACTTTACTTGAGGTACATTACAAAAGAACCGTTTTATTGAGTCACTGTTCCAAATGCAGACATTGCCAAGTTTTGCGCGGAACCGCCGATAGTTCCGCTAGAGGCAATGCAGTTGCCGGGTTGTGCGATGCGGGGATACGGACGAGCTGAGCGGGATTGCGGTCAGGATGTGCGGTAGGAAGCGGCATCCAGCTTCGGCAAATCTGAATTTGGCAAATGCAGGCGGGCGGCATTTATGCCATCCAGCCAGGCAAACGGAGCAGATGAGGCGCAAATATGAATAAGATCATCCTGGCCGATTCGCAGGCGATTTTCCGGGCAGGGACAGCCAAAGTGCTGGCCATGGACGAAGATCTGCGGATAATTGCTCAGTGTTCAGACCTGGAGCGGATGCAGCATGCCATTACCACCTTCCCGGGCTCGATTGTTCTGTTTGCCGCTGCGCTAAGGCCAGACCTGACGCGTCTGCGCGTTCTGCTGGACTCGACCGGCTGCCGCGGCATCGTGATTGCCGAAAATAACGATACGGCCAGCACCTATCTGCAACTTGGCTTCCGAGGCGTGGTCTTCCGCAGCGTTACAGGTCCCTCTCTGGTCGAGGCGGTCAACCGGGTTGCAGCCGGGGATACCTGGCTGCCACCGCAACTAATGCAGGTGGACTCGCCCGAGGAAGACATGGTGGGCACCCGTGTCCGGGACCGGCTCACTCCAAAGGAGATGCGCATCGTCGCGCTGATCGTGCAGGGATGCAAGAACCGTGAAATCGCCCTCCGGCTCAAGACCACCGAACAGGTCATCAAAAACTATCTGCGCTCCATCTACGACAAAACCGGAGTCGGCGACCGGCTGGAACTCGCCCTGTTTACCATTCACCACCGTGTACTGGCGCAGGCCGCTGCCGAGGTTGGCAGCAAACTCGACGCCGAGGAGCAGCAAGCCGCCCCGACCGCAGTCGCATAAAGCTGTATTAATTTTCTCTCATTACTAACGCATCGCCATCCGTAATCAGGCGTTTTATCTCGTTTATCCTTAGAATCCGTACATGAACGAAATGCTGACGTCTCTCTCCTATCTCCTCTCCGATGTTGTTCTGCCGAACCTGCAGTCCGTGCAGTCCAGTCAGAATGAGCAGATTGCCGCCAATGACCGGCTGGAGCAGTCCATCGAGAATCTGCGCTCACAGCTCGAATCGCAATTTGCGCAGTTGATGACCCAGATTACTGCTTGCCGTGCCGAGGTAGCTGCCTGTCGCGCCGCGCTCGAGGCGATGAGCATGATGCAAACCAGCGGTTATCGGGATTCGAACCGTCTCATTCACTGATCTCACCCGGTGACACGGGCTGCATACAAGGCGGCGGAGCGCCTGACATAATCCTTGTATGCACTTAGCGATCACTGCGGCACGACTCTGGGTCGGAAGCCGGCATCTCGACCACCCCATCATTGAAATCGAAGACGCGCGCATTGCCTCTATCCGCACTCGCGAAGACGCTGAAGCGTCCGGCTCCGCGCAGTTGCTTGACTTTCCCACCGCCACCCTCGCGCCCTCCTATTTCGACGTTCATATTCATGGCTCAAACGGCCACGATGTAATGGAAGCTACGCCACAGGCTCTTGCGGCGATCGGCAGTTTTCTTGCCGGTCGTGGAACCGCTCAGTATCTTGCGACCACAGTGACCGCGCCGCTGGACCCTACGCTACGCGCGCTCGCAGGTTTGGCGCAGTTGATGAGGGATTCCACACCCAATGGCGCTCCGGCCTCCCGGCCTATCGGCATTCACCTCGAAGGCCCGTTTCTTTCCCACTCCAAACGCGGAGTTCATCCACCAGTGCATTTGCAAACCCCCGACATTCCCCTCTTTGACCGGTTCTTCGAGGCAGCCGAGGGCCATGTGCGCCTGATGACGCTTGCTCCGGAGCTGCCCGGCGCGGCGGAGCTGACGGCACATGCCACGGCGCGCGGCGTCCGTGTCTCGCTCGGCCACTCGAATGCGACTGCGGCGGAGACTCGAGCTGTAATTGCCGCCGGAGCGGTGAGCGCAACTCACACCTTCAACGCGATGCGGCCACTCGATCATCGGGAGCCGGGAATTCTGGGTGTCGTACTCACCGACGATTCACTGTTTGCCGAGCTGATCTGCGACGGCATTCACACCGCGCCGGAGCTGGCGCGGCTTTGGGCGCGAGCCAAGGGGCCGCAACGCGGGATTCTGGTAACGGACGCGATGAGCGCTGCAGGAATGCCCGACGGGGAGTATCAACTGGGAGGGTTTTCCGTCCAGGTTGCCGATGGAAGAGCCACGGCAAACGGTGTGCTGGCTGGCAGCGTACTGACGCTTGACCGCGCGCTGGCGAATTATCTTCGGTTTACAGCTGCATCGCTTGATCAGGCCCTGCCGCTGGTCACAACCAACCCGGCGACAATGACCGGATTCGGCAGCCTTGCAGGAACGCTTGCTGTCGGGCAGCCGGCAAATCTGGTTGCGCTCGACCCCGATGGCAGCTTGTGCGCCTCATTCATCAATGGCCAGCCTGCTGACTTGCCGACTCGCTGACTCGTCACTTTCGCAACAGGTTCTTGGCGATGAAGAAGACATTCGCCGGCCGTTCGGCCAGCCTCCGCATGAAGTAGGGATACCACTCGCGGCCAAAGGGAATATAAACGCGGACGTTGTATCCCTCGCGCACCAGCCGGTGCTGTAGATCGCGGCGTACGCCAAACAGCATCTGAAACTCGAAGCGGCTGGGTTCGATCCGGTGCTGGCTGGCATAGGATTTGACCGCCGCGATCATTGCCTCGTCATGCGTGGCGAAGCCGTGATAAAAAGGACTCTCCAACAACATGCAACTAAGGCGGATGTAATTCGAATCCACGTCGTCTTTGCGCGGGAACGCAACTTCGGCTGGCTCTTTGTAAGCTCCCTTGCAGAGCCGGACGCGAATCCCTTCGGAGAGAAGCTGCTCAATGTCTCCTTGAGAGCGAAAGAGATAAGCCTGAATCACAACGCCGATAGAGCCGGAGAGTCCCGGCTGCGCGTGGATGCCGCGCACAATATCGAGTGTGATTTGAGTCAGCGCCGAGCCTTCCATGTCAATGCGTAGAAAACTTCCGGCATCGGAGGCGTGGCGGGCCAGATTCTCGGCGATCGAGCGGGCCAGTTCCGGTGATTGCTCCAGGCCCATCTGTGTCAGCTTAACGCTCACATTGGCGTTCATCTTACGTTCCGCAATGGCGTCGAGCAGTTGATGATAGACATCGGCTGCGCACTGGGCCTCGGCGTCTGTGGTTACGCTCTCTCCCAGTGCGTCCAGCGTCACGGCCATGCCCTGCTTGTTGACTGCCTCAGCCACGCGCAGCGCGTCGCTGATTTCCATGCCGGCCACAAAGCGTGAACTCATCCGGCTGCCGATACGGGATTGCTCACCGAAGCGGCGCAACAAGCGATTCCGTGAGAGTGCGATAAAAGTGGAGCGCAGCAAAGGCATAGTTTATCCGGCAGGAAATCTCAGATACTGCAAACACATTTCCCAGAGAATAGTTTCGCACAGCAGGGAACGGAATTCCTGTGCGGTTCCCGTGCGCGGAGCGAATGTGCCGGAGTGGGAATTGCCGGCTGGGTCACTACACCGCAACAGGCCAGCGATAATGGCCTGCGGCGCGATGCGCATGAAAGGCGCTGAGCGGCGTCTCCTCGGCGCCGTTGCCGATATTGTGTACCACGGTGGTGTGCAAGGCGCTCGTTGCAACAATGATGCCGACATGCGGAAGGCGCGCATCGAGAAGCCAGGTAACGATGTCGCCGGTCTCGATGGGCTTGGGGAAACCATCGCCAGGTGTGGGCGCATCGTTGGCCCAGAGGCGCGCGCCGGCCCGTGTCCAGTAGGCTTCGAGATTCAGCACACGGCGATGGTCGATGCTCGCATCCGCTCCGCGCGATCCCCAGGCTTTGCGTGCTGGATAGGCATCGAAGTTTTTCAGCATATCTTCATGGACAAGCTTCTGCAGGTCGAGGCCAAGGCCGTCGCGCGCGGCTCGAATTACCACATCCGCGCAGACGCCCGTGGAGCGAGACACGTCGCCGCCGGGATAACCCAGATGCGTCCAGCCCGGATCGTAGCCGCGCGTGACCCCGATCTGCGCGCGGGCTGCTGCCGCCAGGCGCTGGCCGTTGGTGGACGCAGCCCATGCTTCGCCGCTGGTTGCCATCAACGTTGCCGCGATACCGCCGAGAAAGACTCTTCGTTGCATGATCAGGCCTCCTTGCGAGTTTCGCGGATGAAACTCCGCTGTACCTGCGCGGAGCATTACGAAACATATACCACAAATAGGCGAGGCTGGAATTGAGACGAGTAAAACTCCAAAGAATTCGCGAGAAAAACTGATACAGTAACAGGAAATCACCGATTTTCCCCGCAATGAAATGTGGTGTGGACAGCAGAGCAGAAATGTGATCCGAGAATATTACAAAACGGATTCAAAAGCCCTGGGTCGCGAGATGGAGATGCTCGTCTTCGGCCACGCCGGGCTGCCGGTGCTGCCTTTCCAACCTCTACCGGGCGCTTTTTTCAGATGGAAGACTTCGGGATGATCTCCGCGCTCAGCGGAAGAATTGACACAGGCCAGTTGCAGATTTACTGCGTGGACTCAATCGATTCGGAGAGCTGGTATAACCGCCACGCCGCGCGAGCGCATCCAACGTCATATGCAATATGAGGAGCATCCGCTCGCGGATGTCGTTCCGCTGATCCGGCAACAGAATCCGGACTAGCAGTTGTTTACATTGGGGTGCAGCTTGGGCGGCTACCATGCCATAAACATCCCGTTGCGCCACTCGGAGACATTTACCGGTGCATCGGCTCTTTCGAGAACCTATGATCTGTCCGGCTTTTTGCATGGCTACTGGATCAGGATTGTTACTATCATCCTTGATCGCGCATTAACGACAGATTACGAAGGATTGGGAGCGATGTCTTTGCACGCGCGATTGTCGATCGCTGAGATTACGCCGGCTGGTGTACCTGTCAGGATATCAGACGCCGCTCAGGCATTGTTTTGAACGACAGATACGCGCCTATGGGGCGAAGTCATTATCGAGACGGGAGAAGAAGTGCGCATTTTGATTGCACACAACAGGTATCAGTTGGGCGGAGGAGAGGAGACTGTCGTCGCCAACGAGCGGCGATTGCTGGAGGAGCACGGTCATGAGGTTGAGTATCTGGGAGTGGATAACGAGTCCATTCGCGGTGTTATGGGGAAGATGATCGCAGCCGGCCAAGCCTTCTACTCTATCGATTCAGCGCATAGGATAACGGGGCTAATAGACCGCTTCCACCCGGATGTTGTTCATGTCCATAATTATCTTGCCACGCTCTCACCTTCGGTGTTTTTTGCCGCCAAGCGAAGAAAAATCCCCGTCGTGTTTACCTTGCACAACTATCGGCTTTTATGCGCCAACGCGCAGCTGTTCCGCGACGGGCGCCCCTGCGAGGAGTGCATCGATCAGCGCTCGTTTCTTCCGGGCGCATATCACGCATGTTACCGCAACAGCCGGTCCGGCAGCGCCATTCTGGGTGGGAGCATGGCGTTGCATGCCGCGTTAGGCACTTGGCAGCAGAAAGTGGACAGGTATATAGCTCTCACGGCATTTGTGGCGGAGAAGATGGCAGGATTGCGTGTTCCTGTGGACCGTATCAGGATAAAACCGAATTTCACCTTTGACTCGGGGCAGGGCAGCGGTGGAGGAGGATTTGCGCTCTATGCCGGACGGATGGCGCCAGAGAAGGGAATTCAAACGCTGATTGAGGCGGACGCGAAAGGGCTGTTACCGATGCCGGTTCATTTGGTTGGAGATGGCCCTTTGCTCCAGATGGTGCGCGAGGCCGCACTACGCGAGGGGAGCCGGCTGAAACCCCTTGGCTTACTTCCGCACGATGAGGTGCAGGGACTCATGCGAAGAGCGACAGTCCTCGTCGTTCCATCCATTTGGTACGAACCGTTTGGGATGGTTTGCGTTGAGGCATTCGCAGCAGGGCTGCCCATTCTTTGTTCCCGCATCGGAGGTCTCCCCGAAATCGTCGAAGATGGGGTTTCCGGGCGTCTGTTTCCTCCCGGCGATGCCGATGGGCTTGCCAGCGCGTTGAGGCTCTTTATCGAAGGGTCAAGTGAGCTGATCGATATGCGCCTCGCTGCCCGTTTCCGGTACGAAACTCTGTATAGTGAGGAGAGAAACTACGGGCTTCTCATGGGTATTTATCAAGAACTCACGCCGCACTTGAAAGACGAATGTCCGGTTGGGCCGGTTAGTGCAAACGCCACGCCGAAGATTCAAATGAACCTCTGAAGATCACACCTTGAAGTCTGCGCCAATGATCGACGCCTTGCGCCGGCATGGACGCAGATGGCGCAGCAGTATTTGTAACTTCACCCAATTCTTCGATAACTCATAAGGAGGTCAAAGAATGAGCACACTCAACCCCTATGCGGGATTTCTCGACGGCAGGCCGCTGGAGACGATTCTGGCCACTACGCCTGATGAGATTGGTTCGTTGTTGGATAGGATTGGCACGGTGAAATCCGTAGTTGCCCCTGCGCCCGGTAAGTGGAGTGCGGCGGAAATCATCTGCCATCTCGCCGACTGCGAGCTAGTCTTTGCGTTTCGCCTGCGGCAGACACTGGCCGAGGATGCGCCGGCGATTCAGCCTTTTGATCAAGACAAGTGGGCCGCGACGTACGCGGGGATTTCTGCAACCAAGGCGCTCGAAGTCCTGACCGCGCTGCGCGAATGGAATCTCCTTCTCATCAAAAGCGCATTGCCCGCCGCGGCCAACAGGCCAGTTACTCACCCGGAGCGGGGAACGATGACCTTTCTGACGATTGTGGAAACAATAGCCGGACACGATTTGAATCATCTGGGCCAGTTGCGGAAGATTGCGGGGTAGTTGCCTGGTGTAATAGTGCCCGGTGCGGACGAGCTTTAATTTTCTGTTACAAACCTGCTCAACTTCTTGTAGAATTGCCCGCATGAAGGGAAACCCCAAAGTCATCGAGCAACTGAATCGTGCGCTTCGCGAGGAGCTCACCGCCATCAACCAGTACTTTGTTCACGCTGAGATGTGCGAGAACTGGGGATATGACCGGCTCTCCAAGTACATCAAAAAGCAGTCCATCGGTGAAATGAAGCACACCGAGTCGCTGATGGAGCGAATCCTGTTCCTGGACGGTACACCAAGCATGGAGCCACTGGCGCTGTCGATTGGCGGCAACGTCAAGGACATGATTCATGCCGACCTCAAACTCGAGATTGAAGCCGTAGCCATGTATAACGAGGCGGTCCGAATCGCGGCAGACGAAAAAGATAACGGATCGCGGGATCTTTTTGTCGCTCTTCTGAAGGACGAAGAAGAGCATGTAGACTGGCTCGAAGCCCAGGCCCACCAGATCAAAGAGCTTGGCTACGAGCGTTACCTGACGATGCAAACCAGCGAAGAAGAATAGCGCTACTACCGTGACCGTTTGATTCTGCAATCGACGGACTGTAACGCCGGTCCCCAGACCGGCTGTAGTGTGGGCGTCCTCGCCCGCACTCGTTCAGTAGCAAATGCTAAATTGCTCGGTCTAAGCGCTAGGGCGGCTCACGAATGGAGATGCAACAAAGCGGGCTGCTCGTGTGAGCAGCCCGCTTTGTTCAGCTTTTCCTGCGAAATAACTACGCGAAAATTGCCGCCAGATCCGCCTCAGGTGTGGTGATCGGCATCAGGTTGTAGTTCTCGTTGAGCAGCTTGAGCACCGCGGGCGATAAGAATGCCGGCAGCGTAGGTCCGATGCGGATATTGCGCACACCCATCCCCAGCAGTGTCAGCAGAATAGCGACGGCCTTTTGCTCATACCAGCTAAGCACCAATGAAAGCGGGAGATCGTTCACGCCGCACTCAAATGCAGCGGCCAATGCCTGCGCGATCTTCAGCGCGGAGTAAGCGTCATTGCATTGGCCCAGATCGAGCAGCCGGGGCAATCCGCCAAGCGTGCCAAACTCCTGTTTGTTGAAGCGGTATTTTCCGCATGCGAGAGTGAGAATAATGCAGTCCTGTGGAACTTGTTCCGCTAGCTCGGTGTAGTAACTGCGGCCCGAGCGCGCGCCGTCGCAACCGCCGATCAGGAAGAAGCGGCGCAGCGCGCCAGACTTGACCGCATTGATCACCGTACCCGCCACGCCTAGCACGGCATTGTGTCCAAAGCCTGTGGTGATGCTGTCATCAGGCCCATCTTCGGTAAATCCCGGAGCGGCCAGTGCGGCTGCAATTACCGGTGCAAAATCCGTGCCATTGATATGTTCAACGCCTGGCCATGCCACTGCGCCGGCCGTGAAGAGTCGATTCTTGTAGCTCTTCTTCGGCTCCTGAATGCAATTCGATGTCATCAACACTGCGCCGGGGAATGCATTGAAGTCATCCGCCTGATCGACCCATGCGCCGCCGTAATTGCCGGCCAGATGCTTGAATGCTTTGAGCTTTGGATAGCCATGCGCGGGCAGCATCTCGCCATGCGTGTAGATGTTGATGCCCAGGCCTTCCGTCTGCAAAAGCAGTTGATAGAGATCGTGCAGATCGTGGCCGGAGACGAGAATCGCTTTTCCCTTCAGCGGATGCAGTCGAACAGAAGCAGGAGTGGGCGCGCCAAAGCTCTCAGTATGCGCATGGTCTAACTGTTCCAGCACGGCGTAATTTAATTCGCCAACCTTGAGCGCGAGCTCCAGCAGCTCTTCAGCGGAGTGCGGCGCGGTAAGCGCGGAAAGAATTTCGTAGACAGCGGCATACGATGCCGGTGCGCTGGAGCCAAGCATCAGCGCATGATACGCATACGCAGCGACACCCTTGAGTCCGTAAACCACCAGCTCTTCAAGGTTCTTGATCTCTTTGCCTTCCGAGAGAAAGAAAGTTGGAATCAGTTGCTCGCGTCCCTGGGCCAGCAGAGCCTCGCGTTCTTTTGCGGGCTGCCATGCAGCGGGTCCGGCAAGAGTTTCAACCGGTTTTCCAGCCTTGGTTGCGGCCTGTGTATAGAGCGCCTTGGCCTGATCGCGAAATTCGACGGCCTTGTAAACCAACTCTGCAAGGCGATCCGAGTCGAAGTTGACATTGGTGAGCGTGGCAAAGATGGCTTCAATAACAAAGGCATCAATCTCCGGATCGGCCGCACCCAACAGACGCGCCCGATGCGCGTACTGGCTGACTCCCTTGAGGGCGTGAATCAAAAGATCCTGAAGCGTGGCGGTGTTTTCGTCCTTGCCGCAGACGCCGATGGTCTGGCATCCCTGGCCCTGCGAGGTCTGTTCACATTGATAGCAAAACATGGGGACTTCCTTCCGGTGAAAGATGTTGTGAGGGCAGAGTACAGCGAGGCCTGGGAGCGATACAGCGACAAAAGTCACAGGGCGCGGAATTTTTCGCCGAGGCTGCGGAATTGGAAGCGGGATTGAATTCCGAGCTGAATTCAATGACCTCGGGAACCATTTTGTCCTGCGCGGGGTCTAAGAGTATAGGACTTCTGAGTTGTTTGACCAGAATTCGATCCAGGAGGAACTGTGCGTCTTGTTTCTGCCGTTCTCTGCTTTGGTTCTCTCTCCCTTTCGCTGGTCGCGCAAACTCCCAGCGTGGCTACTAAACCAAAGCCCGCCCCACCGCAACTGGACAAAAAGTTGGCCCCACCGCAGGGGGCGCAGGTAGTGAAGGATCTGCCGGTGCGCAAGGTGGTGCTTTACAAAAATGGCGTAGGCTACTTTGAGCACGCAGGCTCGGTGATAGGCAACCAGCGCGTGGCGATTGATTTTACCTCGCCGCAACTGAACGACGTGCTGCAATCGCTCACTGTGCTGGATGAGGGCGGCGGGCGTATCGCCGGGGTGAATTACAACTCGACGACGCCGCTGGCCGAGCAGTTGAAGTCGCTTTCGCTGGGCATGAGCGACGACCCCACTTCAACGGAGCTGTTTCAGGCGCTGCGCGGGCAGCGTGTCGAGGTGCTGGGCGGGCCGGGCGGGGCGATTACCGGGCGGCTGATGTCGATTGAGTCGCGCACGGAGAAGGCCGGCTCAGGCGACGGATCGAATGAGGCAACAATCGATAAGTTCTATCTGACATTGGTGGCAGGCTCCGGTGCGGTGCGGGTCATCGAGCTGACTCCGGCGCTGAGCGTAAGGCCTCTCGATGCAAATTTGCAAGGGCAGTTGGACCGCTATCTGGAGCTGCTGAGCACGGCGCACTCGACCGGGCTGCGGCATTTAACTCTCGACGCGCTCGGCTTGGGCCAGCGCGAGCTGCGCGTGAGTTACATCAGCGAAGTGCCGGTGTGGAAGTCGACTTACAGGATGGTTTTTCCGCGCGACCCTAACGGAAAGGCAATCGTACAGGGCTGGGCGGTGGTCGATAACACCGTGGGCGCGGACTGGGATAACGTGCAGTTGTCGCTGGTCGCGGGCGCGCCGCAGAGCTTTATCCAGCCGCTCTCGCAGCCGCTCTATACGCGCCGTCCGGAGATTCCGATCTCGACCGAGGCGCAGACTACTCCGCAGACGCATGAAGCGGCGGAGATGAGTTCCGACAAGCCCGTCGAGGCTCAATCTGTGGTGGTGAATAGCCAACTGGTAGCACCAACCCGTGTTCCCCGCAACATGAAGATGGTCGCAGAAAAGGAAGCGCCAGCCAACAGCTACAGTATCGACGGAACAGGAGGATCATCGCACGGTGTTATCGGTGGACTTGCCGGCGGAAATGCTGCCGACTCGAATGGCTTATATCATGGTCTAGGTTCGGCGAATGGTGTTTATCGTGCCTCCGACGCCATCTCCGAGGGAGACGTCTCCACCAATGCCTTTGATGATTTCTTTGAGTACGCTCTGTCGCAGCCGGTGACCATCCATAAGAATGAATCAGCGATGGTGCCGATCTTGCAGCAAGAGCTGCCTGCCGAGCATGTCACGCTCTGGAGCGAGAAAGACCCCATGCCGCTGCGCGCGGTCTGGCTGGAAAACAAGTCGAAACTCACTCTCGATTCGGGCAGCTTTTCCATCTTTGAGAGCGGGGAGTTTGCCGGCGAGGGATTGCTCGATCCAATCCATCCCGGAGAGCGGCGGCTGCTTTCGTACGCTGCCGATCAGGCTGTCCGCGTGAAGGTGATTGACCGCGACAGCAAGCGCACCTTGCATCATGTGAAGATTTCGCACGGCACAATCGTCGAAACCCACATGGATATTGCTTCCGTGACGTATTCGGCGACGAACTCCGCCGACGTGGACCGCGTCGTGCTGCTCGAGCATCCCCGCCGCAACGACAACAAGGGCTGGAGCCTGGATGAGGGGTTGACGCCGGCAGAGTCCGCGCCGGGAATCTACCGTTTCCGGTTGCAGGTTCCGGCGCACTCGACGGGTAAGCTGGAAGTGCGTGAGCATGGGCCGGAACACACGGCAGTTTCTCTGAATCCGAATCAGGACCAGAGGACTTATCTGCTCGATCTGGTGAAGCGCGTACCCGATGCGCTGGATAAGCTGAAGCCGGTGCTGGACGCTGAGGATGCTCTTGCCGACCTTGATCATAAGATCACTGAAGCAAAGAAGCAGGAAGAGACGGCGAAGGCAGATGAAGCCCGCGATCGCGAAAACCTCACGGCGCTCAAAGGCAATGATGCGGCGAAACGGTTTGTGGATGAGTTGAACCGTGCCGAAGACCTGTTGCAGGCAACGCGCAAGCAGATTGCCGATCTGGAGGCACAGAAGCAAGCGGCAATCGACAAGCTCGATGCGCAGATCAACGCAATCAGCTTCGATTGGGATGTGAAAGAGACGAAGTAGGTTGTCGAGCAGCCGATCATGTCCCGATCCTCGGCTGATGAAATAAGAACGCGCCAAGGCCCGGGTTTTCTCCGTTGATCGGATCAAAGCCGAATTTATTGTTACCGGCGCGCTGAGTCTGGATAAATCTCCGCCTATGCAGTGATCGTGGATCGCGTCTCGCACAACATCCTTTTTTATCGCGCCTATCTCAAACATGCCGTCCTCAATGGCACATATGTAATCAACAATCCTTTCTGGTCGTCGGCGGACGATAAGTTCTTCAATTATTCACTTGCCGCAAAGCTGGGCGTGGCGGTGCCGCCAACGGTGATGCTGCCGCACAAACATGCTCCAGGTGGAGCGACAGAGAAGACGATGCGGAATCTCGAATATCCACTGGACTGGGAATCGGTCTTTTCTCTTGTTGGCGAACGCGGCTACTCAAGCCCATTGACGGCGGCGGCGGGCGGAATGTGCATTTCGTCGCAACCGCGAAGAGTTCTTCCGCGCCTACGACCGCACCGGTGAGCACTGCATGGTCTACCAGAAGGAAGTGAATTACAGTGCGTTTTACCGCTGTTTTGTCATCGGGCAGAAGAAGGTTCGGGTGATGGAGTACGATCCGCGCAAGCCGCATGAGAAGCGCTACGCCCACGATGCTCCCGATTGCGGAAAGAAGTTGCTCAAACGCATGGAGCGGGATGCACTGAAGCTTTGCCGGGCGCTTGGCTATGACGTAAATACCGTCGAGTTTGCGGTCGAAAATGGCGTTCCATATGCCATCGACTTCATGAACCCCCGTTCCTGATGTGGATTTGACTTCGGTAGACGAGGAACACTTCGAGTGGATTGTTGAGCAACTCGCCGATCTGGCGATTGCCAAAGCGAAGGCCGCGCCGCAAGTAACAGAATTACGCTGGTCAGAGTTTCTGCGTGGCGAATTAGTTGCAAAGGCGGCTAAGTCCGCTAAGAAGAAGCCGGCAACGAAGAAAAATCGGAGTTAAAGCGGCATGCCGGCTGAAGGTGCGCGGAAATTATTTTCCAGATGCCACAAGCGCCGCCGGGGAGTCTGTCTTTTGGGTAGGTAGGCCAAGGCCCAGTTGCTGCAGAAGCGCCTGGAACTGCGGATCCTGACGGAGTCCGTCATACGCAGGAAAAACTCCAATATTCAATATCTGCGAGTCATGGTCTCGAATCTCCTGGCGCATGGCTGACAACGCTTTCTCATTCTCACCGGAGTAGGCACACCATTCTGCCACGTCAAAGTCATTGGGATGCCGCGCCTTCACCTCTTCGTCGGAGGCTGCTTGCAAACGGACTCTCGCATAAGCGCGCGCGCCGCCGTGACGAAAGGCTTCGAGGCCTTCGTCTTCCATGCGTATCCGAGCGCTATCGCCCTCCATCACCGCCATCTGACGCCATGCGGCAATCGCCTCCAGCCAGCGCCCGTCAGCCCAATATACATTGGCTACGGCATCGCGCACATGCGCGGAGTCAGGCTGCATCTCCATCAGTTTGCGCGCAATGGCCTCCATCCGCGCAGGTTCGTGCGAGTCCCCGGCAACATGCGCCTCTGTGACGTAAGCCGAGACCCACAGCGGGTCAAGAGTGTGCGCCAGATCGATTTCTTGAAAGGCCTCAGTGAAGCGCCCCTCGTCGGAGAGCACCAGCGCGAGCCACTGGTGATAGATGGGCTGGTTGGGATTGATTTGCACTGCCTGTTTCAGCTCCCGTTCGCCGGCTTCGAGTCTCCAATCGTGAAGGAAATAGAGCGCTCCAAGAGCGGCATGGGCATCGGCGGAGTTGTTATCGAGGGCCAGCGCCTTTTGCGCCGCCGCGGTGGCGCCTGCAAATCCATCGGCGGCGGAGATTGCTCCATGCTGCCAGAGAAAGATGTAGCCGTGCGCCTCGCCCGCGTATGCTTTGGCAAAGTTGGGGTCTTGAGCGACAGCCGCTTTATACTCGTCGAGCGAGAGCCGCAGTGAGTCCTCGGTTTGCTGCGAGAAGTGATAGCGGGCGCGCAGATAGAGGTCGTAGGCGTCCGGGTCCGCAGTGCCGCCCAGGGCGGGGCGCATGCCGTCCTTGGCCAGCTTCAGCCGTGCAAAGGTTTCCATCTGTACTTTGTCGCGAATCGCGGCGAGCTCATTTTTTGTGCCGCTATATTGGAAGCTCGCCACATGGGTGCCGTCCTGGCCTCGGACCAGTTCAAATTGCAGGTGACACTGATCGCCGGTGACGGTGAAGCGCCCAAAGAGGATCGCGTCTAGCCCGAGCTTTGTCCCTTCGCCGTGGAGGGTGGCTTGATTGAGCTTGAGCAGTTCCAGAGAGTGGGCGGCCCGGACCTGCACCTGCGGCAATTGCGAGAGGCTGTCCGTCAGGTCAAGGCGGAAGCTGCCCGCCAGCTCCTCCGCGCCGGGGCCGGAGGTATCAAAAGGGGCGATGCCCAGCGAGACAGTGCGTTTATGATCCGGCCGGTGTTGCGCCGCGTACCAGTAGGCGCCGCCAAGCGTCGCGAACAGAAAGCCTGCGGCCAGCGCTGCCAACGTCACGATGCGCCGGATGCGAAGAGGCTGCCGCTGCTTCAATAGTTCACCCGGTATCTCCGGCACAACGGGCGCTTCGAATGCGGTGTCGGTTTGCAAGGAGGGAACAGGAGGGGCAGCAAGCGTCGGCGGCCCTTCCGTTTGGACCTCGGCGACAAACCGGTAGCCGCGTTTGGGAGCGCTCTCGATATAGCGCGGAGATGCCGGATCGTCCTGAAAGATGGACCGCAGCCGGCTGATGCTGTTGGTGATGATCTTGTCGTAGTTGACGAATTCCTGTCCCGGCCAGAGCGCTTCCCGGATTTGCTGTCGCGTCACCAGTTGCCCGGCATTGACCAGCAGCACGGTCAACAGGTCGGCGATCTGCTTGGTGGTCCGAATGCGGACGCCGTTCTGCGTCAGTTGGCCGCTGGCTGGCTCGAAGCGAAATGTCGAGAAGACGAAAACCTGTTTCGTCGGGATTTCCATCGTCAAATCCTTGCCCAAGCGAAGGCCAAAAAACGGTCTGCGGACCACGTAAAAGACGAGCGCAACAAAATACGCCGCTCGTGCATATGAAATACATTGAAAAAAAAGACCTTACGGCAGGATATTTTTGGGGCAAAAATAATGCCCCGGTTCATCCCCCGTTTACACAGATGCGCCGTTATAGTTAGCCTAATCGGCCACACCTTTTGTGGGCTTACCGGCCACCCCCTGGCCACCGACTGCCGGACAGGCAGAAACCCGCACCTCTGAGTACGCCACAATTCAAAACAGAAACGAAGCCCGGAGCGCTGACTGCACCGGTCCGATCATTCATCTTTTGCAACAGCAATTCCAATCTGAACAGGAGTGCCGTTTGACAAAGTATAGAAGAATCCTCTCCCTCTGCCTCTTTGCGTCGTTGCCCCAGTTGGCGCTGAGCCAGTCACCCGCATCATTGTCCGCGAACCGCGCCTCTGACGCCAGGCTGGATCTGGTAACGCTTCCAGGGCACGTCCCCGCAGTCGCTCTCCGCAAGGAATTCGATCGCGGGGAAGTGGAAGCCAATCTTCCCTTCGATCACATGCAGTTGCTTTTGAG
>CAZHKN010000096.1:0-9708 GCA_964532725.1 uncultured Occallatibacter sp.
AGTCAGGACGTGCGCTGTAACTGCCTTCGCTTTGCGAAATCGGGATGGTTACAGGCCAGGAGGGTCAATATGAAGGGCAAGCTTCTAATCGTCGAAGATGAGCCGATTGTGGCGCTGGACTTGAAGCAGGAGCTGGAGAGTCTGGGCTGCGAAGTGGTGGGGGTTGCCGAAAGCGCGGATGAGGCTTTGGCTGTTGCCGAGCTGATGCACCCCGATCTGGCATTGATGGATGTGCGCATAGTCGGCAGCATGGACGGCATTCAGACGGCGCGGCTGCTGCGCAGCGCCTATCAGGTTCCTGCCATTTTTTTGACTTCATATAGCGACGACACGACCATTGCGCGGGCGGCGCGGGAGATGCCCTATGGCTACCTGACCAAGCCTTTTCAGTCGCGTGAGTTGAAGGCCAGCTTGCAGGTGGCTTTGACCAAGGCGCAGGACGATGCCAGTGAACGGGCGGCGCACCAGGAGATTTCGGCTACCGTGAGCGGGATGCGGGAAGGGCTGGTGATGGTTACCCTCGACGGGGCGGTGCAGTTTATGAACGCCTCGGCCGAGGCGTTGACCGGCTGGTCGCTGGAGCGGGCGCGGGGCCGGTACCTGAAAGATATTTTGAACCTGAGCGATGAGCGCAACCGGCCCATGCCGACGCTGACCGGCCGTGCCGGAGTCTCCGAAGTGGAAGAATTCGGGTGGACGCTGGGGCAGCCGGGCGGCTCAACGGTGCTGGTGGATTTCTCTGTGGCGCCGCTGGTGGATCAGGCCGGGCAGCGAACCGGAACGGTTGTCACGCTGCGCAATGCCGGCGAACGGTTGCGTTCGCAGGCCGTTGAAGAGACGCTGGACGACGGCCATTCCTTTGACACCGCGCCGATGGCCATGGTGCAACTGGATAACGAAGGCCGGATTGTGCGCGTGAATAAAGCGCTGCTCCTGGAGTCAGGCGTGGAGGCGGAGTGCCTGCTGGGCCGCTCGCTGACCGGACTGAGCATGGATCCCGACCCGCGCATTGCCAAGCAACTGATGCACAAACTGCTGCAACAGGGCGGCACTTCAGTGACCACAGCGCGTCCACGGGTGCTCAACTAGGAGGGATCTTGCATAGCGGTTGAAGCTCAAGGCGGTTCCCTTTGCCGCGGGAAGGGAACCGCTGCCGGCGCCGGGAAAAGCAACTTCATCCGGCATTGTTGAGCGTGGAAATTTGCTGCGCTTCTCACCGGAACTCATCCTACAAAAAAAGCTCTTTATCGTGCCTTCCACCCGGTCCATTTTGACAAATTCCGGTCTTCCATTCCGCGCTAGGGATTTCCACCCAAGTTGCTCCTTACCCTCTCACTGTTCCTCTCAAATTGAGCGTTAGCCTCTGTATAGGCCTCCACGCTGTCTTCGTTGACGACTGCCCAATGCAGGACAGGCATGAGCTTTTTGAGGCATTTATAGCGGTTCTCCAATTGGTGTAGAGCGGAGTTGATGCACTCAAGTGGCTTTTCCCTTAAGAAAAAGCCACCTTGCAGCATTTCAACCACTCTACGGATATTGGAGAACCGCTCTAGTGGGCAGTCTCGACCAGAGAGGGTTAGGTGCTCCTCATGCCGGAGCCTGACGGTGAAATCGCGAACAATCTTTCTGGCTGGATGAGCGAGAATTTTTTTCGTTCGCTGCTGGACAACGTACCGGATCTCGCCATCTGCATGCTCGATGCCGAGGGCCGCGTGATGGCCTGGAACAAGGCCGCGGAAAAGAGCATCGGCTACACAGCAGAAGAGGTTGTAGGGCAGTCTTTCCGGCAGTTCTATCTCCCCGAAGATCTGGCGGAGGACGTTCCGGGGCGGGAACTGGATGCCGCAGTAAATAAAGGCCACTCTGAGACCACTGTCTTGCGCCAGCGCAAGGACGGCTCGCAATTCTGGGTCCGGGTAACGCTTACGGCGATTCGCAGCCGGGAGGGAGCGCTGCTGGGATTTGCCGAGATCACCCGCGACCTGACCGGCCAGAGGGAGACCGAAGAAGCTCTGCGCAAGATGCAGTCGCAGCTTGAACTTCATCGGATTATTTCAGAGAGCATCGATGAGACCGCGATCTATACACTCGACGCCAGCGGCAAAGTGCAAGGCTGGGGATCGAGCGCTGAAAAAACCACGGGATTCCGGGCCGAGGAGGTAATCGGCCAGCACTACTCAATCTTTTTTCCGGAAGCCGGTGTAAAGGCTGGCGCGCCGGAGCGCGAACTGGCAGAGGCCGTACACCGCGGGCGCTGCCGGTCAGACGGATGGCGGAATACGGGTTCAGGAGCGCAGGATTGGGTCACCGGAACATTGACAGCACTCCGCGATGAATCGGGAACTCTGTTGGGATTTCTCCGCGTCGGGCACACCTCGAATGAGCAGAAGATGCTGGAGGAGTCGCTCAAGCGTATGGCTGCCGATCTGGAGAATAGCGTGGCCGAGCGTACCCGGCAGCTCGAGTCCACCATCGCCGAGTTGCGCCACAAGAATGAGGAGGTCGAGGCATTTGTCTATATCGTCTCCCACGATCTGCGCGCGCCCCTGGTGAACGTGCTGGGATTCGTGAAAGAGCTGCAGATGAGCTGCGCGGCGATGAAAAACCTCCTGGACGAGAGGCAATTGCCCGATGAACTCAAAACCAAATTGAATGCGGTGATGGACGAAGAGATCGCCGACTCTCTTCGTTTCATCGCCGTGTCCTCACAAAAGTTCGAGCGGCTGATCAACGCGCTGCTGCGTCTTTCGCGGCAGGGGCGGCAGGTTTACCAGCAGGTGCGGGTGGAGATGAGCATGGTGGCTGCCAACTCCGCGGCCGGATTACAGGCCATCATCGACGACGCAGGTGGCGAAGTGAGGGTTTTGCAACTACCGATCGGCTTGGGAGATGCAGATGCTCTGGGGCAGGTATTTTCAATTCTCATTGCCAACGCGGTGAACTATCGCGACCGGCAGCGTGCGCTGAAGATTGAGATCGGTGGAGCGGAAGAGGATGAGTTCTCCCACTATTGGGTGCGGGACAATGGGCTGGGAATTCCGGAGACCGGCAGATCGAGACTCTTCCAGGTTTTTCAGCGGCTGCATCCGCAACAAGGCGATGGAGAAGGAATGGGACTGGCTATCGCGCACCGGATTATCGAGCGCCATGGGGGCAAGATCTGGGCGGAGAGCCGCGAAGGTCAAGGAACGGCCCTACACTTCACACTGCCGCGCGGAGCGCCCAACTCAGCATCAGGAGAGCAGCCATGAAGCCTCCTAACACATTATTGGATCTGCAATTCCGCCTCCGACTCGGGTTATTGGTCGTACTCGGAGTAGCTGGCCCCGTGGTCTTTGCGCTGATGGCGTTTGTGACCATCGGCGAAGTGCGAACCGGCGCCAATGTTAATAAGCAGAATCATATTGCCTTCAATTTGGCCAGAGACTTCCTGAATCCCTCCCAATCCCTCATGCAGACGGAAGTATTTTTTCATCGCATCCGAATGGCCCGCAATCCGGCTGATATTGAGCAGGCAAGGCAAATGCTGCTGGCATTCCGCGCCGGGTTGGAGACCAATCACCGGTATTACCAACAGGCGATTCCCCCCGGGCATCTGCGTGACTTGGCCGTGGATGAAGCCTACGCGAGCGCCGAGGAGTGGTACAACATTGCCGAACGCGAATACCTGCCGGAAGTAGAGCGCGGCGGTTGGCAAAGTGCCGAGCGCATCCGCACAGAAAAGATGGATGCGTTGGTACAGCGCAACCTCCATACCTGCCAGCAGGTTGGTGAGCTGGCCGAGGCCTGGGTCGCGTCCAATCAGCAGCAGGGGGCCACATCCGGTCGTTCGCGCATCTGGCAGTTGGTTGGCGTGGGCTTGGTTATATTGTTTTTTCAGATCCTGTTGGGAGGGATGATCAACTCGCTGGTCGGAAGAAGCACCGGCCGCTTGCAGGGGACGTTAGATGTACTGCGCAGGAAGAACGCAGAAGTAGAAACATTTGTCTATATCGTCTCCCACGATCTGCGCGCTCCGCTGGTGAACCTGCAAGGGTTTGTGCGGGAGTTGGAAGAAAGTTGCGGGCAGCTGAGGATGCTGGCGGCGGAGCGTACGCAGGTGCTGGCGACAAGCCCCGCCGTGCGCTGCCAGGAGATGGCGAAGATTCTGGACGGCGACGTTGCCACCGCGCTGCGGTTTATCAGTGCCTCTGCAACCAAGTTCGACCGGCTGATCAACGCTCTGCTGAATCTTTCACGCCAGGGCCGCCAGACTTACAAATGGACCCTAGTCGATGTGAACGAGCTGGTTGCGCAGACGATTGCGAGCATGCAGCAGCAGTTTACAGAGTCTGGCGCATCCATCCGCGTAGACTCGCTTCCGCAGGGATTTATGGATGAGAATTCCCTGAGCCAGGTCTTCTCGAATTTGATTTCGAACGCCATCAAGTACCGGAGTCCGGACCGCCCTCTCCATATCGAGATTGGCGGCGCGGTCGAGGGAGAGTCTGTCCACTTCTGGGTGCGGGACAACGGGCTGGGATTGCCGGAGTCTAGCAAGGATCGCGTCTTTCACGCCTTTCAGCGCTTCCACCCCCAGCGCGCGGACGGAGATGGAATGGGATTAGCTCTGGTTCAGCGCATCGCCGAGCGGCATGGGGGCAGAGTCTGGGTAGAGAGCCTGGAAGAGATCGGCTCAACCTTTCATTTTTCTGTACCTGCGTCACCGGTAACCACGCCCTGTTAGGCGTAGGAGGTCAATTTTGATGAAAATCGCCGAAGATGCCTTCACCATCCTCATTGTCGATGACGATGAGGGGCATATTGAACTGGCCCGCCGCAACCTGCGCCGCATCGCGATGAGCAATCCCATCGTGGCGCTGCAGGATGGGCAGCGCGCGCTAGACTACGTCTTCCGCCGGGGCGAGTTCGCGCAGCGCGAAAACTCGCCGCCGCTGGTACTGCTGGACATCAATATGCCGGGCAGTATCAACGGAATCGAAGTGCTGCGTCAGATCAAATCCAACCCCGCCACGCGTGCCGTTCCCGTCATCATGCTGACTACAACGGACGATCCCCGCGAGATCAAGCTGTGTTACGAGCTGGGCTGCTCGGTATACATCACCAAGCCGGTCGACTCGCTGCTGTTCATTGAGGCTATCCAGCGGCTGGGCCTGTTTCTGCAAGTCATCCGGCTGGCTGCACCTGAAGTATTCGTGCAGGAGGCAAGGCAATGAGCACTCTGCCCGAAGTTCCCGCGCCGGCCCTGAGCCGTGTGCTGCTGGTTGAAGACGATGCCGGAACCGCTGAACTGGTGCGGCGTAAGCTGATTCGCGCCGGCTATACCGTCGATACCGCACCGTGCGTCAAGGATGGCCTGAAGGCGCTGACCGACAAGGCGGAAAAAGCCTATGACGTGCTGCTGCTCGACTACATGCTGCCCGATGGCCAGCCCTGGGAGCTGGCTGATGCTGCACAAAGCTGTGTGCCCGAGGTGCCGGTGGTTTTCGTCACCGGCATGAGCAATGAGAACGTAGCAATTGAGGCGCTACGCCGTGGCTTTGCTGATTACGTAAAAAAATCAGAGGGCTTTTGGGATGAGTTGCCCGCTGTGCTCGAGCGAGTCGCCCGGCTAAACCGCATCAAAGGCCGGCTGGATGAGACCAGCGCTCTGATGGGCGCGATTGTGGAGCACTCTTCTGATCTGGTCGCGGTCTGTACCGGCGAAGGCTGTCTGGTCTATCTCTCGCCTGCTTGCTACTCCTTGCTGGGAGTGCCTGCCCTGGAGATGATCAACAAACCCTGGACGGAGCTGGTCCATCCCGAAGACCGCGCCGCGTTGCTCTCATTGCTCGTGAACGCTCAGAACAACCCCGCGCAAATAACAACCTTGCGCTGCAGCCGCAGGGACGGGGCGGTGGCTTTGATGGAGGCGCGCGTCGCGCTGTTGCAGGCAACCGCGGGGACTCAACCGATGATTGTGCTAACCCTCCATGACGTAACGGAACAGCGGGAGTATGAGGATCAGATGCAGGCCTCGCTGCGCGAAAAGGAAGTGCTGCTGCGCGAGGTCTATCATCGCGTAAAGAACAACCTGCAGGTGATTCAAAGCCTGCTGCGGATGCGCGCCCGCACCCTGCCCGAAGGCGAGGCCAAAGAAGCGATCGAAACCACGGGAGAGCGCGTTCATGCGATGGCGATGGTGCATGAACGCTTATACCAGATGAAAGATCTCGCCAGCCTGGAGTTGGAAGGTTATCTGCGCGATATGTTCAACGGCGCGGTCTCCTCCAGTTCGGCGCTGGGGAGGATACTTCTGGATCTGGATTGCGAGGGGATCTCTCTCACGCTCGACCGCGCGATTCCTTTCGGGCTGCTGGTGAATGAGTTGCTTTCAAACAGCCTCAAGCATGCTTTTCCCAATGGACGCTCAGGAACCATCGGCATCTCTGTACGGCGCATTGAGGGCGCGGTGCGGCTGACAATTACCGATAACGGCATTGGCCTGCCCGCGGGCTTTGAACCCGACAAAGGGAATTCCATGGGATTGAAGCTGGCCATCAGCCTGGCCCAGCAACTGGGCGGCAAACTGGAGTTCGTCTCAGAGAATGGCTGCCGGATGCAGACGGACCTGACGCGGCTGTAACGTGTAATACGCAGATGCGCATTCGCGACATTCGCCGTTAAGCCGCTTGCTTCTTTTTTCGCACGCGAACTGGGCGAATCAGAATCTCCGCCGGAATCCCGAGATGCTGATTCAATTGCCGGATCATGGCGAGCGAAAGCGCGCGATCACGGCGCAGGACTTCATATACGCGGGTGCGATTGCCAATAATTCCAATCAATGCTTTTTTGTCTGCGCCCTGCTGTTCTAACCGGAATTTGATGGCCTCGATTGGGTCGGGCAAGTCCATTGGGAAATTGGACTCTTCATATGCTTCGACGAGCGTAGTGAGCACTTCGAGGCGGTCCCCGTCGGGTGAGCCTTCTTCGGCTCCCCACAGGCGCTCGATCTCACACAACGCGGCTTCGTGATCGGATTCAGTCTTAATGGGCTTCAGATGCATATTTAATCGTCCTCACATTGATGGCGTCATATTGCCTGTGCGTTCCAATCCACTTGATAAAGACGATCGATCGCCTGTAATCCATCGCCACGACCAACCGGTACGCATTTCCTTTGATGTTGAATACGACCCGGTCAGCGCCAACAATGCTGGCATGTGCGTAACTTGCCTTCACATCCGCCGAATTCTTCCACTCTGCTTCCCGAACCTCTTGGAACCATGAATCGAGTGCAGCCTTCACACCGCGATGGTCTTTATGCCCTTCCATTCGTGCAAGAAAACGCGACAATGTGCTGCGGGCGATGATGCGCACACAAACACCATATCATGTTCCCGGAATGGGTACAATTGTGTTCCTTGTCGGCCGGGCTGATCGGCTTGCAGGGAAATAAGGGTGAGAGAGCAGCCCATGCCGGCTGCCTTAGATAGTATCTTTACCTTCTTGCGCTCGTGTTAAAAAAGCCCCCACAACGACTGGTTATAAACCTCGTGATGATATTGAACCTCGGAGCCTTTGACGAAGGTGCCCAGAGCGCGCGGGCTGCGGTCGGCGGTGGCTTGCTTCAAATCGGCAAAGCGGCTCTGCACATCCGCGCCGAGAATCTGGGTTATCCACTCGGAGGCCTTGAAGTCTTCAATCGCCAGTTGAATATGGTCGGGGAGATAGCGCTCGGCCTGGCGCAGGTTGTCGATGCTGGCCTTGGTGCCGTCAATGCCGGTTTTGAATATCGAGTACAGAGTGAGATAGGGGTTGGCGTCCGGCGCTACCGAGCGCATCTCCACTCGCATTGATCGAGCGTTGCCGATGGGAATGCGCACCATTGAGCCGCGATCGGTGGAAGAAGCCTTGATCTGGTTCGGCGCCTCAAAGTGGGGATCAAGACGGCGATAGGCGTTGACGCTGGGATTGAGAATCAGGCACAGATCGAGTGCATAAGTCAGAATGCGGTCAATGAACTCCCAGCCGAAGGCCGAGAGTTTGTCGAGTCCATTCGGGTCCCAGAAGAGATTTGTCTTGCCCTTCGAGATGGACATATTCGTGTGCATGCCGCTTCCATTGACACCCACCACCGGCTTAGGCAGAAAGCAAGCCGTGCAACCCATGTTGTTGGCCACCTGCCGGGTGAGCAGCTTGTAAAGCTGAATCTGATCGGCGGCGGCGACCACTTCGCCGTAGCTGTAATTGATTTCAAACTGGCTGGGCGCGACCTCCGGGTGATCCTTCTCATTCTGGAATCCCATGGCGCGCTGCACTTCAGCAGAGGTGTCAATGAACTGGCGTAACGGGTCCAGTGGCAGCGCGTGATAGTAACCGCCGGTATTGGTGAACTCGAATCTTCCCGTCTCGTGGTAGCGCTTTTCCGCATCGCGCCCGGCAAAGAGAAAGCCCTCGATTTCATTGGCCGCGTTGAGCGTGTAGCCCTTCTCCTTGAAGAGCGCCTCGGAGTAGTTTTTGAGGATGCCGCGCAGGTCGCCGCCGTAGGCTGTGCCGTCTTTGTCGATGACCGTGCCGAAGACCAGCACCTTGCCCGCGCCGAAGACATCGGCGGGCACCCAGTAAAAGGCGCTCCAGTCAATCCCCAGACGCAGATCGCTCTCTTTCTGCGCTGTGAAGCCGCGGATCGAGGAGCCGTCAAAGGTCAGGTTCTCATACGCGCCGAGCAGGAACTTCTTGTCGTAATCGAGCAGGTGCAGCCGGCCTTCGAGGTCGGTGAAGAGTACCGTGACGGCCTTGATGCGCTTCTCGTCGCGCAGGTACTGGATGCGCTTTTCACGAACCTCGCCGATCTCGATCCGATTGAGCCGATCAGCCTTTGCGGCCAGATTCAACTCTTCCAGCTCATCATAAGAGAGGGCGAGAAAATTGCGATATTCGTTGGACATGGGACTCCTTTTTGGCGGTAAAACCTGGGGATGTTCCGCTGTGCAGACTACCGGCGCGGGCACGGCGGCCCGAAATCAAAACGAAGCGCGGTAGGAAGGAAAGCAAACACCAACCCCTTCACCACCACCCTGATTGCGGTGAGATATATACCGGTCAAAACAGCGTACACGAACCGCTTAGCCGGTACAAGAGCCGCGGCGGAGGGGAAATGTCCTTCAGAAGTTAGAAGTTCAATCTTGACATCCCTAGCCGTCTATGGGTAAAGTTTTCGATACCAAGGTGGCTAGGGGTAATTCAAATGGCCAAAGATGAAGTTCCCAGGAAAGAACTGCAAGGCACCCTCGACCTGCTGGTGCTCAAAACGCTGGCCCATACCGGCTCGCTGCACGGCTACGGAATTGTCCTGCACATCCAGCACGCCTCCGAGGAGCTGCTGCGCGTGGAGGAAGGTTCGCTCTATCCGGCGCTGCATCGGATGGAGCAGAGCGGCTGGATTTCGTCGGAATGGGCGCTGACCGAGACCAACCGCAAAGCGAAGTATTACCGGCTCACCGCTGCCGGACGCCGCCAGCTTGCGCTCTCCGAAGAGAGCTTTGACCAGCTGGTCCGCGGTGTCCGGGCTGTTTTGCGCTTTTGCTTTCTTGGAATACTTAAACTACGTTTAAGTTTTCCCGCTTTGCGAACTCTTTGAGTTCGAATAATTGTGCTTCAATCGACATCACTTGCTTTTCCTCTGCTTCAGAGGATTTGCGGGCGTATAAAAAATATTTATGTTTC
>CAZHKN010000096.1:9718-16408 GCA_964532725.1 uncultured Occallatibacter sp.
TTTGCGCTTCGCTTGAAGCTATGCGCTCCACCAGAGAGGAACAGGATGGCCTTCTTCCGCCGTATCGTCAATCTCTTTCGCCGCTCGCGCATCGACCGCGAGATCGACGCCGAGCTTCAATCGCACATTGCCCTGCGCACGGACGACAATCTGGCTGCCGGCATGAGCGCGGAGGAAGCCCGCCGCAACGCGCTGCTGCGCTTTGGCAATCCCACCGCAACCAAAGAGCGTGTCGCGGCCGTAGACACCAGCCTCGCCTTTGGAAGCCTTTGGCGCAACGTCCGCTTTGCGTTGCGCCAGTTGCGCCGCTCGCCAGGCTTTGCGGTCACGGCCATCTTGGCGCTGGCCCTGGGCATCGGACCCAACGTGGCCATCTTCAGCATCATCTGGGCCACATTTCTTGCCCCGTTGCCGTATCCGCACGCGGACCAGTTGGTGGTTGTGTGGACGCACTACAAAGGGGAGCGCAATCCCACCCGAGCCGACGATTACGCTCAATATGCGGCCCAGACCCATTCTTTTCAGCGTCTCGATTTCGAGTCGTGGTTAGTGCTGCATCTGACTAATCCAGACCACTCCGAGGACGACGCCGGCGGCCTGCAAGTGAGTCCAGGCTTTCAGACCAAAACGATAGGTGTGCGCATGGCGCTGGGCCGCGATTTTCTGCCCGATGAGGGTTTACCCGGCAAAGACCATGAAGTCGTTCTCACGCATCGGCTATGGCAGGAGCGCTATCATTCCGACCCGGAGATCATCGGGAAATTTATCCTCATTCACGACGAGCCCTACATGGTTGTGGGCGTGCTTCAGGCCGGCTCTGCTGATCGTACCGGTGTGCCATTTGTGACGCCGCTGATTCTGACGCCGGGTGCGCATACACCGCATTTCGGCAATGTGGTTGGCCGGTTGAAACCCGGCATCACTCTGACTCAGGCGCAGGCAGAGCTCTCGGTGATCGATCGCAGAATTGCGCTCCAGCGCAATTCTGGAAGTGACGCGAACTCATGGTCAGTGAGCGTGGAGCCGCTCAAGAATGACTGGCTGGACCACAAGCTGCAACGCAATCTCTGGCTGTTGCTGGCGGCCGTGGGGCTGGTGCTGCTGATTGCCTGCGCCAACGTTGCCAATCTGCTGCTGGTGCGGGGCACCTCACGCAGGCAGGAGCTGGCTCTCCGTTCTGCGCTGGGCGCTACACGCGGGCAGATATTTATTCAGCTTCTTACGGAGAGCCTGACCCTGGCGCTCGTGGGAGGCGCCATTGGTATTGGGATGGGGTGGGGGATCATGAAGCTGGCCATGACCTTGCTACCCGACCTGGCCAAGCAGAGCGCGGAGGCTGTGGTGGAGTTGAACATCCCGGTCCTATGCTTCGCCGTCGGCGTCACGCTATTGGCCGGTGTGCTTTTCGGATGCGCTCCTGGAATGCAGGCCTTGCGACTCAACCTGAGCGACACGCTGAAGCAGGGATCGCGCTCGACCGGAGGCCGAGGCCGCACACCAATGCAATCCGTGCTCGTTACGGTTGAAGTCACGCTGGCGCTCATCCTGCTCAGCGGTGCGGGCATGGCGCTGCATAGCTTCTGGAACCTGAGTTATATTGATCTCGGCTTTGCCGCCGATCACATTCTGACGGCTAGGTTGCAGCCGCGCAACACAACCCCGCAAGGCGGCGCTCCAACATTTCCTCCACCCGATCAGATTGTTGTTCAACAACACCAACTGATCGACCACATGCGCGCGGTTCCTGGCGTAGCCGATGTGGCACTGGCCACGGGCATCCCCATGCACGGCTACAATTCGTTCCCCTTCTCCGTTGCCGGCCAGCCTCTCGACAGATCCCATCCGCCCGTAGCTGACTTGGAAGCGGTGACACCCAGTTACTTCAGCACCTTTCGCATTCGCCTGGTTCGCGGCCGTTTTCTCAATGAGGCCGATAGGATTGGCGCTCCGCTGACCGTCGTAGTCAACGAGACCTTTGCACACCGTTATCTATCCAATGCCGATCCGCTTACCCAGCGGCTGGTCATGCAGCGTATCGAGCCAGGCAACAACAATAATGCCCAGCAGGTCGAATATCAGATCGTGGGCGTGTTTCACAATGTTCTGGATAATGAACATCTCACCGGTACGCCGCAGCCGGAGATGTATATCTCACTGTGGCAGGCTGGATGGCCATATGTTGCCTTTGCTGTTCGCACGGCGGTGGACCCAGTGGCCATCGTTGGCGGCTTGCGTGGGGCCATCGCTTCTGCAGACTCCGGTACCGCGATCCAGGACCTTGAGATGATGCAACAAGTCGTCGATGACCAGCGCACCGGCGACCGCTTTGAAATGGTTCTCTTTGGCGGCTTTGCCGGCGTGGCGTTGCTGCTGGCGGCAGTGGGCATTTATGGCGTGATGGCCTTTGCCGTGGCCCAGCGCACTCACGAGATCGGCGTGCGCATGGCGCTGGGCGCGCGGCAGGGCGAGGTGGTTGCGCTCATCGTGCGCGGCGGCATGAGGCTGGCGCTGGTGGGGATTGGGATCGGCCTGGCCGGCGCTTTTGGCTTGGGCCGGCTCATGCACTCCACGCTCTATGGAGTGGAATCCGCGGACGCGCCAAGCCTGGCCGCCGTGGCGGCATTGCTGCTGGCGGTTGCGGCGCTGGCCTGCTGGCTTCCGGCGCGCCGCGCCGCCGCAATTGACCCGACGCAGGCGCTGCGCAATGAATAGAAGATTTCTTGAATGCCACGAAGGCGGAGACTTATATTCCGCTTGCTCCTCCTGGGCAATGTAAAACACAGAAGGAGCAAGCGGAACGAGCAACTCTATTTTGGATTACGGCTTGGGAACGCTGTTGATGGTCTTGAGAATCTGCGAGACGATCTGATACGGATCAGCCTCGGAGTTCGGACGGCGATCTTCCAGATAGCCCTTGTAGCCGTGCTTGATGAAGTTTACCGGCAGGCGAATCGACGCGCCGCGGTCCGAGAGGCCGTAGCTGAATTTGTCGATGGCTTGCGTCTCATGCAGGCCGGTCAGACGCAGGTGGTTATCCGGGCCATAGACGGCGATGTGCTCGGGAATGTTTTTCTCAAAGGCCTTCATCAACGCCTCAAGATATTCCTTGCCGCCGACTTCGCGCAGGTGCTTGGTGGAGAAGTTGGTGTGCATGCCGGAGCCGTTCCAGTCACCCTTGATCGGCTTGCAATGCAGAACCAGATCCACTTCGTACTTCTCGCAGAGGCGGTACATCAAATAGCGCGCCACCCAGACATCATCTGCAGCCTTCGCGGAACCCTTGGCGAAGATCTGGAACTCCCACTGGCCCTTGGCGACTTCGGCGTTGATGCCTTCGTGGTTGATGCCGGCAGCGAGGCAAAGCTCAAGATGCTCTTCAACGATCTGGCGGGCGACGCTGCCCATATATTTATAGCCGACGCCGCAATAGTACGGACCCTGCGGCGTGGTCGGCAGGCCATCCTTGGGGAAGCCAAGCGGACGACCGTCTTTGTAGAGGAAGTACTCCTGCTCAAAACCAACCCAGAGGTCGGGATCGTTCTCGATGGTGGCGCGGGCGTTGGTGGAGTGCGGCGTACCATCGGGATGCATGACTTCGCACAGAACGATATAGGCGCTATTGCGGCTGGCATCGGGATAATGAGCAACTGGCTTCAGAATGCAGTCTGACTTGCTGCCCTCGGCCTGCATCGTGGAACTGCCGTCGAATCCCCAAAGGGGCAGGTCAGCAAGGGTGGGGGGCTTCTCAAATTCCTTCAACTGGGTCTTGCCGCGCAATTCCGGTATGGGCTTCTTGCCGTCAAGCCAGATGTACTCAAGTTTGTACTTTGACATGGTTCTCCTTTGGGCGGAAAAAAAGGTTTGCAGATTCAATAACAGCCTAGAAGTGAAGACATAAAGAAACCGTCAAGATTTGTAAATTGACCGCTTCCCTAACGGTGGCGCGCCAGCAGAAACATCAGAAGCAGAAGAACTACCGGAATCAGCGCCAGTCCAGAATAATACAAAAATTTGCGGAGGCCCTGTGATTTGCGCTGCTGCCAGTCGCGCAGCTCGGGGCGGTCCTCCACGCCAACCTGGTCGAGGTGGTCAAGATCACGGGCAAACTCACTCGTCTTGGGGTAGCGATTTTGTGGATCGCGCTCAATGGCGCGGTAGATAACCTCCTGCAGCTGCGGCGAGACAGTGGGGTCGGCAACCGTGGGCGGAATGGGGTGATTCAGCAGCCGTTCGTTCATTACAGCGATCGGCGAAGGGCCGGCAAAAGGCAGTTTTCCGGTGAGCATCTCATAGAGGATCACGCCCATTGCGTAGATGTCGCTGCGGCCGTCTCCACGCTTGCCTTTCACCTGCTCGGGCGAGATGTAATTCGGCGTGCCCAGCGCGGCGGTGAAGTTGGCATAGGTGAGACGCTTGGCGGCGGAGTCGCCGGCGATGCCGAAGTCGATGAGCTTGATGTTGTCCTGGTCATCGACCATGATGTTTTCCGGCTTCAGATCGCGATGGACAACGCCGTTGGCGTGGATATAATCCAACGCGTCGAGCACACCGAGAGATATACGTAGGGCGCGATCCTGGGAGATTCTTCCCTCATCCAGAATCTGGCGGAGCAGGCGGCCCTCGCACCACTCCATGACCATGTAGATGCGGGACCGCTTGGGGTCGCTGTAGACGCGCATGACCTTGGGATGGTCGAGCTTTTCTCCAATCGCCGCTTCGCGCTGAAAACGGTCGAAGAGCAGCGCGTCAGCCTCCATATCTGGATGAGGAATTTTGAGTGCGACAACGCGATTATCGCGCAGGTCCGTCGCGCGGAAGACCGTGGCCATGCCGCTGCGGGCAACAGAAGCCTCAATCCGGTAATTGTCGATCTGTTCTCCGGGTTTTACCTCATCATGCAAGCCCATTGCGCGGCGCACTCCATTCTGATTGCTCCCTTCACTCTATCGGTTCCCGGTGGGCGAACAATAAGGGTTCCGTAAACCTGCTGATGAAAACTCATGGGAAACGAGTGTCCTGAGTCTGTTATACGCAACATAAAACTGACTGTCATTCTTCGACTCACCACACTGGCTGGCGATATCATCAACCAGATCAAGTAGGCAGCCGGTAGGGGCGTCCGCGGTACATGCCGACCTGCTCAATGCCGCGCACTCGGATAACCTGGGCAGTGGTGTTATCTCCGCCGTCGATCTCTACTCCGCGGGCCACCAGTTCCGTCGCGATCTGGTCCAGGCTCTTGGTCTGCGAGACGATTCGCGCTATCTCCTGCTCGTCCATTTCGCCGTGCAGGCCGTCGGAGCAGAGAACAAAGGTATCTCCAGGCTGTATGGCCACTGCCACAGTGTCCGGTGCAACAAACATCTCCGGTCCGAGGGAACGAATAAGGATGTGGCGCGCATCGGAGGTTCGCATCTCTTCGGCTGTGATCAGTCCCAACTTGCGCTGTTGATTGACCCAGGTGTGGTCCTGGGTGAGCAGTTTGGCAACGCCGTTGCGCACGAGATAACAGCGCGAGTCGCCCACATGTGAGATGACAGCCTGATCGTGTCGCAGTGCGCATGCCACCAGTGTGGTGGCCATCTTCTTGCCGCGATATTCAGGCTCGACGGTGCGGTCGTGCACGGCCGCGTTGGCGTGTTGAACAAGCCGGGGTAGCAGGCTGATCAGCATCGTTCCATCCTGCGCCTTGGCAAAGCCCTCGGTAACTGCGGCAATGGCCGTGGCCGAGGCAATTTCGCCCAAATCCATTCCGCCTACGCCGTCCGCAACTGCAAAAAGGTATCCGTGTGAGCGGGTTTGCTGGCGCGAGGAGGGAAGAAAGGAACCCATCGCGTCTTCATTATTGGTTCGAACTTTGCCAAAGTCGCTAGCTTGGCCAAAGACTATATCCAGCATGGGCGCCGCCGCCTGAAAGATTCTTGCATCGCGGAGAAAGGGATGCTATAGCGATTGTGAAACATTGGCTTGAAATGCGCCACTGGGTGGCCTTCCATTCCTCTTTTCCATGATGAAAGAGAGAAATGATTCCACCCAGCGGCTGTGTTTCGGGTTGTACGGGTTACTTGGCGGTGAGCAGCACTTCCTTGCCCTTGGCCTTGGAAGACCGCAGGAAGTAGATAGCGCCGTAGATGCCCCAGAGAGCGGAGATGCCGAGGGCGCAGAGCGGTTCCATCTTTGTGCCGAGGTTAAAGAAGGGGCCCGCCACATAGAAGCCCATGCAGATCAAGTTGGCCAGCAGCCCGAAGCCGGGGATCAACGTGTGCCTGAGGAAGCTGTAGTCAGGGCGCCCACTGTAGGCTACTATGCACAGGAAGCAGCTGAGTGCATACAGGATGAAGGTGCCGAAGTTCGAAGTGAGCGTAATGGTCAACAGCGAATTGGGCAGCGCCGCCATGGCGTCATGCGAACTGTAGCCAAAGTTGGAGAAGATGTTGTGCGGAAGCGCCGCGATGGTTGCGTCCGTGGGCGCGCCCGCATCGCCGAAGACCATGACTACGCCGATGACGCCGATCACAGCCGAGATCGTAGCCAACGTCCAGATGGCCTTGCGCGGCGAGAGCGACTCGGCATGCAGAATGCCGAAGTGCTCCGGAGCCTCGTCGTCCTTGCCCATCGCATAGGTGACGCGGGCACCGGTGTTCATGCAGCTCAGCGTGGTGCCGATCAGCGCCAGGAAGACGGTGAAGG
>CAZHKN010000097.1:0-16372 GCA_964532725.1 uncultured Occallatibacter sp.
GTCCCTTTCGCCATTAAAGCAGCTGGCTAAGGGGTACGTTTTGCAGGGGCAAGATCATCACGACGTATCCAGCCACGACGAATTTATACGTCTTGCGAATGCGTTCCAGCGCGGATTCGAAGAGGCCTCGCGTTTCGGGAGCGGCGAGATACGGAAGTCGGCGGTAACAACTGAAGGTGAGAAAATGCATCTCGCCGGTATGTTGGTAACGAACGAGTCCCGTAGGCATGAAGACAGCATACACCTGTGTGGCGGTCCCTCCCATGTCCCCAAAAGCGAGGGACCGGGGGCACCCTCAGTGTGGTTTGAAAAGATCATTGGGACCGGGGCCACCCGCCCAGGAATAACAACGCTTGGATTGGCCCATTCTCCAGCACTTGGGTCTCTCGTCATTCCGAGTAGCCCGCGCCAACCACCGTACCGCACCCTCGGTCGCGCCCTTCCTGATTTTTGAATTGCATCGGCGACGAACTCATTGCATTTTACTCCGGCGGGATAGGCCCCATTGCTCTGATTCTGTGCATAGTAGCCATGATCATTCTCGTAAGCGCCCTTTGCTACTGATGCCACGCTCTGCTGTTGGCCCGAAGACTTAGGCTATTTGGATTGACTCTGGTCCTTGTCAAAGCCCACCCAATGCGGCCCATCGCATCCTGTCGTCAGAATCTCAGACAATCGCGATTCGGTATCGATGTCTTTATCTCTCAGGAAGACTATGTCGTCGATCACATATCGTCCACCTTCTCGCGTTAAGATGTCCGCTACCTGCCAAGTCCAGGATTTTTCTGGCGGATTGCCTTCCGTGAGCCTCACATAGACGCGAAAAGAGCCATCAGCCTCCGATTCCGTCTTCTCAATCTGAAAAGCACCTGGATGGCCTCGGTCGTCGGCACCCGAGAAAAGTCCGAATTCCGTCCACGTTGACGGCGCCTTTTCGTCATTCTTCGGGTGCAGGCGAAACCAATCATCGCGACAGGCACGTGCTTGGTTAATTCTATGGACCAATGAGTTGCTGAGATAAGGGGATAGCACCTTCAGCTTCTTCGGCGTAGGAATGCCTCCGATCCGCTGAGATACCAGTTGTTGATAGAGCCCACGAACAACGATTTCGGCCTGTTTCGGCAACTCAACTTGACGTTGCCTTTGCGGAACTTGGCCATAACCTAGAAATGTGACCAAGAGTAAGACGGGTACGTACCGTAGGATAGTCATTTGCTCCTCACTTGACTCACGGATTTGGCACGATGATGACGCGGTAAGATGCCGCGTTCATCGAAGCATTATCAGAATCGTTGCCGACGTTCCAGACGCGCACAGGCCTTTGCCCTGGCCATTGGTCCGCCATCCAGAACGTTCCATTAGTGGACGTTCCCATGAATGTTCCGGAGTTCTTGTGTCCGCCGGAATCAGGCAGATAGTGCCATTGCCCGTCAGCCCCCTTTTGGAAAGTGGCAATTGCGGTACCTTTGTCCTTGTCGGTGAGCTCAGATGCAGGTTTTCCGCCCCTCCACGATGAAGTAGGACCTGGCACACCTGTGAATTTCTTACATGCGGTGACGCATTCCCCATCAGAGTCAGTAGGTGATTTGATTGTCGCCTTCTTGTTGGCTGCATCTTGTATCTCTGCAAGTTGGGCAGATGTTGCCTTATAAGATCCATCAGGCTGTCGATTTTCATTCTGTTGGGCCTTTTCCTTGGCATCGTTTACTGCGTTCTGCTGCGCGAGTGCGTCCAATTCATTAACCGCATCTGACCTAACGAGGTTCGCACAAGACCAACCATCGCAGCCCTCATGTCCATCCGGGTCCACCGTCGTGATTGGGTTATTCCGTGCATACGCATAGAGATTCAGACTTTGAGGGTCTCCTATTGTCGCGTAGGGCACAGGCGTAACCTCTGCGCTCCAATCGGGCGACATGAATCGGCCCATCGCGCTGCTGTAGTAGCGGGCTTCGAAGTAGTCATTGCCTGATTCGGCGTCGCGTTCTTTGCCGGTGAAGTGGAGTGGGGAGGCATCGTCGGCGGTGGAGGGAGTGTACTGGTCGGGGTAGCTGTTGAGTTGGTCGCCGAAGGGCAGGCTCTGAATGTCGGTCTCCGGTTGGCCGAGGGTGGCGAGTTCGCCGCTCAACTGCATGCGGCGCGTGCCCAGTGGGTCTTCGAGGTGGAAGTGGAGGCCGGCAACATCGTAGGTCGCAAGCAGCTTGCCTGCTGCGTAGACGTTGGTGCGTTGCCAGTTGTTGCCGCCGTCGAGCATGGTCAGCTCTTCGCCGCCGGGACCAAGAACGTAATTTTCGCTAAACTGGAAGCCGTTCGTGGTGGGGTCGCAGCTCATTGTGGTAATTGTACCCTTGGCAACGCGCGTGCCGTCGGCGTCGTAGAGATAACCGGTCATGGCGGTCATGCCTGGCATGGGGATACTGAGGACAGCGCAGATGCGTCCGTCCGCGTCGTAAAGGTATTGATTGGCGCCGTCGTAAGTGACGTTGCCGGATGCGTCATAGACCGGCGCGGCGGTGACGCCGCGGGCATTGGTGCTCTGGATCTGATTGTTGGAATTGTAGCTGGCGATGTCAGTGGCTACTGAAGCATTGGACTGCGCATTGCAGGCGCTGGCCCCGCCCGAGCCGGATTGGAATGAGGACGGCGAACTCTCCTGCTCAAGGCGGTTGCCGAATGAATCATATTGCCAGCAGAAGGATTGCGTTGTTCCGTCTGGCCAGGTGGCGCTGGCCGTCGCCTGCCGGTTCAGCGAGTCGTAGCCGCTGGGACCGCCGGAGGGCGTCATTACCCAGCTTCCCATGAAGGTGTCCTTATAGCCGGTGAGGTTGCCCACACCGTCGTAGCTAGCGGTGTAGTTGTAGACTCCGCCTGCTGGACTGGCGGGTGGACCACATCTCAATCTATCACTAACAATGGGTGGCCCGGATCTTGATTCTGAGATCTGGGATCGTGTCCATCCCTTCGTGTTCCTGTCCAAAAGGACTCAATCTCGACCGTCCCTATTTCTCCTGCCGCGTAGTGCCGGAAGCAGGACCAGTGCGAATCTTCCGGCTTCTCGACCAGACCTCTTTTGACAGGGTTGCGGTGCATATAGCGAAGTTTCTCGATTCGCTTCAACTTGTTATGCACGTTGAAATCGTAGTAGCGGGCCTGCCAGAACGGGCGCTCCCGGCTCCGAACTGAAACGGAGAGCTTCAAGGCCTGAATCGCCTTCGAAAGGATGGCTTTCTTCGGCTCGCTCAGCAGCAGATGGACGTGATCGGGCATGATCACATAACCGCAGACGACAAAGTCGTAGCGGAGACGCATGGTTTCAAGTGAATGCCCGAAGAGTTGTCGCGTCGCCGCTGTGCTCAGGTGCTGGAAGCGGTGGTAGCAGCCGAAAGTGATGAAGTGAAAACAACCGGATTGCCGATAGCGGACAAGTCAGGTTGGCATGGCAACATTTTACTCGCCGAGAGACTGGGCTGGGAATGATTCCTGATTGCCGGGCTGTGGAGGGTTGAGAGCAGAGGTTCCCACATCTCAAAGGCGAGATGTGGGCCGCCCAGATTTATGGCTGGGCGGACGGGTTCACCTGCCACTCGTGATGTTGAATTGCGTTCCGCCACAACACAAGAGCGACCCGAAGGCCGCTCTTGTGTTGTGTTTTGGAAATACCAGGATTGAGATGCGGGGAGGGATTTTATACTCTCCCCGCATAACGGCTACTTCACTCCCAGATCGTTCTTGAACTCGTTGGTGTACGCAAGAGATGCAGCTCCATTGCCGTTGCAGGTGGAGGCTCCTGAGGTGCAGGTTGGAGTATCGCGATCAAACGACCAGAAATGAGCGCCGGCCAGACCGTTGGACTTGATAAAGGCCGCAACAGTATCCACATCCGCTAGCGTAAAGATCTCACCCTGGGTATCGTTCTGTCCGATATCCGGAGTGATCTCAATATGGCTATATGGGATGCCGTACTGCGAGTTGAGCGACTGCGCGGCTTGAATCGCGGATTGTCCCATTTCGCAGGCGCCATTCACCACGACACAGTTGTAGGCCGCGGCCGAGCCGTAGTCCATCGTCATCAGGTTGATGGTGTAGTTGCCGCCCAGTCCCAACCGCTGGATCTCGCTTACGACCAATACGCCTTCGCTGCCGAGAATCGGATTAGCGCTGCCACCAAAGGTAGCGATGGTGAAGCTGAAGCGCAGGTTGGGATACTGCTGTTCGCCGGCAATCGCCGCGTTGATCAGATCATCCACGATCGCCTGCCCCTGGCCATTTTCGATATCGAAATCGACGCCGAGCATGTTGGCCGAATAATAGGTCTTGATAAAGGAGAGGAATGCCGAGCCGCTGGGGCAATCGAACGTAGCTCCGCTGCCGCCGGTGCTCACTGTGTAATACTTGCCGGCGTTGACAAAAGCCTGGACATTGGTGGCTTCCTGGGCTGGGGTGATGCCGGCCCAGCTCTCCGAACCGCAAGTGCCGGATGCGAAAGCCCAGGTTAGATTCTGGTTTGGCATGGCGCTGGTTACCGCCTGGCTCGTTCCCGTCGCGTTTGATTGCTGCGCACCGGTGTTCCAGTTCGCATCGATCGTCACATCTTTATAGGGACTGAAGATGAAGCCGGCAGCAGCGCCGGTTCCCGAATTCCCCCCAGAGACCGGCGCCAGCACCATGACGTAGCAAGCCTTTGCCACGCCATAGTCCGGATCACCGAAGGTTGCGTCATTGCAGGCGATGCTGTTGCCGACTGACGGAAATCCAACCCACGAGGAGGCCGCGCCAAAGGCGACGTCGCCAGTTCCGGTGAACGAGCAAGTACTGTTCTCCGCTGCGCAGTCCGTCCTCATGTAGTAATAGCAGGACTTCGCGACGCCCACATCCGGATCGCCAAAAGTTGCGTCATTGCAGGCTATGCTGTTGGTTGCGGTGCGGTTGTAGAACGAATTGCCGGCGCCGAAAGCAACATCGGCGACACCATTGAATGAGCATGTGCCGTTCTCGCTCGCGCAGAGCGTGTAATTCCGAATGTAGCAGGACTTCCCGACGCCCACATCCGGATCGCCGAAAGTTGCGTCGTTGCAGGCGATGCTGGTGCTCGCCATCTTGGAGTAGAAGGAGCTATTGGCTCCAAAGGAGACACCAGCTACTCCGGTGAACGAACAGGCGCCATTCTCGTTCGCACACAAAGCTGCCGGTTGAGAAACAGTTCCGCCGCCATCACTTGTTCCCGAGCAACTTCCCTCAGGAATCCAGGGCTGCCCGCTGCCAGCAACGCCGCTGCTAGTGGAGGGATTGTTGCCTCGTGTCCAATAGGCTGCCTGATAATTCTCACCGCTGTAGCTGACTTGCGCGCCGGCAGTATAGACGGAGCTGGAACTCCATGCTGTCCAGCAAGCGGTCTGGGCAAATGCGCCCAAACCAAAACACGAGATTCCGAGAGTAAGCAAAATCAAGCGCTGAATAAAAGAGCGGAGAAGGTGATTTTCTCCAGTTGACAACTTGCTCATATTACATAACAACTTGCTCATATTTCCTCCATACATTTGATTAAAAGTAAAGACACAAAAACTGAAACGTCGCGTACACAAGCGTTTCCAACGGTAGCGGCAGGGTCGAGTTCTGTCCTGTGTGGAGGTTATAACGCATGGTGGAATGAGTTGAATACGTAACGAGGGGTTAATTCTAGGGTTATATATTAGAGGCGGTGGGTTAAAACTACGGCTTTCCTAGAACTGGCGGCTGGCCCACATCTCAATCTACCACTAGCAATGGGGGGTCAAAGCCGGTTATTGCTCAAATGCGAGATGCGGGCCACCCAGATTTATGGCTGGTCAGATTTTGGCCACCGCCCGGTTCGATCACAGGTTTGAAGATTCGGACCCGAGCCATCCACGGGCTTGACACCGCCCGCCTTGCGCTATTTACAATCCTCGAATCGATCTCAGCGTCGATGCTCGCCGGCCCGAAATACGTGGATTGGGGGATCGGATGCGAAAGAATCACGTCAAGATCATCGCTTTGGCATTTGCTCTGCAGATTGTTTTACCGGTCGCGGGCGGGCAGGCTGTGGCACAGGCCGGGAAAGCTGCCTATCCGGCGATGGCTCCCTTGGATCAGTACCTGATATCTGACGAGAGATCCGAGATTGCTCTGGCCCGCAGCGCCGCGCCCGGTTCCATTTCCGATGGAGCCGAAGTGATGGTGCTGGGGCGCGAGGGATACAAGACCGCGGTGAAGGGCACGAATGGCTTTCTCTGCATTGTGGAGAGGTCGTGGGCGCAGGGCTCGGAGGATGCGGAGTACTGGAATCCGAAGATGCGGGCGCCCCATTGCTTCAACGCGCAAGCCGCAAGGAGCTTTGCGGCCATCTATTTAATGAAGACCCGGCTTGTGCTGGCAGGAAAATCGAAGGCCGAAGTCGCTCGGGAAATTGCGGCCGCGCTGGATAAAAAGGAGTTGCCCGCGCTGGAACCTGGCGCGATGGCTTACATGATGTCGAAGCAGCAGTACTTAAACGACCGGGGTAAGAACTGGCGTCCTCATGCGATGTTTTTTTCACCCGGCGACATGACGAAGAGCTGGGCGTCCGATGATCCTAACTCACCGGTCATGGTGGCGAATGACCCTCAGGAGCGCGTGACGATTCTCTTTGTCCTGGCAGACAAGTGGTCCGACGGCACGGCGGCTCCATCGAATATGCCCTGACCCGCACACACGGTTTCAGACGAGACGTCCCCTAAGCAAGACTGGCATCTATTTGCGCGAGGGTGGGCAGTCTCTGACCTTCAAAACGAACTGAAGGTCAGAGACCAGGCAAAACGCATTGCCGCAAAAGACAAATAGCTGAATTCTGGCGTTATAAAGAGACGCTGAGGTTGGGTATTACTCGGAAGGGAACGGGGCAAATTTTGACGCGCACTCAGCCGGAGAGCCGCTTGCGGGCGTTCCCTCGATGGTGGAGTCTTCCCCGGCGGGCAGTTTCAGGTTTGTCGCGCCGGGACCCAGACGGATGTCGGCATGGCGCAGGTCGTACTGGTAGTTTGCGTCGTCGGTAAGCAGAACGCCATCCAAAGTCGCGCCGATCCGATACTGCTTCGCATAGCCGTTGAAAGAGATCTTGCCTCCGCCTGAAACGCGCACATTGTGCAGCGTGATGTCCTTCATCACCGGCGGGTGATTTCCCTCCAGGGTTCCTGCCGCCGTATAGCCCGTGTCCAGCGTGATTGGGTTTGGCGAGTTGCGGATGCACACGTCGTCATAGAGCACGTCGTGGGTCAGCCCGCCGCGCGAGCCATTGGACTTGATGCGGATTCCATTGTCAGGACCATCCAGAGAAAGGTTGAGGACACGGATTTTGCTCACGCCGCCGTCTGTCTCGCTGCCGATCGACATCCCGTGCCCCCAATAGAAATGACTGTTGCTGACAGTCATATTGGTTACACCGCCTGGGCCGCCCTTGATCGCCACGTTATCGTCGCCGGTGCGAATGTAGCTCTGTGTAATGGTGATATTTTTCGATCCGTTCCCCGGATCGACTCCGTCCGTGTTGCGCGCGAGCCGCTGCGGCGTGTCGATCTTGAGCCCCCACACAGTAAAGCCGTTGCCACTGTTATAGACGACATGGAAATTGGGCGAGTTCTTGAGCGTGATGCGATAGAGGGTGAAGTTGTCCGCTGACTCAGCCAACAGGATGCGCGGCGTCTGCTGGCGGCCTCCTTTGCGAGCCTGTTCAGCCAGGTCCCACCAGGAATGGGTCGAGCCAAGGATCTTTTCGCCTCCACGACCGTCGATGACACCGTCGCCCATAACCCCCGCGCCGCTCACATGATCGGCCGTGATGAGGTATTTGCATCCCCGGCGGGGCGCCTCATCGACCAAGCCGCAGCTTCCGGGCGACGTCGCGTAAACGGCGGGGTCGCGCGAGCCATACAGTGTTGTGCCCTTGTCCACAATCAGCGTGACTCCCTCGCGCAGTTCAAGCGGGCCGCTCAGGAAGGCGTTCGCGGCACCATGCGAACGGAGAAGCACTCCTTTGCCTTTGCCGCAAGAGTCAATGGCCTTTTGGATTCGGAATGTGTCGAGTTTCTGTTCGTCCGCCTCCGCCGGCGGCCGGCCGGTGGCGACCAGTTGCGCATCAAGGGTGGCGCAGGCCGGTGGAAGCTTGGGTTCAGTGACAACACGGGTGTCCTGAGCATGCAGAGTGCAGGCCAGCAAAAGCGGGAATACATTCCGCAGAATCAAATCACGTCTCATTTCAAAATCTCCTGATTGCAAAAAAATATTGGTTGCAAAAAAACGTTGAAGAGGCCGCACAGGTTTTGAGATGCGACCGGCGGGCGGCCCGCATCTCAATCTACCACCAGCACTGGGCGGTCGAGGCCTCGATTCAGGAACCCCTGCTCCCTCCGATTGAAAGAGCTATGGTCCCGGCTCTGGAAGAAAACACCGCTTGGGTGCATTGCTTCAGAGGTGCGGCTATTCTGAAACGGTATAACTATTCTGGAAGCGGTATTGGCGGAGCAAAGCATGGAAGTCAAAGGTGTAACCCTGCTGTACACATTGGCTGGCCTGATGATCACCTTCGCGGGATTCTCGGCGCTGTTGTTCGGCCTCCGGCAGGCCGCCGGAGCGAGGCTGTCGCTGCTGGACAGATATCTTGCCAAAACGGTCATGACGTACATTTTCGTATTGACGGCGGCAGCGCTGCTGCCGGCTATCCTTGCGCTTTACAACCTTCAGGAAAAGTGGATTTGGCGAGGCTCTGCCATGCTTTTCGCGCTACCGATGCTGTCTCTTCAGGTTACCTATCCGCTGCGACGGCGCAGGGTGGTCGGCCAGGGACCGCCGCCGGCAATATTCGCGGTCTTCGTTGTTTTAGGTTCCGCCGTGACGCTGACGATGCTTAGCTACGTTTTAGCTGGATTCCAATACAGCGCCGCAGCCTACATCACGGGGCTTACGATCGACTTCTTTACCGTCGCTTTCGCTTTTGTGACCGCGCTCGATGTGATTATGCAACAGCCGATGGAAGCGCCGGCTGCTTGCCAAGAGATTGGGGATGGGAATGATTCATGATTCCCCTGTCGTGGAAGGTTGAGAGCCGAGGTTCCCACGAGTCGAATGCGAGATGTGAGTCCCTCAAATTTACGGTCTGCCAGATACGGGCCGCCCGCCAGGTGGCATTGAGGCGCGGAGATTTGATAAACTCCAGTCGCACGCCTGTGTTCGTCGCCGATCCTTTTCCCGAAACCGGATTGTGGAGTGAACAGATGCCGATCAAATTGAATGTCAACAATGCCGCCGCCACGGTGAACGCGCCGCCGGATACTCCTCTGCTGTGGGTGCTGCGCGACATCTTGGACCTCAAGGGCGCGAAATACGGGTGCGGGATTGGGCTTTGCGGCGCATGCACAGTGCTGGTGGGCGGGCGCGCGGTGCGCTCCTGCATGACGCATGTGGGGTCCGTTGAGGGTGAGCCAATCACTACCATTGAAGGGCTTTCGCCGGATGGCCTGCATCCCGTCCAGGTGGCCTGGGAGGCGCTGGATGTGCCGCAGTGCGGCTACTGCCAGGCGGGGCAGATCATGTCTGCGACCGCCTTGCTGGCGCGCACGCCTCATCCAACGGACGCGGAGATCGACTCCGCGATGAGCGGTAACCTATGCCGCTGCGGGACCTATACACGTATTCGTCAAGCGATTCACGAAGCAGCCGAAGCGGGCGCTGTTGCCCGCGCCAAGTGAAGGAGGGCCATCCGATGAGCATGAATCGCAGATCGTTCTTGCAGTTGACGGCCCTTGCGGGCGGCGGCTTCGCTTTGGAACTTTATCGCTCTCCGCTGGCCGTGGCCCAGGGAGCGGGAACACCGCCAGACCTTACGCCACAGGCCTTCATTCGCATTGCCGCGGATGGTGTGGTGACAATCATGGCGCGCGCTTCGGAGTCCGGTCAGGGCATGCGCAACATGCTGCCCATGCTGATTGCCGAGGAGCTGGATGTTGAATGGAAGGATGTTCGTGTCGAGCAGGCCGAACTGAACGAGAAGATCTACGGCCGGCAGTTTTCAGGTGGTTCCGCGAATACGCCGCAGGGCTGGGAGCCGATGCGGCGCGTGGGCGCAGCCGGACGGCAGTTGCTCATTACCGCGGCGGCGCAAACCTGGGGAGTGCCAGAGGCCGAATGCATCACGCAACCCGGCCGCGTGGTCCAGGTTGCTTCCGGTGATCTGCCGCACGCAGCGCCTGGCGTGGTCCCGGTAGCATCCAGCCGGGTGCTGCACCCAGCCTCAGGACGTTCCGCGGGTTATGGAGAACTTGCCGCCAAAGCCGCCGCGCTGCCCGCGCCCGCACTGAGCAGCGTCAAGCTCAAAGACCCCAAGGATTACCGCATCATCGGCCACTCGCAGCCGGGCGTTGACACCCATGCCATCGTCACCGGCAAGCCGCTCTTCGGCATCGATGTGCAAGTGCCCGGGATGTTGTACGCTGCGATTGAGAAGGCTCCTGTTTTTGCCGGCAAGGTAAAGTCTGCCAACACCGACAAGATCAAAACACTGCCGGGTGTACGTCATGTCCTGGTGATCGATGGCGGCATCACTCCCGCTGCTTTTACGCCGTGGGAGCCGGGCATGGAGCCGGGCATAGCGATTGTGGCCGATACCTGGTGGCAGGCGCAACAGGCTCGCAAGCAACTCAAGGTTGAGTGGGATCTTGGCCCCGCCGCCACACAAAGCACCGAGGGATTCAGGAAGCGCGCAGAGGAGCTTCTGAAGGCCCCTCCCGCAAATTCGCTCCGCAAGTATGGCGATGTGGATGCCGCGCTCAAGTCGTCGGCCAAGGTGGTCGAGGCAACTTATGAGTACCCGTTCATTGCCCATGTCACGATGGAGCCGCAGGGCGCTACCGCGCACTGGAAGGACGGCAAGCTGGAGATGTGGTCCACCAGTACGCTGCCGGGCAACGGCGTCACTCTGGTCGCCAAAACTCTCGGCATCCAGGAAAGCGATATCACCACCCACATGGTGCGCTCGGGGGGTAGCTTTGGCCGGCGGCTGCAGAACGACTACTTGGTCGAGGCCGCATGGATCGCGAAGAAAATCGATGCGCCAGTCAAGTTGCTCTGGTCGCGCGAAGACGACATCGCCCACGACCCCTTCCGCCCCGGTGGGACGGTAGGCCTGAAGGGCGGCCTGGATGCGCAGGGCAAGCTCACTGCCTGGCGGCATCACTTTGTCACCTATGGCGATGAAAAGAATGCGACCTCCGGCGGCGGCATCGGGCAGGACTCGTACCCTGCCGGTTTTCCGCCGGCGTATGCGCTTTACACCTCGAAACAGCCGCTCATGCTACGCACTGGAGCGCTTCGCGCCCCCGGCGACAACGCATACTGCTGGGTGGCGCAGTCCTTTCTTGACGAACTGGCTCATGAAGCCGGTCGCGATCCGCTCGAGTTCCAACTCGAACTGCTGGGCAACAAGCAAGCGCCCTGGTCCTCTGGCGAACACGACGCGGTGGGCGATCACGAACCTTCAGGGCAGTCCGTTCTTATCCCGGAGCGGTTCAAAGGCGTGCTTGAGTTAGTCGCGGAAAAGTCCGGCTGGGCGAAGCGGGGCAAGGAACCTGGGCGCGGAATGGGCATTGCCGCATGGTTTTGCCATCTGGGCTACTTTGCTGAAGTGGCCGACGTGAGCGTAGACGCGCAGAACAAGGTCACGGTGCATCGGGTTTGGGCGGCTGGCGATGTGGGCAGCCAGATTATCAATCCGGCAGCCGCTGAGAATATGGCGCAGGGCGGCATCCTGGAAGGCATGAGCCATCTGGCGCAGGAGATCACTCTGACCGATGGCAGGATCGAGCAGACGAACTTCCAGAACCACCCTCTGATGCGCATGAGGCAGGCTCCTAAGATCGAGGTCTATTGGCGCAAGACCGACTACTCTCCAACTGGCCTCGGCGAGCCAACGCTGCCGCCGGTTCTGCCGGCGATTACCAATGCCATCTTTGCCGCCACGGGCAAGAGAATTCGCACGCTGCCGTTGCAGCAGAGTGGCTTCAGTTGGGCTTGAGACTGGCTTAAAGGGAGATGGCCGGCGCGGTATTGGTCTGGCAGGTGGCCAACGTCTCAATCTGCCACCAGGAATGCGCGCCCAGGTCTTTCGCATTTGGGAACCTGGGAATGTGCAAACGTGAATTCAATATAGTTGTCGTAAGCAGCCGGCGAGCCTTCTCCCGTTCTCAAAAGCAGGATGTAAAGATCATTCCTTCCCTACAACCTGTCTCATAAATAGCACTCTGCAAATTTGCCGACTGTGAGACCCGCATCAAAGCGGGTTGAATGCGCTTTGCGAGTCAAAGAGTTTGGTTTATGAGACAGGTTCTAAGGCGAAGCCAGTCAGAGCGGTTCTCCAATAGTCTGTGGCGTGGTTGAGATTTTGCAAGGTGGCTTTTCATCAAAGAAAAATTCACTTGAATGCATCTACTTCGCTCTATGCCAATTGGACAACCGCTATAGCTCTGACGTTGGTGGCGCGCCATCTGACTCGATGATCTTGAGAGAGATTGTCATCCTCGCTCAGTGCCTTGAGATGTTGGAAACAACTGACGGCAAGAAGATTAGAGCAATAACTGCGCGATGTGGCTTTGTCTCTGCTTTGTAATTTGTTTGTTGACCTCTTCATTTACATTGACAAGAAAAGATTGATTTCATTACAGTCCTCGCTTCTCCGATCGTTGAGAAAAAAACAACCCAAGGAGACCAATATGCTTCCCCCAAAGCATTTCGGTAGAATCACTCGGAATACGGCGATTGCCGCCGTAAAGAGACTGGTGGTTATAAGCACCGGTTTGTTGTTCAGCCTGGTTGCCGGGAGCGCTCTGCTGCATGCGCAAAGCGTTTCCGGACTGAAAGTGCAGGATCGCTCTCACGACAATGACGATGTCGATAATCAACTGTACGCAGATTACGAAATCGATAACACCGGCTCAGGGACCGTGCCCACCGCGGTGCCGCTCAACACTCTAGCCATGCGCTACTGGTTCACAAATGAAACCCCTTCGGATCCGCTGGTTTTCGCCTGCGACTATGCATTGGTGAGTTGCGCCAATATAACCAGTAAATTCGTCACTCTGGCCACACCGGTTGCGCTGGCCAATACTTATCTGGAACTCGATTTCACCGCTGCCGCCGGTTCGGTTCAGCCGGGCCAGAATAGCGGTGAAATTCAAACCCGTATCCACCACGAGAATTACTCGAATTTCCTCACTGAACAAACCTATTCGTTCATCTCTGACGATAGCTTTGTATACAAAGACACGACGACCGTAACCCTGTATCTGAACGGCGTGCTGGTATGGGGTGTCGAGCCCCAGTAACTGTTGCAATGGCAACTCACGGCCAAACAGGGTTAATCGTTCATGACCAGAAGATTGACCCTTTGGCCGGTTGACGGAGTCAGAAAGGCGGACGCGATGCGCTTGCGGCACGGCATAGTTCTCCGATCGCTTGCCACGAACCTTAGAAGAGATCCCAGAGCGACGCTTCGGCCTGTAAAGCATCTCCTGAGAACCATCTGTAAAGGATCAAGTGATACTTGACAGAAGACCTGTCCGCGGGGACCCCGGTCCTGGGCTATTCTCCCAGCCCCCCTTCGGGAGACGCCTGGCGCCTGCGGTGCGGCTGGTTGGCTTCGCCGGGGCGGGTTGGAGTTCGTACTTTCCGGCCCATTCGCGATGAGACTGTGAATGGATGAGGCACCCTGAGGGTTGAGCTGGTTCAGATTTCAAAAAATCAGGATGCAACCCCTGCCGCCAAAACTAGCTGAAACTGCTTTCACTCAAAAATCAAATGGATTGGCATGATGTCTTTATTGCTTCGCGGTTGTTGCTTGTAGACAACGATGTATCCGTAGAGGGTTCCCTTAAAGCCGCTGAGTGTCATATCGCGAGCTGCAACGAACAGCAACTGATTCACTTGGTACGCAAACCTGAAACCCTTCATTGGAGTGGCCTTCAATGAGGTCGCGTCCGAGAGTTCTGTGTTTCCATCGCTCCATTTGTGTCCGCCGTAGACCAGCAGAGCATCGCTGTTCGGCTCTCTCGCACCCGTCATTGGCCCTGATAAACAAGAAGCCTTATAGCCGCTCGGATCGGTTTTTATCTCTTCAAACGGGGACTGTGCAAGGCAAAGATTCATCTGTTCGCCGTTATAGCCAATTTCAAAGCTACCGGGATGGAGATGTATCTCAATGGTCCCGCCGGAGACCGACGCTCGCGCGAATTTGCCGTTTTGCGCAACATAGAAATCTGCTCTTTCACTGTTGAAAGACAAGGGGCCATAGATCGGAGCTTGTTGATCCGATGTTGCTCCATTTCCGTTTGGCTCTGGTTTCGCTGTGGCCTGTGCCTTCAGGCCGTCCGGCAAACACAGCAGAGCCGCTGAGCCAAGAGTGAAAGCCAACATCAACAACACAAGTTTCAAGCAACTAGACGACCTCTTCACGCGCCCTCCCGGGACTCTTGAGTTTTTGGATGCAGTAGAGAAAGCAAGACCGATTAAGCCGGACCGGAAGATTATAAAAGGAGGCAACCGCCTTGGTCATGCCGAATCTTTGCGTGCTTGCCCACCCTTCACGATGAGACTGCAATAAGGATGGGGCACCCAGAGGGTGAGCTGGTTTTGATTTCAAAAAAATACGATGCGCCACCCGCTAGGGCCATCTTGACTTGTATGCGGCAATGCCGCATAATCTTCCCGTGAACGAACACCTCCTGACGGTTGTTGAAACCAGTGCTTTTGCCCGCCGGGCAGAGAGACTGCTTTCAGCCGAGGAGCATGAGGAACTGATCTTTTATCTTGCGATGAACCCCGGCGCGGGGGATGAGATTCCGGGAACGGGCGGTGTGCGCAAGGTGCGCTTTGCAGCGCGGGGCAAGGGAAAATCCGGCGGTGTGCGGGTAATTTATTACTTCTACGATGAAGAGAACCCTCTGTACGCAATCTTTCTTTACGGCAAGGACGAGCAGGCGAATCTTACTGGCGCACAAAAGCGAGAGGTTGCGGGGTTTGCCGCAATGATCAAGGCGGCTGCAAAGGCCGGGAGGCGAAATCAATGAAGGCGGATCGAACACGCGCGGAGCGAGCGAATCCAAAACGGACGGGACTGGTGCGGAGCATCCAGCGGAAGAATGTGGCCGATGAGTTTGTGGAGGCGATGCGCGAGGCTGCAACGATTGCCGAGGGCAAGGCGGAGCCTGCAGCGGTGCATCGCTTTCCGTTGCCGCTGGATGTGGATGTGAGAGCAGTGCGGGCGGCGACGGGACTGAGCCGTGCGGAGTTTGCGCGGCGCTTTGCGCTTGACCCGCGCGCCTTGCAGGATTGGGAGCAGGGACGGCGTCGGCCAGACCGCGCCGCGCGGGCTTATCTCACCGTAATCGCGCGGCACCCGGAGGCAGTGGTGGAGGCGCTGGCGATTTGATTTTTTTGATAACTCAGGTTTCAGAGTTCAATCCCCCGCGACGGCTTGTTCAACTGGAAGAACTGCCCGGACTTTGACGCGCACATCGACGCGCGCGCCGAGGCGGTTGAGGATCGAGACCAGCCGGTCGAGGGTGAAGCGGGTGAGGTCGGCGTTGCGGATGCGCGAGAAATCCGCCGCGGCTATGCCAGTGCGAGCATGAGCGCCGCGCACGGTCAGGCTCTGGCGGTCGAGCATTTTGACGATCTCGGTAGCGAGGATCGCCTTCAACTGCTCTACATCCGGGCTGGCGTGGCCCAGGTCGCGGAAGGCATTGCCGCTGCCACGGACCAGCTCGATCTCTTCGCTCTTCATCCCAGCATCTCCTTCAATTTCTTCAGGCGGTTCTCGATCAGTTCGACCTCGCGCCGTGGCGTCTTGATTCCCTGAGTCGATTTCTTCTGGAAGGCATGCAAGACCCAGAGTTCATCAGCAATCTGCACGGCGTAGACGACGCGAAAAGCGTCTCCGCGCAGCGGAAGGACAATTTCAAAGACGCCCGAACCGAGGCCTTTGAATGGCTTGGCAATATCAGCCTTGCCGCCCTCGGCAGCAATGGTCAGAGCCGCCAGGCAGATCGACTGCGCCTGCATCGGGAACCGCTCGAAGTCTTTCCGCGCGGCTTTGATCCACGAGATGGGCCGCGTCTTGCGAGTCATCCTGTCTATGGATCGTAGTCATCTTTGACAACAAATGTCAACCACCTGCGGTGGGGCCAACTGCCTTCGGCGTGACTGGTTGGGGTTCGTGCTTGCCTATCCTTTCACGATGAGACTGTGAATGGATGGGGCACGGTGAGGGTTGAGCCGCACTCCCCGGTTCCCAAAGGCGAGCGACTGTCTGTTCGAGTCAACAGCTTTTTGCGAG
>CAZHKN010000098.1:0-16151 GCA_964532725.1 uncultured Occallatibacter sp.
ATCGGTGACCTCGCTGCTCAATTTTTCCGATATCAACAACTCGTCTTCTTCAACAACCGATCCGCTGACATCGCTGCTGGAGACGGCCTATGGGCAGAATCCGTCCGGTAGTACGACCGACCCGAATGTTGCATTGCTTGAGAGTAAATACGGGGTCAGCGCTTTTAATACAAACGGAACCCCGGTGACGACCAGCAGCACCTCTGCCACAAGCGGGAACAACGGCAGCGGCTCCAGCGTCAACGTCTACGCGTAGCTTTGTGCGCATTGAGACAGTGTTGGATTGGCCTGGAACCCTCAGACGGGCCGCACGCTCTTCTCGACAAACCAGGTGATCAGCGGGTTGGGCAGAAAGCGCACCAGCAGCGCGGTGAATTTGCCGCCAAAGTAGGGAATGATGGTTCGCTGGCCGCGGGCCAGAGCATCAATCGCCAGCCGCGCCACATCTTCCGCCGGCTGCATCTTGCGGGTCTTCAGCTTATCCGCGCGGGCCACATCAAAAAACTCGCTGGTTGTTGGTCCCGGGCAGAGGGCGGTTACTTTAACTCCGAAGCGGGCTACTTCCGCGGCTACTCCCAGGGCGAAGATACGGTCAAAGGCTTTTGTCGCCGAATAGGTGGAAATGTACGGGACCGGTTGAAAGCTGGCGACGGAGGCAACAATTAGCACCCAGCCACGGCGGCGCTCGACCATGCGCGGAATAAAGAGCCGTGTGAGATGCACCGTGGCCTCGCAGTTGACGCGGATCTGGCTCAGTTCCTGCGCTATGGGGCTGGAGGCGAATGCGCCGAACTGGCCAAGTCCGGCGTTGTTGACAAGGATGTCGACGTCGAGTTTCAAGCCGCCAATTGCATCGAAGAGCTGCTGCGGAGCGGCGGGATCGTTCAGGTCAGCAGTGAGGATGCGGACTTCGGTTCCTTTGCCGCGGAGTTCGGCGGCGAGAGCTTCGAGGCGATCACCGCGGCGGGCGGTGAGGATAAGTTTTGCCCCGTGGCGCGCCAGCTCCCGCGCCAATGCCATACCGATGCCCGCGCTGGCTCCGGTAACCAGCGCCCATTTGCCGTTGAAATTATCTGTAGTCGCCATCGCGTTCATCATAGCCGATGGCGGCGCCGGATTACGGGTGAAGGAGGAAGGATTACTTCGTTGTCCCCGGACACAGCGCCTACAGCGATGACGTAGCTTTCCGATTTTTGGTCTGTAGATCGTTCACTACTTGAAGCACATTCGGAACCGCGGCCGCCAATTTCTCTGCGCCCGCGCGCTCATAGTCCGAGTTCACTTCTCCGGTCAGGGTGACTACGCCGTTCTTCACCGCGTAACTTACGCTTTTGTGCATCTTGTTCTGGATCAGCGCGGCGTCGAGATTCTTCTCGATGCCCTGGTCCAGATCGGAGTTTACGGCTCTTGTATCGCCTCCAGCGCCTACAGGAACTACAGCGATCTGGTCAGCGACGACCTGCCCACCAGCCAAGGAGGTTGCCAGCGATTCGGCTTGTGACTTGTCGTTCGGATTGGTGACATGTCCGCCGAGGGTCACAATACCTTTGTCGCGATCCTGGCTGACGGAGACATCTTTCAGCCCTGCCTGATCGAGCGATTTGCGAATGTTATCAGAAACATCTGGCGATTGTGAGATATTCGCCTTGCAGCCGGTTATTGTTCCGATTGCAAGCAGAGCGATTCCGGCCAAAAGCAATTGCGTCATTTTCATTTCTGTCCTTTGAATGGGCCAAGCCCGAGTTTGCGAGAACAAAACCCCTGCCCCTTGGAGCAGGGTTATAGATTTACTGAATTAAGCAGGCAGCGCTGTGCAGAACCGCTCACGCCGTGTGGAATGCAAGTAATCCTGGGGGCATTGCTCGCGATGAACTTGTGTCTTCTCGTCATGGCGAGATGGAGCGCGCATGGGCATTCGGTTGCGCAATCACTGAAAATGCTTTATCGATAAACTTCGCGGCGGTTGCCGATGCGGACGACAAGGATGCGGACCAGTTGATCTTCAATGCTGGCGATGATGCGGTAATCGCCGACGCGGTATTTCCAGAGGTCGCCGAGTTCGGAGCCTTTGAGGGCTTCGCCGATGCTGCGTGGGTTGTCGAGGAGGGAGACGCGATCATAGAGGAAGCGAATCAAGCGGCGGGCAACTTGTGGGTCAAGCTGATCCAATTGCTTATTGGCTGTGGGGCTGAGCTTAATCGACCATGCCATAGCGCTTCATCACTTCTTCCATAGGAATTGTCTTCACCCGGCCGGCGCGAATGTCGGCCAATTCTTTCTCGGCAAAGTAGATGTCTTCGAGGTCGTCCAGATGTTCGAGAATGGCTTCGCGGACGTAGAAGGACTTGGTCCGCCCGGTTTCTTTGGCCAGGGTGTCGAGGCGTTTTTCGATTTCTTCAGGTAGGCGGATGGCGAGCATGGGCGGCTCCTTGGGTTGGGCTATACAAGTATAGCGCAACCCAAGGAGTTCGTAGAATCAGCTCAAGAACTCAGCAATTGCAGCGACAACCGTTTGCTGCTCGTCTTCGCAGATTTCGGGGAAGATGGGCAGGGCTAAGACTTCGCGGGCGGCGCGTTCGGCTTCCGGGAAGCTGCCTTCTGCGTAGCCGAGGCTCTTCAGAGCATCCTGCAAGTGGAGCGGGACGGGGTAGTAAATCTCCGAGCCGATTTTTCTTTCGGATAGAAACGCGCGCAGTTCGTCGCGGCGGGTGGTGCGAATCACGTATTGATGCCAGACATGGTGGGTTCCCGCGACCTCGTGCGGCAGGACGATTCCGTGCGTGGGGTATGGTCCTGCTTCGACCAGTCCAGCGGCGTGGAAGAGCGCATGATATTTTTTGGCGACGGTGCGGCGGGCGTGGTTCCAGCCGTCGATGTATTTGAGCTTGACACTGAGAATTGCGCCCTGGAAGCCATCCATGCGGGCATTCCAGCCGACCTCGTCGTGATAGTAGCGGCGGCGCATACCGTGCTGGCGTAGCATCTTTATCCGCTCGGCGATTTGGTCTGAGTTGGTGGTTACCAGGCCGGCGTCTCCTGCGGCGCTCAGATTCTTGGTGGGATAAAAGCTGAAGGCCGCGGCATCGCCCAAACCGCCCGCCTTCACTCCATTCGACTCCGCGCCCCACGCCTGAGCGGCGTCTTCGATTGTCTGGACCGCGTGCTCGCGACGAATTCGCCTGAAGAACTCCGGCGAGGCAGTCTGGCCATACAAGTGGACGGGTAGGACCGCTTTCACTCTTCTACCCTCCGGGGCATAAAGGACCGTATCCACATCCGCAGGGTTCAGATTGAAGGTAGCCGGGTCGATATCCGCCAGCACCGGGGTTGCTCCTGCGCGAAGAATGCAACTGACCGAGGCAAAAAAGCTAAAGGGCGTAGTCAGAACGGCATCTCCTGGCCCGATTCCAGCCCCGGCCAGAGCCAGCCAGAGAGCGTCTGTGCCTGAACTGCAGCCGAGGGCATGAACCACGCCCAACTGAGCTGCAGCCGACTGCTCAAAGGCTGCTACCGGCTCACCGAGAATGAACTGCTGGGTCTCCAGGACATGGCCGACTGCCTCCAGAAGCTCCTGATGGAGGGGAGCATACTGGCGTTTGAGGTCGAGCATGGGAACCGGCTGTAGCTTGTTCTGGGCGGAGGAGGCGGTCTTTTGGGCAGGGTCTTTGGCAGGGCCGGCTGAGTGTTCCACGACTCCATGTTAGCAGCCGCGGGGAGCGCCTGCAGAGATCAGGGAAAGCGGGAAATTGCCCCGGGCAGAGTGAAAAATCGCAAAATGGTTGAAATGAAATGAATTTCACTATATTGTTGACGTGACCTATTGCGGGCCCCCGCGAGGACGGGTATTCCGAAATCGCATCCGCGCAACTGGCCCCTCTTCGAGGGCGGTCTGGCTACATCACATCATTCATTGCAGGAAAGCAGGAGATCGGCATATGGAGAACAAGCCGGCACAAAATATTCAGGATACCTTCCTGAATACGGTTCGCAAGGACAAAACCCCCATCACTATCTATCTGGTTAGCGGCGTCAAGCTGACCGGGAAGATTCGGTCCTTTGACAAGTATTCCGTGCTTCTGGAAAACAACAGTCAGGAGCAATTGATATTCAAACATGCCATATCGACCGTGGTGAGCAATCGCAGCGTGATGCACACCGAGGTGCGGCCAGGAACAGGAACGGCCGCGCATGGCGGTTTCGGTCCCACGGCGGTTCCCGTGCAATTGGCGGCCGCGGCTCCGGTGGCGGTTGGCGCCGCGGCTGAGACCCACTAGTACTCCGGGAGCATCCACAATTGGCGGTTGAAAGCAGGGGCAAAGGCTCCTCGCCGGAACATGCTGTTCTGGTTGGGGTAGACTTTGCAGTCCGCAAGGCGGGAAGCCGCGTTGGCCTGTCGGCCACGCGGATAGCGGCTGTGTCTCTGGAAAGTGATCCAGAGATCGCTGACGGGTTTGCTGTGCCTACGGAAGTTCAGGCAGAAGTTGACTCTATCTCGCCGGGGCTGGACGCTGACGAATCCCTTGCCGAATTCCGCGAGCTGGTCACCAGCGCCGGCGGCGTAATTGTCGCCGAGCTGATGCAGCGTCGCGCCAAGCCTGATCCGGCGACTCTGATTGGCTCCGGCAAAGTGGAAGAGATTGCCGGAATTGCGGCTTCGGTTGAGGCCGATCTCGTACTTTTTGACCACGATCTCTCGCCAACGCAGCTGCGCAATCTGGAGGCGGCGCTGCCTTGCCGCGTCCTCGACCGGACGCAGCTGATCCTCGACATTTTTGCTCGCCATGCACGCACTAGCGAGGGCAAGCTGCAGGTGGAGCTGGCGCAGCTTGAATACATGCTGCCGCGCCTGACTGGGCGCGGCAAGGCGATGTCGCAGTTGGGCGGCGGCATTGGTACGCGCGGCCCCGGTGAAACCCAACTGGAAACCGACCGCCGCAAGATTCAGCGTCGCATCGATCAGGTCAAGCTCGACCTAGAAGCTGTCCGTCGCGTCCGCCACCAGCAGCGCCAGCGGCGGGAGTCGGCGCCCGTTCCGACAGTGGCGCTGGTTGGCTACACTAACGCAGGAAAAAGCACACTGTTCAATCGCCTCACCGGCGCGCAGGTTCTCTCTTCGGCTCGGATGTTCGCCACGCTTGACCCGAAGCTGCGCGCGATTGAGCTACCTAGCCGGCGCAAGATTTTGCTGTCGGACACGGTGGGTTTTATCCGCAACCTGCCGCATACGCTTGTGACCAGCTTCCGCGCTACTTTGGAGGAGGTTCGGCAGGCCGAGGTTTTGCTTCACATTCGCGATGCCGCTTCGACTTACGGCGAAGAGCAAAAGTCTCAAGTTGAAAAAGTGCTGGGAGAATTGGAAGCCCTCGACAAGCCGCGCATTGAGGTGCTGAACAAGATTGACCTATTGGCAGACCACGAACGGCTTGGGCTGCAGTCGCGTCCGCAAACGGGCGATGAAGTTGCCGTCTCCGCACAGTCAGGCGAGGGAATCGACGCGCTGCTGGCGGCGATTGACGCAGCTCTGGTCTCCGACCCCGTGCTTCAGGCAGAATTACGCGTGCCACAGCACGAAGGCGCTGCGCTGGCGTCGATTGAAGCGGGGATGGTGGTGCACGAGCGGGCGTATGAAGGCAATCTCGTCCGGCTTAAGGTAAGCGGTCCGGCTTCGCTTCTGGGCAGGCTGCGCAAATACCGGCTGCGGAATGCGCCTTTGCCAACTCTTCAAAATTAATGCCGGAAAAGTAGAGGCGGACCGACGGTAGGGGGAGTGGAGGGACTTCCCGAAACCGTCTGTCCGCTGGACCCTGGAGCGGGTCTAGGTGATACGCTTAGTGTAGGCTTGTTTCGGGCGAAAGCAAGTGTTTTTTTGATGCAAATACTCTCCACGTACCGGAGTAAATTCCCAATCCGTGACAGCAGTCACAAGAGTAGGGGAAATGCCCTCCTGCTGCGTTGACTTGAGCGGCCTCGCCTGATACAAAAAAGTGTTACCCACGCAAAGAACTCTCCTGAATCTCACGATCTGAGAGCCTGAGCGAACCAGACTGTCCGGCGCAAGCCAAGACCGGATCAGAGTGAAAGCCTGAGCGCACCGTAGAGTGAAGTAAAGACCAGCCATGCCAATAGAAATCCTCCAACAACTCGGGAACCTGATGATCGGCGCAGTGCCGACAGTGTTACTTTTCATCGTGCTGGTTCTGGCCTATCAATTCCTGGTGCAGGGTCCGCTGACCGCAACGCTCTCCGAGCGCCGCGCCCGCACCGACGGCGCGCTCGAAAATGCCCAGCAGGCAATCGCCAGGGCCGAGGCCAAGGCCGCCGAATATGCTGCTCAGTTGCGCCAGGCGCGCGCTGAGGTCTTCAAGATTCGCGAGCAGCGCGTGAAGCAGTGGACTGCCGAGCGCGATGCCGCTGTTGAAACTGCCCGCAAGGCCGCTGCATCCAAAGTGAGCCAGGCCAAGGCCGCGCTGGAGGCTGAGGCTGCCGCAGCCCGCAAATCTATCCAGGCCTCTGCCGGGGAGTTGGCCGCGCAGGTGGTGCGCACAGTGCTGCCGCAGACTGCCGGGGGTTACCGTTGAGAGATTTTGTTTTTGCTCCTCGTTTTATTCGAGTGCGAGTTTCCAGTTTCGCTGCACTTGCTCTCCTGGTCGCCGGACTAAGTTTTGTTCCGGTTCGTTTGGTCGCGCAGGAAGCCGCACCGGCAGTGAAGCCCGAAACAGCCGCGGATACCCCGGCGAAGAAGAGCCAGGAAGAGCAGGAGAATGTCTTCCGGCTTGAAGGGCCGGTGGTCAAGTGGACAGCGAAGACCTTCAATATGCCGGTGACCACTGCGGCGAATCTCTTCGATGGGATTAATTTTCTGATTCTTGTGCTGCTGGTCGGAGTTCCGCTGGTGCGGATTCTGCCGAAGGTTCTGCGCAAGCGATCCGAGACATTGAGTAGCAGCGTAGAGACGGCCCGCAAGGCCACCGCCGAGGCCAATGCTCGTTTGAGCGCGATTGAGGCCCAGTTGAGTGGGCTCGACACCGAGATTGCAAAGATTCGCGCACAGGTGGAAGAAGAGAGCAAGGCTGACGAGGCGCGCATCAAGGCCACCATCGAAGAAGAAAGCGCCCGCATCGTCGCCGCCGCCGAGCAGGAGATCACCTCCGCTGCCGCGCAAGCCACTCGCACACTGCGCCACTTTGCCGCCGATCTGGCCATTGAGCAAGCCACCGCGCAACTGAATCTGACGCCGAAGGCCGACCGCGCGCTGATCGCCGAGTTTGCCGGTAGCTTGGCCAAGGGAGGACAGGACTGATGTCCGCGATTGTTACCCGCTACGCCAGCGCTTTTCTCGATGTTGTAACCTCTGCCAAGCTCGACGTGGCTGCAGTTGGCCTTGAGCTGAATGATTTTCTCGCGACCTGGGAAGGCAGCGCAGAGTTGCGAACATTTTTCTCCAATCCCGCAGTCGCCGCCAAGCAAAAGGTTGCATTTCTCGACACATTGAACCAGAAGCTCAAGATGAAGAAGGAACTGCGCAACCTGCTGGCCGTTCTTATCGACAATGACCGCATTGATTCAGTAGCTGAAGTGGCTGAGGCTTATCGCACCCTGCTGCAAAAACGGCTCGGCATTCAGCAGGCGGAGATTTCTACGGCCCGTGAGTTGAGCGATGCGGAACAGAAGAAGCTGATCGCGGAGATCGGCAAGATGGCAGGCGCAAAGATTGAGGCCAGCTTCAAGCTCGACAAAACAATTCTCGGCGGCGCGGTGGTGCGCATCGGCTCCACGGTTTATGACGGCAGCGTGCGCGGACGGCTGGAACGGTTGAAGGCAGTGATCAGTGGACAGTGAGCAGTGAACAGTTTTGAGTCCAAGGAATTAGCAGTAGCAGATAAGAAGTACTGGATGGTAACAAAGGAACAGTAGCCGGTGATTTCCAGAGGTCGAACTGACCACTGTTCACTGTCCACTGTCCACTGAAAAAGGACAGAAATGGCTCAGATCAAGGCAGACGAAATTACGCAGCTTCTTCGCGAGCAGATCGCGAACTACGACTCCAAGGTTCAGGTCGATGAGGTTGGCACCATCACCTCACTGGGGGACGGCATTGCCCGCCTTCACGGCCTCGACAAAGTGATGGCAGGCGAGCTGCTCAGCTTTCCGCACGGCATTGCCGGACTGGCGTTGAGCCTGGAAGAAGATTCCGTGGGCGCCGTCATTCTGGGCGACTACACAGAGCTTTCCGAAGGCAACGAGGTCAAGCGCACCGGCAAAATTCTGAGTGTCCCCGTTGGCGATGCGATGATTGGCCGCGTGGTCAACGCGCTCGGTCTGCCCATCGACGATAAGGGGCCGATTGCCACTACGGCCACGCTGCCCGTTGAGCGTCTTGCTCCCGGCATCATTGGCCGCCAGCCGGTTCGTGAGCCGATGGCGACCGGACTCAAGGCCATCGACGCGATGATTCCGATTGGCCGCGGCCAACGTGAACTGATCATCGGCGACCGCCAGACGGGCAAAACCGCCGTCGCGCTCGATACCATCATCAACAACGCCAAGAACGATCTGATCTGCATCTACTGCGCCATCGGCCAGAAGCGTTCGTCGATTGCTCAGGTGGTGCAGACGCTCACTGAAGCGGGCGCAATGGGCCACACCATCATCGTCGCCGCATCGGCCTCTGAGCCGGCCCCCATGCTCTACCTCGCGCCCTATGCCGCAACCGCCATCGGCGAGTACTTCCGCGATAACGGCAAGCACGCTCTGGTGATCTACGACGATTTGTCCAAGCATGCGATGGCCTACCGCGAAATCTCCTTGCTGCTGCGCCGTCCGCCGGGCCGCGAAGCCTATCCCGGAGATGTCTTCTATCTCCACTCGCGATTGCTCGAACGCTCGGCCAAGCTCTCGAAGGAACTGGGCGGCGGTTCGCTCACTGCGCTGCCGGTCATTGAGACGCAGGCAGGTGACGTTTCGGCGTACATTCCGACGAATGTTATTTCGATCACCGACGGTCAGATCTTCTTGGAAACCGACCTCTTCAACTCCGGCGTTCGCCCCGCCGTCAATGTTGGACTCTCGGTTTCGCGCGTCGGCTTCTCGGCGGCCATCAAGGCAGTCAAGCAGGTGGGCGCGACTCTGAAGCTCGATCTGGCGCAGTATCGCGAACTGGCGGCCTTTGCCCAGTTCGGCTCCGATCTCGATCCGCTGACCCAGAAACAGCTCAATCGCGGCCAGCGCCTGACTGAGTTGCTCAAGCAGCCGCAGTTCCAGCCGCTCACCTGGCAGCAGCAGACGGTGATTCTTTTTGCCGGCACGCAGGGCTACCTGGATGAGTTTCAAGTCAGCGACATTCGCGCCTTCGAGGATGGTCTCTACAAGTACTTTGATTCCGCGCAGACCGCGCTCATCGAAGAGCTGACCAGCAAGAAGGCATTCGACGACGATCTGCGCGCCAAGCTGCACGCGGCTCTCAAGGAATACGCAGCCAATTTCAAAACGGAGCTGGCGGCAAAGTAGCTGACAGCTAAAAGCAGGCAGCGAAAACTAAGACTGATTGCTGAGAACTGTTAGATGTGAGCTTTGAGTATTAACTGTTAGCTGGCAGCTGTGAGCTGTCAACTGGAAGAACAATGGCAAACGTACTCGATCTACGGCGGCGCATTCGCAGCGTGAAAAACACGCGGCAGATCACCAAGGCCATGAAGATGGTTTCGGCGGCCAAGCTGCGCCGCGCCCAGGAACGCGCAATCAATGCCCGGCCCTACGCCCGGATGATCAATAGCGTGCTAGAGTCGCTGACCCGGCGCATTGACATCTACGACGATGCGACCGGCAATCTGCGCCATCCGCTCTTTGCCACGCGCGAAGAGAAGCGGGTGCTGCTCATCGTTGTCAGTGGCGACAAGGGCTTTGCCGGCGCATTCAACGCCAACATCCTCAAAACTGCTTTTCAGTTCATCTCCGGCAATACCGACAAAGAGATAGATGTGGAGGCCATTGGCCGCAAGGCCCGCGACCAGATGCGCCGGCGCTTTCCTGTTGCTGTTTACTCCGAGCAGACCGAGACGGATCAGATTGGCGGGTTTGCGCATGATGTGAAGGTGCGGCAGCGCAAGGCCAAGGTCGAAGTCACCGGCGACCATCCGGGCATCCTCGAAAAGCTTGATCAGGCCCGCGTATTCGCATTGGCGCAAGATATTATAGCCCGCTATACGCACGAGGAGATTGACGCTGCCTACATCGTCTACAACGAATTCAAATCGGTTATCTCACAGCGCCTGGTCGTCGAGCGGCTGTTGCCGTTGATGAAGATCGGCATTCCGCAGATCACTGGAGCCACCGAGCCTTCGGCGGAAGAGCGCGAGCGCGCCGCGGAGGCCGCTCTTTCGGCAGGCATTGAGATTGAGCCGGTGGACACGGCAGAGGCAGACGCGGAAGCGCAGAAATTCGGTACCAGCCAGGTGGACTACATCTACGAGCAGCCTGCCGAAGAACTCTTCGCCGGGCTGATTCCGCGCTATGTTGCATCAATGCTCTACCACGCGATGACTGAGTCGGTCGCCGCCGAGCACGCGGCCCGCATGACGGCAATGGATTCGGCAACCAACAACGCCTCGGATATGATCGACGGGCTGACGCTGCATATGAACCGCGTGCGCCAGGCGGCCATCACCAAGGAGATCATTGAGATTGTCAGCGGCGCAGCAGCGCTGTAAAAACAAGCTGTCAGCTATCAGCTTTCAGCTCTTTCGAGGAAGACGGTAGGGCGCAGGCGACACCAAGTGTCGCGGCACAAATCGCTGAGAGCTGAAGGCTGAGGGCTGAAAGCTCCTGCAACAAGAAGGCAGAAAAATGGCAGAGAATATCGGCAAGGTAATTCAGGTCTCCGGCCCGGCCGTGGACGTGCAGTTTGAAGAAGCGACGATGCCCGCAATCTATCAGGCATTGCGCGTCACCAGCGACGGCTTCAATGTCCCCACGCCCATCAGCGTCATCCTTGAGGTCCAGCAGCACCTGGGCGAGGGCCGTGTGCGCACCGTCGCCATGGAAGCCACCGACGGCATGGTCCGCGGCATGAAGGCCATCGATCTCGGCGGACCGATCCGCGTTCCCGTGGGCAAAGAGACGCTGGGCCGCGTCATTAACGTGATCGGCGAGCCGGTCGATAACCTCGGCCCTATCGGCGAGAAGTCGCGCAATCCCATCCATCGCCCCGCGCCGCTCTTCGACGAGCAGACCACGCACGAGGAGATGTTCGAGACCGGCATCAAGGTCATCGATCTGATCCAGCCATTCTTGAAGGGCGGCAAGATCGGCCTCTTCGGCGGCGCGGGCGTCGGCAAAACCGTCGTCATCATGGAACTGATCAACAACGTGGCCAAGAACCACGGCGGCTACTCGGTTTTTGCGGGCGTGGGTGAGCGCACCCGCGAGGGCAACGATCTGTGGCTTGAAATGTCGGAGTCCGGCGTGATCAAGCCCGGCGACTTCGCCAACTCCAAATGCGCGCTGGTCTACGGCCAGATGACCGAGCCGCCAGGAGCCCGCCTGCGCGTGGCCCTCACAGGACTCACTGTCGCCGAGTATTTCCGCGATGTCGAAGGGTCTGACACGCTGCTCTTCATCGACAACATCTTCCGCTTCACGCAGGCCGGTTCCGAGGTCTCCACGCTCCTCGGCCGTATGCCCTCCGCCGTCGGCTACCAGCCCAACCTGGCTACGGAAATGGGCGAACTGCAGGAGCGCATCACGTCCACCAGCAAGGGCTCCGTGACCTCGGTGCAGGCTGTTTATGTGCCCGCCGACGATTTGACCGATCCCGCGCCGGCTACGACCTTTGCTCACCTGGACGCGACGACAGTGCTGAGTCGGCCGCTCTCGGAACTCGGCATCTATCCCGCCGTCGATCCGCTGGCCTCGACCTCGCGCATTCTCTCCGCCCGCATCGTCGGCCAGGAGCATTACGATGTGGCCCAGGGCGTCAAGCGCATCCTGCAACGCTACAAGGATCTCCAGGACATCATCGCCATTCTCGGTATCGACGAACTCTCCGAGGAGGACAAGCTCACCGTGGCCCGCGCCCGCAAGGTGCAAAAATTCCTCTCGCAGCCCTTCCACGTGGCCGAGCAGTTCACCGGCATTCCGGGAGCGTATGTGAAGGTGGCCGATACCGTGCGCAGCTTCAAGGAGATCATCGCCGGCAAGTACGACGAGATCCCCGAGCAGGCCTTCTACATGAAGGGCGCGATCGAAGAAGTGCTGGAAACCGCCGAGAAGATGAAGGCGACAGCGTAAAGGCAGGGACTAGGGACTAAGGGAATAAGGACTGGGAAGTGCGTTGGCGGCCGCAAGCTGCCATGGCTTGTAGGGATTAGGGAACAGGGATCGGTTTCGTGCCGCGTGAATCTTAGGCGGTTTTTTCTAGTCCCTAGTCCCTTAGTCCCTAGTCCCTTAGTCCTGAAAGGATTTTCATGGCAGAAGAAACAAAACTCCGCGTACGCTTCGTTACCCCCGAGCGCACTCTCTTTGAGCGCGAGGCGGCCTCGGTCGAGCTGCCCTCGAAGACCGGCTACTTCGAGGTTCTCTACGGCCACGCGCCGCTGGTGGCCGAGCTGGGTGCGGGCGATGTGATTGTCCACGGTTCGGCAAATACAGTGTCCGGCGCGGAGTCTTCCGCGCTGCCCGCCGGAGACCTGCGCTACAACGTCAGTTGGGGATTCGTCGAGGTACTGGGCGACCGCGTCACCATTCTCGCCTCTGACGCTCTGAAGCCTGAAGAGATCGACGTCAAGCGCGCGCACCTGCAACTTGACCGCGGACTCGACCTCTGGAAGCAGGCCGGCGAAAGCGCAGACGCCTACACCGAGGCGCTGCGGGTTATCTCCGAAGCTGAGGCGAAGCTGGCTTCAGCGACTGAGAAGCACTGATAACTCACTTTAAGTTCAACTCAAACAGAATGGCCCTACTCCTTTGAGCAGGGCCATTCATTCTTCTGGCCGAACAGGTCTTTTGAGGCGCTCTTCAAATTCTCCTCGGGAGATCAAACCTTTGCTGAACTCACGCTTGTAGGCCCAATTACAGAGAGTTCTCACAATGGGCCGGAACGGATAGAGGATGACTTTCAGCCACGGGTATTGGATTCGACCATATTCCCTCCTCAGTTTTACTTTCCAGCTATCCGCAACGTCTTCTCTCTCGCGAAACTCAGGCTGGACGGTAGCATGAATGTGGTGGCCAATCTCGTGAAAAAGAACATTTCCCAAAAGACTTTCGCGCAGGAAACCGAATGACAACCACCATCCTCTTTCCCAATGCATAAGGGTGTTGTCAACAAATATCTCAACCCAAGCCCTGTCGCCGTTCCACGCAGCGTGATATAGACCGTGAGCCTCCACAATCTTCACCTTGCGTTTTCTGGATTTCGTCACGCTCCTTCGCCGTTGACGCGATAAGCCGGACGAATTTGTAAGCACGATTTTGTTCAAACCGATCAAGTACTTTGCAGGGACAGACGCCAGCATCTTCTCGACGATTGGAACTGGATCGAACGGTGGAGCGTACCCGGAGAAATTCGCGACGACCGTCGGGCGTTTTGACGACTCTGAAGCAGCGTTCTCCGTTGTCGCCAAAGCATTGCTGCTCATGGTTCAAATCTCCTCACAGAGATCATAGACGGCTGGCTGGCATTTGGTAGGAAGCAGCCTACCTTACCAAACCGTTCGCGGATAATTTTTCTGTACCTTTTCGTCAGCCGAGATCAGCAGCGCCAGCCCGTTCACTCTTGCATTGGCAACGATGATGCGATCAAAGACATCGCGGGTCCACTTCTCATCTATGGCGGCGCTGGCGACTGCCGCAAACGGAAGCTCGCAGAGCTTGAGGCCAAGCTCGTGCTCCGCCTTGATGTGAATGTCGCGAGAGCGCACCTTCAGCCGCCCGATTTCGTACAGGTATTCGAGTTCCACCAGCACCATGGGCGAGAGGCGCAATTCAGCTCGCTGGATCAGCTTTGATGCTTCGCGGCTTATGAGTCGTGGGCGGCCAAGCGCCAAGCGGACGAGGGTGTCGGTGTCGAGGTAGGCAATCATGCTTGCCGGCGAGCTTTGCGCGTCCGCGCCGACTCGGACGTCTCAGGAGCGAGGTTGGCCGCCCTGGGCGTGGGTTTGGCGGTACTGGGCCTGGGCTTCGCGAGCGGGGTGAGCCGCCGGTCCCATTTTTGCTCCCACTCGCGCATCATCTCCTGTTTCCAGGAATCGTCCTCGAAGTTTGTGCCGGTGGCAAGGATATCCATCGGCGTAATCCGGCTGAGCTTGTCCGCCGGTTTGCCCTCGGGGACAAGCCGGAAGCGGCGGCCTTTGTGCGTGACCCAGAGTTCGACGCCCTCGGCGGCCTGGTTCATCAGCGAGAAGATATCGCGGCGAAACTGGGTAATGGGGACTTCCACGTGCAAAGTATACAGAATGTACATAGTTGAACGTACAGAGTGTACGCTTTTTCATCATTCATCCTGCCGTAAACTTGCAGCCTGCCGATTTCGTCTACCTAATTTGGGGGTATGTTTCATTGGATACACTTTTTCGTTGCCCGTGTTGCGGATCAAAGACTTTGGAGAGGCCGGCGGCGATGGCTCTGTGCCCGGTTTGCTGGTGGGAGGATGACGGCCAGGAAGACCCCGACGCCGCCGATGTGCGGTTCACCGTCAACGGCGAGCTGAGCCTGCGCCAGGCACGCCAGAACTACGAACTCTTCGGCGCGGCCCATCCACGGTTTCAGCCGTATGTGCGCCAGCCGGAGCTATCAGAGCGATAATGCCTCTCCGACCGCCTGTATCGTCCTGGTTTCCCACCGCTCCGGTTTGACCCTGCCAGCAAACCCTCTTACCATATGGAGAGACAATCCCCCGGCTGCGCGGCGCGCCATCCTGCGCGTACCGTTTTCTCCCGCGGCAGCTTGTCAATCGCAGCTTGTATGGCGCCATGCGCCTGGAAGGCAAAACGTTGAGTTCTACCGGCACCCTCGAAAGCACCCCCAATCCTGAAGCGTCTGGGACCTCTCTCTCCCCCGCCCACGATCACGAGCATCACGACTACGATGGGCATGACCATGCCGGTCACGATCATGATCATGAAGGCCACAATCATGGCCCGGTGCTGAATCCCGAATGCACCCGTGAGCTGGTTCTGGATATTCCCGCCGACGAAGTGAGCAAGGCCTTCGCGCGCGTCACCGCTAATTACCGCAAGTACGCCAAGATTCCGGGCTTTCGCGCCGGCAAAGTGCCGGAGTCGGTGATCAAGCGCCGCTTCAACGCCGAGATTCGCAAGGATGTGATCGACGGGCTGCTCCCCGAGCGCTTCAACAAAGGCGTACTGGAGCTGGGCATCAAGCCGGTCGGCCAGCCGCAGGTTACCGAACTGACGATCGATGAGGGCGCGCCGCTGCATGTGAAGGCAGTCTTCGAGTACGTTCCTGATTTCTCGATTGTGGGCTACCAGAGCGTGACCGTGCCCAAGCCCGCGGTCGAGATCACTGAAGAAGAGTTTCAGCAGGAACTGAACCAACTGCGCGAATCGCGGGCTACCGTTGAGCCTGTTGAGGAAGACCGCCCGCTGGTGGATGGCGACTGGGCGCAGATCACCTATTCCGGCCTGATTGAAGGCGCGGCGAAGGCTGCTCCGGTGGCTGGCGAGGATTCTCTGGTTGAAATTGGCGGCAAGGATACCGTCGAGGCCTTTACGTTGGCCTTGCGTGGGGCCAAGCCGGGCCAAGAACTCAAAGCCGAGGTCACCTATCCCGCGGAGTACCCCGAGGCCAAGCTGGCCGGCAAGACGGTCAGCTACGAGATCACCGTGAAAGCAATCAAGAAGCGGACTTTGCCGGATCTGGACGACAACTTCGCGCAGGAACTGGGCAATTACGATACCGTTGCCGACCTGGAAAAACAGATTCGCACTTACCTGGAAACCCGCAAGAAGCGCAGCGTGGAGGGCGAGACCAAAGATCGTCTTTTTGCCGCGTTGATTGAGCGTTTTCCTTTCCCAATCCCGGAATCGCTGGTGCAGGAGCAGATTGATCTGCGCCTGGAGCGGGGCCTGCGCGCCCTGGCCGCACAGGGCATGGACACGGAGCAGATGCGCAAGCTGGACTTTGCCCGCTTGAGG
>CAZHKN010000099.1:0-15965 GCA_964532725.1 uncultured Occallatibacter sp.
CATCCCAGGTCCATCCCAGAACGCCGATCTGCGGAAGTCCGCCGGAGACTGCCGGCCAGTTTGTGCTGGGTTCTGTCGAGACGGACGCTGTTGCAGGAGCATCCGCGAAGGCAGTTACATTTACAACAAGCGGTGAGCCAACAGTGCCTGTTGAGTTCTGGTCGCCTGTCTCTGTAATCAGGACTGGATAACCCGCGCTCAGAATGCCCTGGACCTCTGTGTAGATCTGCGGCGAGTTACCCGGAGTGCAATAGGTGTCGCTGCCGGTGCAGGGATTCTCCCATGTTTCTCCATAAGTGGGATAGGCATGCCAGGTCGCGGCCATTTGCTTGGCGGAGTCAGTGGGCACATGCGAGAGCCAGCCGCTCAGGTCGCCCGTGTAACTCAGCGATCCGATCAGCACCACGTTGGTTGCGCCGGTGGCGCGCACGGCGTTGATCATGGCCTGGTAGCTTGCGATGTTCCATGAGGCCGTCACATTTTCCCAAACGCCGCTATTGCCGGTCGCGGGATAGCCGGAGAATGCGCCATCGGTGCCGTTCATCAGATAAGCCCAGGGATCGGTTCCCGACCAATCGAAGTCAAGGAAGGGCTCGTTGAACAACTCAAAGAGAACGGCTGGATTGCCCTTATACGTGTCAGCGATTGAGGTCCAGAAAGCAAGAGAGTGATCGGTATCCGCCATCTGCGATTGCAACATCGGGCAAGCGCTTCCGGGAGCGGCCCAATGCAGGTCCAGAATCACATACATTCCGGCGCTGTTTGCCTCCTGCACTAAATTGGCCAAAAACTGTTTGTAGTTGCCGCCGGGATCGGCATTATGAACCACGCCGCCGGTATCGGTGCAGGTCAAGCCCAGCCAGGAGTCCTCGTTGAGCGGTATGCGGACGATATTGGCCTTCCAGCTCGCGATCGCAGACCAATTTGGATTGTCGGGTTGGCCGAAACCTCCACCTGTAGGGTCCGAGGGATCCCACCCTTGAATGGCGGTGAATTCCATGCCGCTCAGGTTGACCCCGCGCAGTTGCACAGGGTTGCCGTTGGCGTTGACAAAATGATTACCAGAGATACTGATTGCCAGCCCGGATGAACCGGTTACAGTCACTGTAGCCGTCGCGCTGGCCGAGCCCCCTGAACCAGTGCAAGCAAGCGTATAGGCCGTCGTGTTGGTGGGATCGACGCTCTCTGTGCCGCTGGTGGCTTCTGTTCCTGTCCAGCCGCCGCTTGCCGTGCAGGAGGTTGCATTCGTGCTCGACCAGGTCAAGGTTGAGCTGCTGCAGGACGTGATCGCGGTTGGGCTGGCCGACAGAGTAACTGTCGGGGCGGGAGCAGCGGAGACAGTCACCGTCGCAGTGGCAAGCGACGAAGTGCCGCCCGCACCGGTACAGGTAAGCTTATATGTCGTAGTGCTCACTGGACTCACGCTCAACGAGCCGCTGGTGGCTTCTGTTCCTGTCCAGCCGCCGCTTGCTGTGCAGGATGTCGCATTCGTGCTGGACCAGGTAAGTGTAGCGCTACCGCCGGCAGCAATGGATGCTGGACTCGCCGTCAAAGTTACGATGGGAGCCAGCGAATTTGTGAATCCAAGATTCGAGACATAGAAGGTATCCGTCCCCGGAACTCCCTGACTTTGCAACCCAAACTTGAGGACCAATTGTTTTGAAACATTTCCATTGGTTGTACTATCGAACGCCGTCAGAGGAATGTTATAGGTGTTCCACTGCCCCACAACCATCGGGTCTGGACCGTAAGGCAAGATACTGGGTACCGCTTGGCCGACGGAGTTATCCGGTTGCTGAATCTCGTAATAGTCTCCCGCGCTGTTCAGCAGACCATTTCCGCCGCTCAATGTAACTTCCGTTGCTGTGTTACCTGCGATGCCGGTTCCAGCATTGCCGCTTGTGTTGTCGTTGAACTCCCATCCGGCAAACTGATTTGCAGGCCAGTCCTGCGTGTCATCTGTGAGGGAGAGATTGCTTCCTCCCGTCGCTACTCCGTTGAACCAGATGCTACGCATGAAGTAGGCTTGGATATCCTGCCCGGAGACGGTCGGCCAGATCGACACAGTCAGATAAGTGTAAGGAGCGAGGTTGAATCTTCCATTGCCGGCGGCTTGATTGGGTTCATGTTTTGCATATGGCTGGATTCCGCCGCCATATCCGGCAGCCGCGCCAATGGTGTCGAATTCAATCACTCCCGTTCCTACGGTCAGCGGATCAGGAGCAGCGTATGTACTCGATGGGAAAGCATTCCGCGGCGCCGTTCCAGGAGCGGTACCGTAATAGATGGTTCCGCTGTAGGAGTAATCGCCCCACAGCGGGTTCTCGCTTGTAAGCGATCCGCCGTCCGCCACCCAGTAAGGCGCGTAGGCAGTCGGCGTCACTGCGTTGGATGCAATAGATGCTGGACCCGTTCCAGTGGCATTGGATGCGGTGACTGTAAATGTGTAGGCTGTTCCAGGAGTCAGGCCGTTGAGATCGACGCGCGCGCTCAGGCCAGTCGCCGGGGTCGTGACGGCTGTGGATGTTCCAGTGATACCGCCTGGGTTCGCCGTTGCTGTGTATTGCGTGAGTGGCGAGCCTCCGTTGCTTGATGGCGCAGCGAAGATCACATACGCCCCCTCAGTAGCTGCGTATGCTGTCAGTTGTGTGGGCGCGCCAGGCAAACTCGCCGCGGTGACCTTGAAACTCTGTCTCGCGGTAGCGGCGGCGCTGTACGTTACATTGCCCGCCTGCGTGGCTTGGATGGTGCATGTACCAGCGGTAAGCAGCGATGCCGTAGAGCCGCTGACCGTGCAGACGGCGGCGGCAGAGGCGTAGCTCACGGCCAGTCCCGAACTTGCGGTAGCGCCCAGCGCAACCGTCGTGCCAACAGTCTGCGAGGCAATCGCCGGAAAGGTGATGGTCTGCGAGGCATGATAGACCCAGAAGGTCTGGGCTGCATATGCCTTGGCATAGGTTGTATTGCCGGCCTGGTCGGCTACAAGGCTGCAGTTGCCAGAAATCAGTAATGACACCGTCCAGACGCCCGTGCTCGATTCTGAAACAGTGCAGACAGTTGGGGTCTGGCTGTAATAGGTGGTGGGCAGGCCGGAGCTGGCCGTTGCCGCCAATACCGGCGCGGTTAACGCGTACGAATACGACGTGGCCGGGACGTAAGGAAAGGTGATGGTCTGCGGCGTTTTGCCCGTTTGGGCAAAGGCGAAAGAATACGCGCCAAAGACGATAATTATCAGGGAAAATACGATTAATTGAATCGCAATAAAGCAGAAACGATTTTGCCTGAGCATCTGAGACTCCTTGTCTACGATGGACTGAACAGCCAGCCTTACCAATCCAACGCAACAAGCAATTCACAAGCAAAGAAATCAATCCCACCGCCCGCGCCCTGTTACTGTACGGACAAAATGGGAAACAACCTCTGGGAAAATGAGCACAGACAGCATATCTGACTGCATACTGAGGCAAACGCTGCTTCTGCACTCGACAAGCTTACTTCGGAAACCGGGCAAGAGCACCGATTCCACGCCGCTTCGGGCGGTCTCAGTTTGAATAGCCGCATTTTTGGCTGTGAGATTACTATACAACCCGAAAAATGCTGTGTGAACATTAATATGCATACTGCATGTCCAGATCTCGATTCTGAGAGCTGGACATGCAGGCTTACTGCAACAGCGTCGGCTCGTCGTCCTTCAGTTCTTCCGGCGGAATGATCACCGCCGCGGCTACCTTGTCATCGGTTTCCAGGTTGAGCAGGCGGACGCCCTGGGTGGCGCGTCCGGCGGCGCGGATGGTCTTGGTGTCAATGCGGATAATTTTGCCGAACTGGCTGATGACCATCAGCTCCGAAGTATCGTCGACCAGTTGAATTGAGCTGACGCGGCCAATGCGTGGAGTGACGGCCATGTTCTTAACGCCCTTGCCGCCTCGCGTTTGCAAACGATATTCATCTACGTCGGTGCGCTTGCCAAAGCCATTCTCAGTGATGGCAAGAATACGGTACGCGCCCGGCTCATGCTCCTTGGGCGTGATGGCCACGCCAACAACATAGTCGCTTTTGGCAAGGTCGATGCCGCGTACTCCATAGGCCGGGCGGCCCATGGAGCGGACATCGCATTCATCGAAGCGGATGGCCATGCCAAGGTGCGTTGCCAGAAAGACGATCTGGTTGCCGTCCGTGATGCGCGCGGCGACGAGCTCATCTTCTTTGTCGATGCCGATGGCGATAATGCCGCGGGCCATCACGTTCGAGAAGTCCTTGAGCGGGGTCTTTTTGACGGTGCCCTGGCGTGTGGAAAAGAAGATGAATTTGCCTTCTTCTTCAAGGTCGCGCACAGGCAGAATGGCGCGGACGTTTTCTCCCGGTTGCAGGTCGAGCAGGCTCTGCATCGACTTGCCCTTGCCTGCCGCGCCGACGTCGGGAATCTCATAGACTTTGACCCAGTAGACGCGGCCGGCATTGGTGAAGCACAGGAGGTACGCGTGCGTTGAGTCGACAATCAACTGCGCGACAAAGTCTTCCTCGCGGGTCTTCATGCCGGTGCGGCCTGTGCCGCCACGGCGTTGCTGGCGATAGATACTGATGGGTGTGCGCTTCAGATAGCCCTGATGGCTGACGGTGACGGCGACCTGCTCGTCGGCGATCAGATCTTCCAGTTGCAGCTCGGCGGATTCATCGACGATCTGTGTGCGCCGCGCGTCGCCGTACTTGTCGCGTACATCTTCGAGTTCTTTGACGATGACCGCGCGCAGCTTGGCGTCACTGGCCAGGATCGACTCGTACTCGGCGATGCGTTCCCGGACCTGCGCCAGTTCCTTGAGCAGTTCATCAATGGAGAGCTGAGTGAGGCGATAGAGCTGCAATTCGAGGATTGCGTCAATCTGACGCAGCGTAAGCCCGCGCTCTTCATGCGGCAGACGCGTACGGTCCAGATTGAGAATAATCTCCGTTCCCTTGCCCCAGGCGTAGAGATTTTCGCGGGCTTCGACGCGTGAACCAGAACCACGAATGATCTTGATTACAGTGTCGAGATTGTCGAGCGCGATCTTATAGCCTTCAAGAATATGTTCGCGCTCACGCGCTTTACGTAAGAGGAAAACTGTCCGGCGCTGCACGACATCGACCCTGTGATTGATGAAGGCATGAATCGCCTGATCGAGACCCAGTTCCCGCGGCTGCCCGTTCAGCACCGCGAGGAAGATCATCGAGAAGCTCTCTTGCATCGAGGTGTGCTTGTAGAGCTGGTTGAGCACGATCTCCGGCTGCGAGCCGCGCTTGAGTTCTATGACGATGCGCATGCCGTCGCGGTCGCTCTCGTCGCGCACATCGCTGATCTCGTCGATGATCTTGTCGTTGACCAACTCGGCGATACGCTCGATGAGCTTGGACTTATTCACCTGATATGGAATCTCGGTGACGATGATCGCCTGCTTTTCCTTGGTCAGGTTCTCGGTGGCCACGCGAGCGCGCATCATGAAGCGGCCGCGGCCTGTCTTGTAAGCCTGAGGGATACCGCTCTTTCCGTAGAGGAAGCCGCCGGTGGGGAAATCTGGACCCTGCACATGCTTCAGGACTTCCGCGAGTCCTGCACTGGGATTCTTGACTAGCTCAATGGCCGCATTCACAACTTCAGTGAGGTTGTGCGGCGGGATGTTCGTCGCCATGCCGACAGCGATGCCGCTAGAGCCGTTGACAATCATATTGGGAATGCGCGTTGGCAGAACCGTCGGCTCGAAGGTGGACTCGTCGTAGTTCGGCGTAAAGTCCACTGTCTCCATCTCGATGTCGGCCAGCAGTTCGCCGGCGATGCGCATCATGCGGCACTCGGTGTAACGCATGGCGGCGGGCGGGTCGCCATCGACGGAGCCGAAGTTGCCTTGGCCATCGACCAGCGGATAGCGCAAGGAGAACGGCTGCGCCATGCGCACCAGAGTGTCATAGATGGCCGAGTCGCCGTGAGGATGGTAGACGCCCATTGCCTGGCCGACGACCTTGGCGCACTTGGAGTACTTCTTGTTGTGCTCCAAACCCATCTCGCTCAGCGTATAGAGAACGCGGCGGTGCACTGGCTTGAGTCCGTCGCGGGCGTCGGGCAGCGCGCGGCCAATGATCACCGACATCGAGTAGTCGAGATAGGAGCGGCGCATCTCCTCTTCAATGTTGATGGAGATAAGGTTGGTGCCGCTATGAGGCGGCGTGCCGCCTTCGAGTGGAAGCTGTGGGTTCTGATCGTCTGCCATAGTTTTTTCAAAGCCCGCCGAGAGGCGGCATAAAAGAGACCGGAAAAAGCGGGGCCGGGCTTCGCGGGCTGTACTCTGATTTTACGCGCCGGGAGGGGGTTTCAGCAAGGCGAAACGGCAGAATCAAGTCCTTATTTTGCTTTAATTTATAGCGATTCTCGACTGTTGCTTTGTGCCTCCAGGGGCGGTTAGGCTGCGGTGCGAGATTTTGCTTTGGATTTGGTGCTGTTTTTGGTCTTCTTTTTGGGATTTTTCTTGCCATCGGTCTCGCCCAATCCGGCTAATAACACCGGCGGCCGGTCGGGGAATTCGAGAATCAGCGATAGCTTTCCTCCGACGCCCTCCACATAACTACGCAGCGTGGAAATATAGAGGTCGGTGCGCTTTTCGATGCGCGAAACTCCCTCCTGCCCGATCTTGAGTTTTTTCGAGAGACTAGCCTGGGTCAGTTTGCGGGCGCGGCGGACCTCGCGCAGATTTAATTCTTCTGCGATCAACTCAGCCGCGCGCCGTTCGATCCTCTCGCGGCGTTCCTCAGGAAGACTATCTAGAATTTCCTCAAGTGAGACTGTCATTCCTTGTTCCCTTTCGCAGCGATGCTCCTCAGGTGACGACTGTAACGGGCATCGGCAATCCGTATCAACGTTGAGTAGAACCGATCCTTCGATATCCCGGTTTTATTCCCGCCTGTCAGCAGGATAGCTCTGCGCTTTGGGTCGAAGGCAAATGCGATCCGCCATACCCCGCCGTCTGCATCCACTCTCAGTTCTTTGATATTTCGGTACGCTGACCCCTTTAGCGTGTCCACGCTCGGACGCCCGAGGGATGGCCCGAATATCCGCAACTTGCCTAGCGAACTGAGAACTTCGTCCTGTACGATTTCCGGCCACGTTCCGAATTCCTCAAAGAACTCATCGTCAAACCTGACTTCCCACTGCTTCTCCATAGTATGCTCCCGAATGCTTAATGTCTTCAAGGACATTTTTGTCCTCTATCTATAAGCACGGCAATCAATCTGTAACAGGAGCCTCTCTTCAATCGCCCCAGTGGGGAATTCTACAGCAGCCCCTTCAAACTCAGCACGCAAAACACCGCCTGCAGCAGCAGAATGGACCCTGCAGCGGCTATGGCGAGCCGGCCGCGCGGGGCTTCGTAGGTATCGGCGAAGACGCCTCCGATGAATGTCAGCACGAAAGGCAAGGCCCAGAGCCACGGGCTACCGGGCGCGCCGGTCATGACGAGCGGAATCAGGACTAGAGCGCAAAGCAGCGGAGCTGTGTTGCCGAAGTAACGCGACCTGCGCAGGCCCAGGTAAAGCACGATCGCGGCGCCGGCGGCGATGCTCACACCCGCATTATCGACGGAAGAGAAAAAGCGGCGTGCCGGGTCGAGGGAAACGGAGAGTAAGCCCGCAGAGGAGCGGAAGAGATAGCTGAAGGCATCCGGCGAAAGCCCGTAGCAGAGAAAGACGAATGCCAATGCGCCGGCCACTGCAACCAATACCACCGGCAGAACTTGGCTACGGCGGCCTTCGGCGACCCAGAGCATCAGGCCGAGGCCAAGCAGGGCAACCACCGGCAGCGCGACGATATGCGCGCCCGCGGCGACGGCAAAGACTGCCGTGAGCAGCACAATGCGCGGTTTCCATTTACGGCGCGGGCCTTGCATCGCATGGGCCACGCCAATGCAGGTGTAGACGCCGCCGAAGATGCCCAGGGCTGCAAACACCTCGCCATTCGGCGAGAGGCAGGCCCGGAGCACAGCAGGAGAAAAGCAGTAGAGCGAGAGCGCCGTGTATCCGCCCAGGTTGCCGTAGAGCCGCCGCGTCACCCACCATAGGCCGCCACCCAGCAGGCATCCGGCACCGAGAAAGGGCAGCCGCAGCAGCAGCAGGATATGCGTCAATTGGTGGCGCAACTCCCAGGGGCTGACCTGGTCGTCGGTCTGGAGGATGCGGTCTTCGGGCTTGCGGAAGCGGTCGAAGCCGCGCTCGACGAGGAGATTGAGCGTAAGCGGCAGGCCAGCGAGCCGGTAGACCAGAATCCCGTCGTGTATATTGCCGCAACTCGTGTAATAACCGGCCAGCGGCGATGGCTTCTCCCAGGTCTCGCGGCCGCAGCGGGCATATTGGTAGTCGCGGTCAGTGAGGGTTTGGCGGCTGACGAGCCAGAAGCCCTGAAGTAGAAAGATCAAGAGCAGCCCGGCGGCAATGCGCTGGGGCAGATTGAAGCGGAAGCGGCGAAGAGCTTGCAAGCGGGGCTTGGTCATCGTCATGCGGACAGCTTCCAGTCTAAACGCCGTCCATCGGGCCGCGAAATTCTGTCGTTCGCTGCGAACGCAGGAAAGCCGCCCCGGGAGGCGGCTTTCTGTTTGCAGAGCTGTTGCTGATTGTTAGTTGAAGATGGCTCCAACGGAGACATTGGAGGTAATCCCTTCCACCCCAACCTGCACAGTGCATGTATTTGGCCCGGCTGCCGTAACGGTTCCGATATTTGCGCAATTCGCCGACCAGCCACCGAAATTGACTCCTGTCTCCGCCGGAGCGGTCAAGGTGACGGTGGTGCCGTTCGGATAAGACGCTACGCAGACTGAATCACCCAGGCCGGCTGTTGCAGAACCCGGACCGCAACGGATAACATCCGCTGTCCCGGTAGCGGAAGGCGCAGTGACCAGCCAGCCGGTAGTGTTCAATCCCCGGTTATAAACAGTCAATGTCGAGGTGAGCGAGTTCGCAATCGTGTATGGGTTGCAGGAACCAAGGATCGCGGGAGAGCCGGGGCTGCCAGGGTTGCTGCCGCTGGCCGCAACCGGCGGTACGGCAGGGGTATATGCCACGAATGGGCAGTTAAACGTGGCCGTAGAGCTGATCACGAGCGTACCATCCGGGTTTGCCGCAGTGGCATAGACATCGTCAAGGCCAGAACCATAGGCCGTGACCAGCCCGGCGGTCTCATCCCCTGCGCCTGTATTCGTAATCGGGAAAACATCGGGGGCGCCAGTAATCCAGGTAACCGGAGTGGCCGGAAACCCAGTCCTGGCCGGGATTCCATCTGTGATGTCCTGAATGTAGGGTGCGGTAGAGAAGGTTCCGTATGCCAGGAACTGTCCTGTCCCCTGTAAATCAGCGATGCTGATTGCAGTCGGAATAATTTCAATCGAAATCAGGGGTTCCGAAGAAGTGGTGCCGCCGCCTGTGCCGCCGCCACCGCCCGTAGTTGAGGCCGTAACGGTAACGGTGGTGCTTGCCGTCAGAGTGCCGCCGTACCCCGCCAAGGATGCAATGATCTGCGTGGTGCCCGCAGCCACTGCGGTTACGAGTCCCGAAGAATTGACCGTAGCCACGCTCGACGAACCGGAGGACCAAGTCACCTGATCTGTAACAGGTTGGTACGAATAATGCCCGGAGGATCCGTATTGACCAGTGGCAGTAAGCTGCGCGGTACTGCCGACTCCTGTAAGCGGAACGGTGGCAGGCGTCACTGCAAGGCCGTTCGCCAGATTGCTGCTGCCGCAGCCGGTGAATGTGCCTGCCAGACAGGCCGAGAGCAGGACGCCAAGGCAAAGACGATTGAACATAGGGGTCTCCTGAGGTTTCCATCGGCTTCGGCTCACCAACGCGCGGCGAAGTCGGATATTTTGCTGCATCTTCGACTATAAGGCGTTTCTATGCCAAACGGATGAATGCGGAAAAATGCGCTGCCTGTTCGGAATCAAAACAGTTAATGAAAACGGCGATGGCCTTTATTGGGCGTGGAGCGATTTTGCGGGATTAAGCTAACTCATCTATGGCGTACTTTCACGCGCGATCACTTTCTTCGGCCATGCCCGCACGGTAAACTAGCGCAGCCATGATTACTCGCCGCCGCTTCGTTGCAAACTCTGCCGCCGCCACTGCCGCGCTGACCCTGATTCCCCAGACCCGTTTCGCGCTGGCCCAGCAGCCGGGGGTCTACCGCAACCCGATCCTGGGCGGCGATCATCCTGACGCCAGCCCGATCCGCGTAGGCAAGGATTTTTACCTCACCCACTCGAGTTTCGATTACGCTCCGGGGCTGCTGATCTGGCATTCGCTGGACCTGATCAACTGGCGTCCGGTCGCCGCCGCGCTGCATCGCTACTTCGGCAATGTCTACGCGCCCTATCTTTGCCAGTATCAGGGGCGTTTCTATATCTACTTCCCTGCCGACAACAAGCTCCGCGTGGTCCACGCCGACCACCCGGAAGGGCCGTGGAGTGAGCCGGTTGATCTGGGCATTTATGCCATTGACCCTGCGCATATTGCCGAAAATGGCCGCCGCTTTCTCTATATGGCTGACGGAATGATGGCCGAGCTCGCCGCCGACGGGCTGGAGGTTAAGTCTCCGCCGCGCCGGGTGCTGGAACCCTGGCCCGTGCCCGCGACCACCCGCATGGAATGCACTTGCCTGGAAGGCCCCAAGCTCCTCGAGCACAACGGCTATTTTTACCTGAATGTCGCTGAGGGTGGCACAGCGGGGCCGTCGACGAGCCACTCAGTGGTGAGCGCCCGCAGCCGCCACGCCGACGGTCCCTGGGAGTTTTCACCCTACAATCCTGTCGTCCACACGACCAATCGCGACGACCGCTGGCTTTCGCTGGGCCATGGGCGGCTGGTGGATACGCCGGACGGCAAATGGTACATCACTGTCCACTCCTATGAAAACGGCTATCGGACGCTGGGCCGGCAACTGCTGCTTTTGCCGATTGAATGGACCGCGGATGGCTGGTTCCGCGTGCCGCCGGGCGTGACAGCGGATGCGGCGATTCCGCTACCGGTTGCCGGAGTGGGCCAGCAGCCATTTCTTGATCCGTCGGATGATTTCACCGCGCCTGAACTCGGCCTGCAATGGGGATTCTGGCATGAGTTTGACCCGGCGCGCTTTACCACGGGCAACGGCGCGCTGACGCTGGCCGCTCGCGGCAAATCTCTGGCCGATACGTCAGCACTCACGACGCCTGTCGGAGGCCATTCGTATACTGTCGAAATTGACATTGAAGCGGAACCGGGCTGCGAAAGCGGCCTGCTGCTTTTTTATAACCCCGATCACGCCACTGGAATCCTGCTAGGACCCGAGGGAATCGGCGTACGTATCGCCAACAGCTACGTTCCCAGCTGGAGGGAGAAGGGCGCAAGCCGCGCGACGCTGCGGATTGTCAACGACCGGCAGGAGGTGGATTTCTATTACCGTCTATCCGGCCAAGGATGGAAAAAGACGCCAGAGTCCGCCGAGGTCTCAGGCATGCATCACAACGTTCTGAACGGATTCCTCGATCTGCGCCCGGCGGTCTATGCGGTTGGAAGCGGCAAAGCCATTTTCCGTGGCTTCCGCTACTGGCCAGAGGTAAAAGTTCCTGCGTAGCTGTGCCAATCAGGGAGCTTCTGAATATTACTGCTTTGTAGCAGGGCTGGACTTCAGTCCTGCCACAAAACTCCGAAGATCAACGCGGGCTTCAGCCCCAGCTGGTAAAGCAATTCGGAACAATTGCCAGGGTTCAGCTTACCGGCAGGTGCTTGGTGTTTTGGTAGGTGTAGGTAATGCGGTGAATAACCGTGATTGTAGATAGCACCGCCAGCACCCACAGCACCGGAGCCATGACTCCCCAGTGATTGAAGACCGCGCCTAAGATTACCAGCACAATGCGCTCCGGGCGCTCCATGAAGCCGACCTTGCACTGGCCGATCAAAGCCTCGGCGCGGGCACGGGTGTAGCTGACCATCAGCGAAGTGACCATGACGAAGGCCACGAGAACGACATATCTAAACCGGTTGATGCGGCCGTAATAAACCAGCAAGCCGAAGAAGAGCACCACGTCGGAGTAGCGGTCGATAACCGAATCAAAGAATGCACCGAAGACTGTGACCTGATTGGTGCGGCGGGCAACGCGGCCATCGAGCATATCGAAGAGGCCCGCGCCGAAAATGACCATCCCTGCGTAGAAAAACATGCGCCCAGCGTTGGTGGCGTTGGCATGGCCGAAGAGAAAGGCCGCGGTGATATTGATGACCAGGCCGAAGAAGGTGAGGAAGTTGGGAGAGATGCGGGTGAGCGCCATGCCGTGCACGATCTTGTCAAGAAGCCAGCCGCAGCCGCGGCCAAAGGCGCTGGTCCAGGTCATTTCCCTCGTCCTTGTTACTGTGTTGCGCCGGAAGCTCCATTTTCGGATTGCTTCTCGGCTTCATCGTGAATCGTACTCAGCTTTAGAATTTCCAGTTCGCGCTTGCCGTTGGGGGTAACGATAGTAGCCACATCGCCGACGCGCTTGCCAACCAGTCCGCGGCCAATGGGCGAGGTGGTCGAGATCAGCCCCTTGGTCACATCGGACTCTTCGCTGGTGACCAGCTTGTAGACAATCTCCTCATCCTTCGTGGAGTCAAAAACCACAACGGTTGAGCCAAAGCCGGCCTTGTCACGGGGGATGTTGGCCAGATTGACCAGTGAAAGCTCAGCCATGCGCCGCTTCAACTGGCCAAGACGCGCGTTCACAAAATCCTGGCGCTGCTTGGCCATGTGGTACTCGGCGTTTTCGGAGAGATCGCCGAGCGCCACCGCCTTCTTGATCTCGGCGGGAAGCTCATGGGCAAGCTCGTGCTCCAGGAGCTGGATCTCTTCGTGGAGCTGTTTTTTGATGTGCTCGGGCATTCGGAGTCCGTTGCGGGGAGCGCGTTTGCTCCCTCCGCGTGAGATGGCAGAACTAACCATCTAATTATACGCGTGGGAGACGGAGGGACTAGGGACTAAGGGACTGGGGATTAGTCCGACTGAGGCTGGACGACCATTCGTGGCCCTGCAACCGGACCCTGGCCGCAGGAGCTAAGTGCCGCACAGTACAGCTCGGTGATAGCACGATGGCTGAGCATCGAGGTTCTTTCTAGTCCCTAGTCCCTAGTCCCTTAGTCCCGCTTTCAAGAAACGATTGCAGAATCAGCGTGGCGGCAACCTGATCGACGACGCGGCTGTGCTCCTGGCGCGGGTGGCCGGCCTCATACAGAATCTGATGGGCTTCGTAGGTGGTAAGGCGCTCGTCCCAAAGATGAATGGGCAGGCCGGTCAACTCGCCGAGCGCGGCGGCGAAAGCCTGGGTTTTGACGGCCTGCGCGCTGAGTTCGCCACTGAGATGAACAGGGTTGCCGACGACGATTCCGGCGACTTCGAAGCGGCGGCAGAGCCGGGCGAGGGAGCGCAGATCGTCGCGGGAGTTGCGCTTGCGTTCCAGCGTGAGAACCGGCTGCGCGGTCAGGCCCAGCGCATCAGAGACCGCAACCCCGATGCGCCGGTTGCCGACGTCGAGAGCGAGATAGCGGGGTTTGGGAGTGGTTTCCAGCGCGCGGCTCCTGCGATTTCGAGACTTGGAGGCTCAGAGACTCGGAGGCTCTGGCTTCCAGCTTACAGCTTTCGGAGGAGCGAGAATGCCTGTGGACGTACACGGGCCGTTGGAAGCTGCTCTGTTCGCCTGCGGATAAGGTAAAGTTATACCGTAGTTCCATTTCCGTGAAAGAAAGGAGGCGCAGCCGTGGCCCAGCATCCGTTTTTGAAGTCGATTCGTCCAGTCAACCTGCTCTCCTTCGGGCCGAATACGCAAGAGATTGAGCTGCGCCCGCTGAATATTCTGATCGGGCCGAATGGGTCGGGGAAATCGAATCTGATTGAGATTGTTCGGCTTCTAAGCTGTTTGCCAGACAAGGATCCGTGGACCAGTATCTTGGAGACTGGTGGCGTTGACGAGTGGATTTGGCAAGGTGAAAAGGGTAAGAGCGCTCAGTCGTCGATCAGCGCCAAGGTCGCTCTTGAGTTTTTGCGCGAGCAAAATGTGGGCGTGATTCCGCGTTTACATGAATACTCGATCAGTCTCTTGAAGGTACATTCTTCGTTCTATGTGAACAATGAAACCATTCGGCGTATAGGCATAGATGATTGGGATCGCGGCCTCTATACTTCCTTTTCCAGCACTGGAACGATGGGTGAATTACACCTTCGCAGCGGACTCACTTCTAACTCTACAAATCTCTTTGCTTTGAATCCTGAGCGGTCCGTATTGTCTCAGCTGACATCCAAGGGCATCCAGGATGCTCAGGTAGGGACATATCTTCACGAGCTTTTTGAAATGGGAGAGTTTTTCGAGAGCTTAGATTTTCACCAAGACTGGGAGTTTGGTGTTGATTTGACCCCTCGTGATCCCAGACCCGCAGGGCAACCTGTCGATCGGCTGAAAGAGGATGCCTACAACCTTGCCCAGATGGTTGCGCATTTCAGAGACTATCATCGCCCTGTTTTTGACAGGCTAAATGATTTGATGAAGACGTTCTATGAACCCCTCAAGAGTGTTGAAGTTCGAATCGTCAGTACAAATCTTCAAATCGCAATACTAGAAGAAAGCGGGTTCTCAACTTCCGCCTTTCACCTTTCAGATGGAACATTGCGCTGGCTTGCTTTGCTAACGGTTCTACTCAATCCGACTCCGGGACCTGTGACCTGCATCGACGAGCCGGAACTCGGCTTGCATCCAGACATGATTCCGACACTGGCCGATTTGTTGCGCGATGCTTCCACGCGGACGCAGTTGATCATTACCACGCACTCCGATGCCTTGCTTGATGCGTTTACAGATACGCCGGATGTGGTTTGCGTTTGCGAGAAGGTTGAGGGTTCCACAGTGATTCGGCGGCTGGACGCGGAGCGGCTGAAGGTATGGCGCGATGAGTATTCGCTGGGCAAACTATGGATGAGCGGCGAGATTGGGGGAAACCGCTGGTGAGTGTCCGAATTTATGTTGAGGGTGGCGGAGATAACAAGGACACGCTCAAGCGGTGCAAGGAAGGCTTTGCCAGCTATTGCCAGAAACTGGCTCCTCAAAACCGGCGTCCTAGTATTGTTGCCTGCGGCGGACGGCAGCAGACTTTCGATCGATTCAGGACAGCAGTTCTGGCGAGCACGGAGGGAGAAATCTGCGCGCTGCTGGTCGATTCCGAGGGACCGGTTAAGGGAGACTCTTCAATAGAACATTTACATGCAAGAGATAAGTGGGAGTTCCCCGCGCAGGATGGTCATAAGGCATTTTTGATGGTGCAGGCCATGGAGGCATGGTTTCTCGCGGATCGAGATACGCTGGGGAGATTTTACGGGGACGGCTTTCTGGCAAACAGCCTTCCGGGCAGTTCGACAAATATTGAAGCTATTCCAAAAAACGATTTGGAGCCAAAGCTCAAACACGCCTCAAAGCCAACGAAGACCAAGGGTGAGTATCACAAGACGAAACACGGCTTCGCACTTCTCGCTCTGATCGACCCAGCAAAAGTGGAAGCCGCGTCGTCTCATGCCGCCAGTTTCCATCAATTTCTTCGCGGCCTGTAGTTCCCGCCTATCCCGATGACTCTTCGCTGCTGCATGGCCGCGCTTTTACCGCTTCCACTTCAGCAGGAAATCGGTCAGAGCCGCAGACTCCAGGTGGCGCATGTCTTCAAACTCGCCGCCTTTCTGGCTGTAGAGCAGTTCCCCCTTTTCACTGAGAACGGCCAGCGCGGGTACGCCTTTTTTGAGCGGGATTCCATACTGCTCAGCTAGGTCAATGTTGGCATCAATATGCCCTATGTTGATATCGACGAGGATGTAGTTGGCGTCCAGGATGGGCTTGTTGGTGGCGTCGTGGAAGTAGATATCCAGCACCTGGCAGTCGCCGCACCAGTTGCCGCCAAAGTCGAGCAGGACGCGC
>CAZHKN010000100.1:0-15868 GCA_964532725.1 uncultured Occallatibacter sp.
ATCGATACTCGCTGGAACTCCACTTCACCCAACACGATCCTCGGAAGCTCTTCAGGCAGCAATTTATGAAGCTTCGATATTCCTTCGTCCATGCTTGAAGCCCGCATGTCCGAGGTCCGAACCTCGAGCGTTCTGCCCCCTGCTGCGAAGCAGGCGATCTGGTCCGAATATGCGGAGCATGTTACTGAATCCAGAAACTTCTTCTGCACTTTCTCCAAATCGGGCGCTCCAAAGCTCGACTGATGCATCCACCAGAAAATCTGGCTTGAAGGAACGAACAAAGCTATTATGCTCCCATCCGCAATCCGACCGCTCGATAGCACTGTCTGTACTTGTGTAACGGATAGGGTGGCAGTGGACTCCCCGGCTTCGGAACTGACAGAAATTTCTTGCTGGACATTGCGACCCAGCGTCACTTGGGCCTCCACGAAAGCGGGGAAGAGCGAAAGCACGATCAAGAGCAATTGAGTTTTGCTAGCCATTTGTGCCCCCTCCTATTGGGTGCATGTTCCCGGAGTGAATGTCGCCAAATTCAATCCACTGGAGTTCCGAACGCGGAACTCGTTTGCGTCATCCTCTGAAAAATGTGAGGCATATCCACTAAGGGCTTGAGTTTCAAAATCCGACGGTCCAGTGTATGTCAACCCATACGACGGATCGTAGAAAATACCGGTAGCCGGAATGCACACAATAGCGTGATTGTAATGTACCTTCTCGGACGGCGTTGGAGAGTTCTGTCCCGGAACTCCTATACCGCTCGTCATGTTTCCGTAGACGGTCGGTGCATCGGGGTTTGGAGGAGGAATCATCTCATTTTCCCCTCCGGGCGGATTTTGCGGTGAGGATATGAACGACCATTCCCACGCTCCATTCTTGGGGAAGTCGGGGGGATTCGCGAAGGACCAGTTTTTCACGAGCATGAACGTGTCCGTAGCCGGGGTGACGGTTATATTCACAGAACTAATGCCATTCACTGCCAGAACGTCCTGGAAAAATTGCGCGAAGGCGCCGCATCTCGCCCCTCCGGTAGGCGTGGTAAGCAGAAGTAACGCGCTTGTCGCGCAGCCCAGAAACGGAGTTCCGGAAGGATAATAGATGAAAGGCCTTCCGTCCCAACCGCTAACGTTTGCTGGAAGCGCAAATTGCTGCCAAGCATTCTGGATCGCTTGAGTCTGGTCCGTTGCGCCGCTGCCAATCGCAAGTTTGACTGCCGAGAGCGGCATCACAGTTTCACTCATTGGCAAGGGCGCAGCAAGCGTCACATACACTTCGCTGGATGTGGCTCCTGCCGGCTCGCACACCGATGATCCAGATGAGCATGGCTGACCGCTCGGCGAGAATGACCACGTTACCCCTAGCGGTTGATAGTGCTGTGTTTGGTTGTCGGGGAGCGGCTCGCTGGAAAGGGTGACTGGAATTGAAGTCGCGCCAGCGGGAATGGTGACGTTCGGGGCAAGCATCAAACCCACGCCGCTCACGTTTGCTTCGATCCGTGCTCCGGAAAGAGCCACGGTAATCGATTTTACGTTGAAGGTAGCTTGGGCATTGATGCTAGTCGATGACACGAAAACTGAAACTACGCTTGGCGTCGATGCCGGCCACACAGTTTGCGACATCGCAACCGGTGTGGCATTACTCGGGCCATCCAGCCAAACCGGCAGGCTATTCGTGTACTGGAGCGTTGTAATTGAGGGTTGAGGATTCTCTATCTGCGCGGTAGACGTCGCTGTGGGGCCTCCGCTCACCGTAAGAGTGGCTGTCTCACTGGGTTCAAGGACCGGCGGCTTTACGCTGGCGATTGTGATCTGCGTCGAGCTATTCACTGTGACGGCACCCAGCGCAACAGCGGCCCCGCTCGGCGTGGTTACGGTAGCCGTGCTTGCGGGACAAGGCGGCGATCCGAGACCGTGGAACACTGGGGTGAAGCCTGTTCCAGTGATCGTGACGTTGTTGTAGGTCTGTCCAGCGATCCAGACGTTCGGTGATATAGAGGTGATGGTCGGGGTGCAGTTCACGATCTGCACGGGGTATTCATTAAGATCGGCAACATCGAGGACAAACCCCGTGACCCACGCTGTTTCGGTGGGAACTGTGATTGGCACTGATACGGGGAGAAGAACCTCCGAGGAGTTGACTTCTGTCTCTTGAGAAGAATAACTCCCAGGAATCAACCCAGAGGGATCATCCACCACCAACAACCACCCAGTATTAAGTGGAAAGCAGTTAAAGAAGTTCGTTCCTGCGACCGTAACGTTATAGGTCTGTCCGGCGATCCAGGTGCTGGGGGTAACGGAGGTGATGACCGGAAGGGAACATTGCGCGTGGCATTCTGGAATGGATAAGGCTGAGAAGAAGATGACGGCAGGGAAAACAGCGGTGAGAAGCTTCCTCAGTTTCCTGGACAACTTGCACATGAGCGCAATCCTTTCGGATTTCTGGGGTTCAATTGGACTCTTGATTGCGTTGACATCGGCAGCGCCTTCTAGTGCTATGGCACTTTGTTACGTCCAACGTTTGGACCGTGAAACTATAGTACCCCGATAACCGCGCGGAAGTCATAAAGGAAGAAATAAATCTTCTGGGCGGTGAGGTGGGCGTCCAACCGTCGCCACCTCTCTCACCGATGAAAAAGCCAAACCGCAATCCATACCGCGACAAGCACAGGCACAGCAAAAGTCATCCCCAGCAGCCAAACCAGTAAGAACAAAAAAACCCAGTCGCGCCAGGTATGGCGGCGGGGTTCGGCCAGGTGGCGGGTCAGCAGCTTGTAATTGCGCCGGTTGGCCTTCCAGGCAATGTCGAAGATGTCTCCCAGCACCGGAATCGAGCCGACCAGCACGCCAATCCCCAGATTCACCGCCATCCGCAGCAGGGTGATGTACGGCAGGCCGCGAATCCATCCGGCAATCGGAATCACCAGCGAGAGCAGCCCGGCCAGCACGTCGCCCAGGCCCGGCACCAGCCCGATAATCCCGTCAATGCCGAAGCGGATGCCCGTGCCCGGAATGCGAAAGGCCTCATCGAGCAGAATCTCCAACCCAAGCAGTGTGCGGTCGCGGAAGAGCCACGCGCCGCGATTCCAGCGTTCATCGCCCGTCGCTGGCGGCAGAATTTCCGGGTCTTGCGCTGGATCTGGCATTGGCCTCCTCGGCACAGCGGCATGATTTCTGGCCAGATTCGATGGTACAATCAAAAGCAGGGATGGCGGCTATAGTTCAGTGGCAGAACGCCTGTCTGTGGCACAGGATGTCGAGGGTTCGATCCCCTCTAGCCGCCCCAAAATCAGCACGGACCTGATTCGCAGCGAAGCACCATTTCCCGAGTTTCCCCTCATCCGTGACCGCTATTCTTACTGAAAACACAGCAACCGGCGTCCCCAGTGGCACGCTGCCCGCGTGGCTCACCAACTTCCAGCCCCGGCGCGGCCTCAGTAACGGCCATTTGCAGACCATCGTCGGCAACTTCCTTCCCCGCCCTGCCTTCAACCTGGAAACCCTCTCAGAAACCGTTGAGGTAGACTCCACTGATGGCAGCCGCGTCCTCTGCCTGAGCCACTGGCAGCCTGAGCCGGCCACTCGCCTGACGTTGGTGCTGGTACATGGCCTCGAAGGCTCGGCGGAGTCGCAGTATATACGTGGCGTTACCGCTCGCGCCTGGGCCGCCGGCTGCAACGTCATCCGCATGAACATGCGCAACTGCGGCGGTACCGATACGCTGACCCCCACGCTCTATCACTCCGGACTCTCCGGCGATGTAGGCGCGGTCGTCGATCATTATGCAAAGCAATTTGGTCTGACGCGTGTTGCCCTGGTCGGCTACTCAATGGGCGGCAATCTGGTTCTCAAGCTGGCCGGGGAGTGGGGCGCGCGCCCACCGCTCACCGCTGTCGCCACCGTCTGCCCGGCGATTGATCTGGCAGCCGGATCAGACGCCCTGCACCAGCCCATCAACCGCATCTACGAGGCGCGGTTTCTCGCCGGCTTGAAGACGCGCTTCAGGCGTAAGGCCGGGCTTTTTCCGGCGATCTATAAGCCTGCCGAAATCGGGCCGGTTCGTTCGATTCGCGAGTTCGACAATGAGATTGTTGCGCACTACTGCGGCTTCAGAGATGCGGACGACTACTACTACCGCTCCGCTGCCGCACGGGTGATTGACCGGATCGAGGTCCCGACGCTGGTCCTCCACGCAGCCGACGATCCCTTCATCCGCTTGTTGCCGGAGACCCGTGCCAAACTCCACGCCAACCCCTTTATTGATTTTGCAGAAACCCGCCACGGCGGCCACTGCGCGTATCTCTCCCGCGATCCGGGAGATGAAATTCACTGGGCCGAGTCAGCCCTGATGCGCTACCTGTTGCAAGCGGACGAACAGAAAAATGGAAGCTGACTGGGAGGTCGAGATCGGCGGCTCGGCCATCATCGAAACACTCTGGCCCGGCTTCATCGACCTGCGCGTCAACCCGGAACGCGCCGCCGAACTGCCCGAAGCCGCAAGCTTCCCTGCTCTCGCGCAAGCACTCGTCACGCTCAACGCAACTGGTTCCCCGTTATGGACTTCGAAATGCGATCTCTGGCCGGTACCTCAAGGAAACTTCGATCCCGATGAGCTAGACGCACCGCCGGAGAGCGTACACGCCCTTGCCTGCTACATCGACCTGCTTCCACGCGACACAGTACAGTGGTTCACCCCAGCGCTCACCGTCGAATGGTCGAAAGTCGCCTGCGTCCGGCTCCGCAAAATCCCACTGCATTCGTGCCGCGTTGATCTGATCGTTCGCAGAGCAATTCTCACCCCCGAAACACCGCCAGATCAGCTCGAACTCGGTATCACTGCCTACCTCACCGCCTGCGGCGCAACCGAAGCTCAAGCGGCGCAAACCCTAGCCGACGCGCTCACTGCATTTGCCACTACCCTCAACGCCCTCTCAACGGTAGAATGAACTCTGCGGGCGAGTAGCTCAACTGGATAGAGCACCGGCCTTCTAAGCCGGGGGTTGCAGGTTCGAGACCTGCCTCGCCTACCATATTTATCCACACCCTCCAATCCACGCGCTTCGTGATTCAAATCACTGAGACAGAAGCTCAGCACCCGATACGTTGACGGTGCGGCTTTGCGCATTGTTCCTGCCGCTTTGGAGGCCTATGCGATTCCCTTCCGCCGTATCTCTCTGCACTGCAATCGTCGGAATGGGGGTTGCCGCACAGCTCTGCGGAGCTGGATTAGAGCCGCTGGGGAAAAACGAACCGGCCACGCCCGCAGGCCCACTAGCACCGATCATGATCGATTATCCGCTCAACGGCTCGGTCTTTCCGCCGGAGATTACAGCGCCTACGTTTCTCTGGCACGATCCCAGCGAATCCGCAAAGCAGTGGGTTGTTGAGGTCTCCTTCGCCGGCCACGCGAACGGGATTCGCATTGAGACCAAAGGACCACTCATGCAGCAGGGGGCACTCGACCCGGAGGCCGGCCCGGGACTCGAACTGACGCCACGGCAAGCCTCAACGCATACCTGGAAGCCGGATGCCGAGGCGTGGGCAAAGATCAAGCGGCTCAGCGTCAAGTCGCGGGCAACCATCCGCATCACCGGCTATGCTCCTGCCGGCGAGAACCGCCCCGTCTCTGCGGGCATCGTCAGCATCTCTACATCGATTGACCCGGTCGGCGCGCCGCTCTTTTATCGCGATGTTCCGTTGATTCTGCCGCCCCCCAGAGAGAATGGACCCATTCAGCCGCTGCCGCAATCTGCGCTGCCATTGATCAAATGGCAAATGCGCAACATCGCCGAAGCGCAGAGCCACACGGTGATGACCGGCCTGCCCACCTGCGCCAACTGCCATTCCTTTTCACGCGATGGTAAGACGATGGGTCTGGACATGGACGGCCCGCGCAACGACAAGGGACTTTACGCGCTGGCGCCCGTCTCCAAAAACATCACCATTACGAACAAAGAAGTCTTGCGCTGGAGCAGCTTTCAGGTTGACGACCAGACGCGCAGCAATGATCCCTCCATCAAGCGTTTCGGCTTCATGGCGCAGGTCTCGCCCGACGGCAACTACGTCGTTACATCGATTGGCGCGCCCAACAACACTAACAGGCATGCCAGGGAAATCTCCGGCTTCGCGCCCGGCATCCTCGACCGGCTCTACAACGCGAACTTTCGCGATATCCAGTTTAGCCAGGTCTTTTATCCCACGCGCGGAATTCTCGCCTGGTACGACCGCAAGGAGCAGAAGCTGCGCCCGCTGCCCGGCGCGGATGATCCTGATTACGTGCAGACCAGCGCCTTCTGGTCCCCCGACGGAAAATATCTCATCTTCAGCCGCGCCGCCGCTCGTGATCCGTATCCGGCGGGCGCGCCCAAGCCGCTGCACGCCAACGATCCCGAAGAGACGCAGATTCAGTACGACCTCTACAAGATTCCGTTCAATAATGGCCGTGGCGGAGAGCCGGTTCCAGTGCTCGGCGCTTCAGGCAACGGCATGAGCAACAACTTCCCCAAGGTTTCGCCCGACGGCCGCTGGATCGTCTTTGTCCAGAACAAGAACGGCCTCTTGATGCGCCCGGACAGCAATCTCTACATTGTGCCGTTTGAAGGCGGCACGGCGCGCAAGCTCGGCTGCAATCTCTCGCCGATGAACTCCTGGCATACCTTCTCGCCCAATGGCCGCTGGCTTGCGTTTTCCTCTAAGGCCCGTTCGCCGTTTACACAACTGCTACTCACGCACATTGATGAAAACGGCAATGACACTCCGGCAATTCTCATCGAAAACACCACTGCTGCCAATCGCGCCGTCAATATTCCTGAGTTCGTGAATATGCCTGTTGAAGGCATCGAAAAAATCGATCCTCAGGCAACTGAGTCTTATCGTCTCTTCGATCTTGCCTTTGCGCAGTTACAGAAGGGTCAGATGCCCGAGGCCATTCAGGGATTTCGCAGCGCTCTCGAATACGACCCCGACGATGCAGCTACGCACTACATGCTGGCCACCGCTCTCAGCGGCAACGATCTGGAACGCGAGGCCCTGGAGGAGTATCGCAAGGCCTGCACGCTCTCCCCTGGCAACGCGCTGTTCATGGACCACCTGGCAATCTCAATGGCGCTGAATGGCGATCTGGATGGGTCGGTCGCGGAGTTGCAACAGGTTATCGCGCTCCATCCCAACTCGCCCGAGTATCGCTTCAATCTGGGCTTTGCATTGGAGAGCCGCGGAGATTTTACAGCGGCCGTTGCGCCGCTAGAAAAGGCCGTCGCACTGAGCAAGGAAAAAGACTGGCGCTGCCTCGCCGAACTGGCCAAGGTCTACAACAAAACCGGCAGAAACACCGATGCAATTCAGGCTGTGCAAGAGGCTCTCGACCTGGCTACAGCGCAACACGACGAAGATCTGGAGAAAATTCTGCGCGATCTGCTGGATGACTATCAACGCCAGGCCGCGCATCCATAAACTCCTGGGTTTGAATCCACATCCAGATGCATCAGGCCCGGTTGAACAAACGCATCCCGAGCTTTTAAATGCGACACCCTCTATTTCATCTTGGAATTACACGATAACCGTGTCACATTAATTAGGATGGCCTGCCGCATTGCTCTCTTCTTCCCCAAGCGTACGATAATCTGAGCAACCCAGCCATGCGAAGGCAGGCGGTCTGGTGAGCTGGAGGACGATGAGCGAGCGGAGTGCAACGGAGGCGCGCAGTGAATCCCCGACAGTTTTGCCGGCGGAGTCCTTTGCTCTTTCCGAGATCGTCTCGGCACTCTCTTTTGCACTCGATCTGACCGAAGACGCCATTCCTGGCCACGCCGTGCGCTGTTGCCTGCTGGGAACGCGCATCGGGCGCGAGTTGGGGCTGAACGACGCCGCGCTGGCTGATCTTTACTATGCGCTGCTGCTGAAAGATATCGGGTGCAGCAGCAATGCAGCGCGGATGTCCCAGATTCTCGGCGGCGACGATCGCAAAGCCAAGCGTGAGGTCAAGCTCGTCGACTGGACACGGCCGACTCTTGCCGGCCTGAAAATGGCATGGGTCAATGCGCTTCCGAATGGACGCTTCTGGCAGAGGGCGCGGCGTGTTCTTGATCTGAGCCTCCATCAGAAACGCAACAACGTTGAGGTGATTTCAATCCGCTGCGAGCGGGGCGCGGGCATCGCTCGCAAGATCGGAATGAGCGCGGAGTGCGCCCGTGCCATTTACTGCCTCGATGAGCACTGGGATGGCGCGGGATATCCTGATCACCTGCAGGCGGAAGCCATCCCCCTGCTGGCCAGAATTCTGGGGGTGGCCCAACACCTGGACGTCTTCGCCGGAGACAAAGACCGCCGCACCGCGATTGAAACCATGCGCAAACGAAGCGGTTCGTGGTTCGACCCGGAGCTGGTGCGGATTGTGGTTTCGCTGGATTTGAGCGGAGCATTGTGGGCCGGATGCGGCGCACCGGACGAGCGCGCGCGAGCGGTCGCCCTTGAACCGGGTGACGCGCAGTTCATCAATGCGGAGAAAGCGGATCGAATCTGCGAAGCATTCGCCGACGTCGTCGACGCCAAATCTCCATTCACCTACCGCCATTGCCTTGATGTGGCTCAGGTCGCCGAAGGAATCGCGCTGCAATTGGGCATGACGCCACGGAAGCGCCAGTTCATCTATCGCGCCGGGTTGCTGCACGACCTGGGAAAGCTGCGTGTGCCGAATTCGATCCTCGACAAGCCAAGCCCGCTCGATGCGGCCGAGTGGCTGGTAGTGCGCGAACATCCGTTGCTCTCGCAGCAGATTCTGGCACGGATGCCTGCCTTTGCCGGAATCGCCGCGGTCACCGGCCGCCATCATGAGCGGCTGGATGGCAGCGGCTATCCCCTCGGACTCAAGGGAGAGGAATTGTCGCTCGAAGACCGCATTCTCTGTGTTGCCGATGTCTATGGAGCGCTGTCGGAAAATCGGCCCTACCGCAGCGGATTGCCCACCGAAGAGATCGTCGCTATCTTCGCCAGGGAAGCACCGAAGCGGCTCGACCCGCATTGCGTTGAAGCGCTGGTGGCTTACCTCGAAAACAAGGAAGAAGCGACTCCTCGGGCCGCAGGGCAGACGCTGAACGGTTGACCCATGCAGGATTCACTGCAAACCGGACTCCAGATACCCGGTCGCACGTTTCAACGGGACCGGAATTGCACACCCAATTTGCCCCAATCGCTGTACAATCCCAACATGAGCCGTTCGCCCCTTTCCGCAGCTCCCTTCGTGCGTCCAACCCTCAAGGTGTCCCTATGACCGCATCCCGCGAAAAATTCGAAACGCGCAAGCTGCCCATGATGCCCATCCGGGACATGGTCATCTTCCCTTACATGATGACGCCGTTTGTGGTGGGCCGCGAGTCCAGTGTGCGCGCTCTCGAAGAAGCTCTTACCGGCGACCGCAAGATTTTTCTTGCCACCCAGCATGACGCTTCCATCGATGAGCCCAAGGCCAAGGATATCTTTCAGGTCGGCTCCATCTGCAATATTGTGCAGAGCGTCAAAATGCCCGACGGCAATATCAAAGTGCTGGTCGAAGGTGTGGAGCGCGCCAAATCCATCGAGGTAAATGACCGCGACGGTTTTTTTGTAGCCACGGTCCGCGTGGGCAAAAGCGATCTGGAGATGACACCTGCGCTTGAGCAGTTGATGCAGCGCGTCACCAGCCTCTTTGAGCAATACGTCAAGCTGCAGCAGTCTCTCAATTACGAGACGATCATCGCCTCGGCGCGCATGGACGAACCGGCGAAGCTCTCCGACATCATCGCCGCCAACCTGCAACTGGGCATTGAAGAAAAACAGGAACTGCTGGCCATCTTCGACCCCGCACAGCGCCTGGCGCGCATTGCCGACGTGCTAGATGTCGAGATTGAAAAACTCGATCTCGACCGCAACATTCAATCGCGCGTCAAGCGCCAGATGGAGAGGGCGCAGAAAGAGTATTACCTCAACGAGAAGATCAAGGCGATTCAAAAAGAGCTGGGCCGCGGCGAGAAGAGCGAGTTCGATGAGTTGCGCAAAAAGATTGAAGCCGCCGGCATGCCCAAAGATGTGCTCGACAAGTCGATTCAGGAACTCAAGAAACTCGAAGCCATGCCACCCATGTCGGCTGAGTCTACTGTAAGCCGCAACTATATTGACTGGCTTCTGGCCGTGCCGTGGAAGAAGCGCTCCAAGGAAACCCGCTCCATTGAACACGCCGAAAAAGTTCTCAACGCCGATCACTACGGCCTGGAAAAAATCAAAGAGCGCATTCTTGAATTTTTGGCGGTACGGCAGTTGGTGAAAAACCCCAAGGGTTCGATTCTCTGTTTTGCCGGCCCTCCCGGTGTGGGCAAAACCTCGCTCGGCATGTCCATCGCCAAAGCCACCGGCCGCAAATTTGTCCGGCTCTCGCTGGGCGGAGTACGCGACGAAGCCGAGATTCGCGGCCACCGCCGTACCTACATCGGCGCAATGCCGGGGCAGATCATCCAGCACATGAAGCGCGCCGGAACCCGCAACCCTGTCTTCCTGCTCGACGAAGTAGACAAGATGGCCTCGGATTTCCGCGGTGATCCTGCGTCGGCGTTGCTGGAAGTGCTCGACCCGGAACAGAATACGACCTTCCAGGACCACTACCTCGACGTCGATTACGATCTTTCGCAGGTGCTTTTTGTCGCCACGGCCAATGTGATGCACACCATCCCGGCAGCCTTGCAGGACCGCATGGAAGTCTTGCGGCTGCAGGGCTACACCGAGCAGGAAAAGCTGGAGATCGCGCGGCAATATCTGGTCAAAAAGCAGCGCGAGCAGACCGGCCTAAGCGAGAAGAACATCGTCATCAAGGACGATGCGATTCTCGAAATCATCCGCTACTACACGCGCGAGGCAGGCGTCCGCAACCTGGAGCGCGAACTCGGTAACCTCTGCCGCAAGGTGGCCCGCCAAGTCGTCAAAAGCGGAGCCAAGCACAAGGTCGAGCTAACGGCGGCGAATGTCAGCGAGTTCCTTGGCGTGGCCAGGTTCCGCGACTCCGAGGTACATGAAAAGAGCGAAGTGGGCTTGGTCACCGGACTTGCGTGGACCGAGGTCGGCGGCAGCATTCTCACCACTGAAGTGCAGGTTCTTGACGGCAAAGGCAAGCTCACCATCACCGGCCAGTTGGGCGACGTAATGCAGGAGTCGGCGCAAGCCGCGCTCAGCTACATCCGCGGGCGCGCGCAAGCTCTGGGCCTGAGCCGCGAGTTCTACCGCAACGTCGATCTCCATCTGCATGTACCCGAAGGGGCAATTCCCAAGGACGGTCCCTCGGCGGGCATCACGATGGCCACGGCGCTGGCATCGGCGCTGGCTAAAATCCCTGTGCGCCGCGACATCGCGATGACCGGCGAAATCACTCTGCGCGGCAAGGTGTTAGCCATCGGCGGATTGAAGGAGAAGCTGCTGGCCGCGTTGCGCGCGGGCATCTTTGAAGTGATCCTGCCCCGCGCCAATGAGAAAGACATTGCCGAGCTGCCGGACAACATCAAAAAATCGATGAAGATGCACTTTGTGGATCAGATGGACGAGGTTCTGGCGCTGGCGCTCGAAGGCCCGCTACCCACTGCCCTACCCGCCGAAACCGAGGTGCTCACCGCCGTGCCCGCGCCGGAGCTGACGGGCAATTTACCTGCGCATCAATAGAAAACCCCTCCTCACCCTTGAATCCATGCCCGACGGGCATGGACTCAAGTTCATAAATTCGAGGGAACTGCGCATCCAGCAAGCCTTTCGCCGGTTTCCCCTGTGGGTCATTACGCTGCTTCGTAATACGAAATTAATGACCTTAGTACCGCCAAAAATGAGCCATATCCTATCAGTCAGCAGGCTAAATTAAGAGAATAAAAGGCAAATATATGGATTATTTTCTTTATCAATCGTTTTACTCTTCAGAAGCTACAGAAGCGGATCTTTGTCCTGACGGCGACGAAGCGTGTTTTCCAGCGTAGAAAGGTCATCGCGCGGGACGCCAAAGATCGCACGGACGGCGCGTCCGTAATGTTGCGCGCCGAATCTCAGCATGGCACACTCGCATTACATTTCAGGCCAACTGAATACGGATAGTTCATACGCATCACCAAGGATAACCGGGGGGATTTGTTCTGATTTTCTCATTTATCTGCGTAGCCGCATCATCGGTCCTGCTCGCTGCCGCTGCGGCCAGCAGGCAACGGCTGGGTGCGGCCGCTCCTTTAAGACGAGCGGTTTTTTCGCCAATGAGTACCTATCCCACAGCGGCGCCCATCAGGAGTGCAATCAGATTTCACCGGGCTGAGGCAACGGCGCCTCGCCTTGTGTCAAAAGCGGCTTCGTTCCAGACGATATTGGTTGGGGGACCACGTCTTCTGGAGCGTTGATCGATTAGTACAAATAAGGAGACCCGCATAGCGGCAAGGCAAGTTCGCCGTCAGCTGAGTTTCCTCGCATGTAGTTCATCTGGGCCCGCGGATCACTAGCGGGCCAAATTTTTTGCCTGCTTCAGCCCTCCCGCACGATGAATCACATCGTAATCTCCCTGTAATCATCGCTTGTTAGGCTGGCCTGCGTGTCTTTCCTGGGGCCGTTTTTGCCGCTGTAAGCGAACGGCCCCGCGCCGATCCGGAGGTTTCCCCAACCATCAGGAGTTTCCCACCATGCAGATGACTCACCGCAAGATGCAGGCTGCGCGAGTTCTCGCCCGTACAGCACTGCTGCTCTCGCTCGCCGGCTTGTTCAGTGGCAGCGCCGTCTTCGCCCAGGATCACCGCGACGACCATGCTCGTTTCGATTTTCAGCCGGGCAATCTCGTTGTCAGCCGCAGCGTCTATGACAACCAGGCAAGCAATGTGACCGTGGGCGCGATTCTCCCGCCCAACTGCGCCAGCACCACCGGCGGCTGCTCGGCTGCAACCGGCGCACCCTTTAACGGCCTCTACCCGGAGGTCTTCAATAACGATATTTATGACGGCAGCTTCGGAATCACTTCGCGAATCTTCCTTGACCAGATCACTCCGTTGGGCTGGCCGATTGACTCGCTCGAAGTTCCAAACAGCCTGGACCACGGCATCACCAGCACCAGCGACCAACTGGTGACCAGCTTCAGCTCCAAGTCGGAGTTGGCGCTGCACTTGTCGACCGACGGTAAGTATCTGACCTTCGGCGGCTATGTTGCGCCGGTGAATGAGCTGGATGTGTCGAATTCCAATACGCCCGGCGAGGTGGACCCAACCAACCCGGTCGGCGAAAATGTTTATCGCGCCGTAGCCACGGTGGATAAGCACGGCAAGTTTACTTTTACCGAGACCAATGCCTATAGCGGCAACAATGGCCGCTCGGCGATCTGGAATAACTCCGACGGCGCGGATTTCTTTTACACCGTGGGCAATGCCGGCAACGGAGCTAACCCGCAGCCAAATGGCGTGATTCTGGGCGCGGGCGCGCAGATTCTTGCGCCTGCAACCGAGAGCGAGTCCGCACAAACGCCGGGAACGCCGACGCCTGTGGCTAGCTTCTCAGTTACCGAGTTGGGCGCCAAGGCAGACAAGATCGGCAAGGACGATAACTTCCGCGGCGAAACCGTCTTCAACAACGTGCTGTACTTCACCAAGGGCAGCGGCAGCAATGGCGTAAACACCGTCTACTTTGTGGATACCGTGGGCAGCGCCTGCCCCAACGGAGTCGGCCTGCCGGCTGCGGGCGCGACGCTGCCCACCGCGCCGCTCACCTACGACTTGGCCACGTTGCAGAAGGATGGCCTGCCCAGCAACACCTGCATCCTCGCTGGCTTCCCTTCAACACCGAACAAGACGGCTACCGTGACCGCGTTTCCATTTGGCCTATGGTTCGCCAACAGCGACACGCTCTATGTGGCCGATGAAGGCGACGGCTACACAGGCGGGACGGATCTGTACACGCACGCCGCCGCGCAAACCACTGCTGGCTTGCAGAAGTGGGTCTTCAACGCGGCCACGCAAACATGGGAACTGGCCTACACGCTGCAAAACGGCCTTGAGCTGGGCACGGCGTATACGGTGCATGGCTACCCCACCGGCGACAATGCAGCCACCGGCCTGCCCTGGGCTCCTGCAACCGACGGCCTGCGCAACATTACCGGCGCCAAGCTGCCCTTTGGCTGGGTCGCCATTTACTCCATTTCATCCACCATCAGCGGGAACGGCGACACCGGCGCTGACCCCAACAAGCTCTTCGTCGTACTGGACGAGGTGCAGAACACCTCAGCGACGGCAGCTGCAAAGGAGTCCTTCTTCGCTATCCGGCAGGCTCGCGACCTCGAAGTCCTGCGCGGCGTTTCGTTCACTCCGGGAACGGGAGAATTTCCCTGGTACTAAGCGCAGATAGTTACAGCACGGAAACGTAAAACGGCGCGGGTCTAACCAGATCCGCGCCGTTTTCATTGCCACCACTCAGGTTAGACTTTTCTCATGCGCAATTTTTCTGCTCGCGAAACCGAATGGCTTCTCGAACTCGATGGGATCGAGTTAGCCAGCTTTCACCGTCGTGCCCTGGCCTTGATCATCGACGGCTGCATATTGTCCGGGGTATTTACCGCTCTCTTCTTGGTCAGCATGGCGCTGTTTATCGCAGTCCGGCTGGGGGTTGATATTGCGCAGGGCCATGCACCGCCCAGCTTCCAGCAGTTCATCACCAGCGCGCCCTTCAACCTGCAAACCAGCGAACCAGGCATCATAAAAATCGGGGACAACGAATTCATTCATCTCCTCAATGACATCGCGGTTCCCATCCTGTACTTCGGCATTCTTTTATGGAAGGGCAAGGGACGCACGCCGGGCAAGCGCCTAATGAAAATTCGCGTCGTCTCGCTGATGCACCGGCACCTGAGCTTCTGGCACTGCGTGGAGCGGGCGCTGGGCTACGGAGCGGCCGCGCTCGAAGGCGGTTTCGGCTTCGTCCAGTTCTTTATCCACCCCTACCGGCGCTGCGCCCAGGACCGCCTTGCCGAAACCATCGTAGTGACCGAACGGGGCTACCAGGCGATGCAGCAGAAGCTCCAACACCCGCTGATCCCTGATACAAATGCGGCCTGCGATGCTCCTGAATAGCCACGCCCAATCGGAAGTAAGCTCACTCCAACCGCTGCCACCTCCTGGATGCTGTCTCGATTCAACCGAGATCAAATCCTGTATCAAGAGATAGCTGTCTATCGGATACGAAATAGCTTTGGCGTTGAATCTAAATTGGCTCTCCACCTGAGTAAAGAGGGGCTTCAGTTGGTATGCCCTCTGCTCTCTCAGGTGGAGTGCGCGAAATGTAAAAATTCCCTTGGCAAAATTTGAACCCGAGTCACCGGGCCAAGGATTTATGTATCCTTCATTGCGCCGCGCTGTTCGACAGCTCAACTCGCACTTCGCCAACATTGATTGCAGTTCCATTGACCGGGTTGTCCCCATCGACGCGAACAAAGGAAACGGAAAGTTTATCGACCTGCCCCGGGGCAACGTGCTTTAGAACATCCGTTGCGGGAAAAACCAACTGAATCGGCTCACCGGAGGCATTTTCGTGGTTCGCGTGGTGCTCCTTTCCGGCAATTTCGAATGCTCCGAGGGTTCCGAGCAGGTAGGCTTCGCCGTCCAGTTTGCTGTCCGGCGTCTCAGGCAGGTCGAGGTAGACGTTGTAGAAGTAGCCTCCCTTGGCGCCTGCCTCGGTGAGGGAGAGCCTGTCGAGTACTACGGTGATGGAGTTTAAGGCCGCAGGGGTGCTGACCGGACTGGCCAGCAGCGATTTGAAGCGGGGCTGCGCCTTCTTGGCTACCGGAATCTCGACAGTCACGGAGTTTTGATCGAGAGAAAGCTCATCGCCGCCGCCGACCGCGGCTGCATTGGCGG
>CAZHKN010000101.1:0-15714 GCA_964532725.1 uncultured Occallatibacter sp.
CATCGCCTGCGCGCAGAGCCTGCCCGAGCAATTTCAGTCTATCATTTAGTTACAACTGTAGTACTAAGCAGCATCTCAGTCTGAGCTGCGGGTGGCGCTGGGAGTGCGGGCCGGCGAACACCTCCGGCTCTCCATCGTCGGCTTCTGTTTCAGGGTAGCTGCAACCCTATTTGCTTGAGGAGCGCGCGAAATGCGGGGTTCCCGCGCAGACGAGTGTACGCAGGGCTAGCCGCAAACTGTAGTGCTTCCGGGTCGTGATCTCGCACCATTTTCTGTAACGAGACCAGCGCATCCTCATCTTTTCCAGCATTGATTTGCCACTCGGCCAATTGGAAATCGTTGGGGTGATTCCACGCCTTCCCTTGTTCGACGGCACGCAGTTTATAGCGTGAGTAAGCCGCGACCCCTTTCTGCCGCAGTATCTTCAACCCCTGCTCTTCTAAAGCAAGCCGCTGCTGGTCTTGCTCCAGCTTCGCCATGCGAATCCACTCCTGAACCGCGTCTTCATGGCGGCCGGCGTACCAGAAGGCCCATGCGCTTTGATCATATGCAAGCGGCCAGTTCGGCATGAGTTCAATCAGCTTGCGGGCAGTCTCCAGGGCGTGGTCATTTTGACCGGCAGCGCTGGCCACGTACATCTCTGTAATGTAAACCGGCGGCCAGAGCGGGTCAGCGGCATGAGCACGCGCAATCTGCTCCAGAGCTTCGTTCGAGCGCCCCGTGTTGCATAAAAGCAGAGCATACAAGATCCGGTTCATAGCCTGGCTGGGATCAAGCTCAATAGCTCTGCGGAACTCCACCTCCGAGGCGGCTGCATTCCAATCGTGGCGAAAGGCAAGAAAGCCCAGGGTTGCGTGGGCTTCTCCTACCTCGGGATTCAAGCTGATGGCCTTGATGGAATTGGCGTGCGCAGCCTCATAGAAAACCTCGCGGCCGGATGTGGCGTGTTCCGCCTTGAGCAGATAGGCGCTTCCCAGTCCGGCGTAGGCTTGCGCAAAGGATGGATCACTGGTGACGGCCTGGCTGAAATCGGAGATTGCCTGTTGGATCGCTGTATCGTCGTGACGGATTAGTTGTGCGCGGCCAGAGAGATATTCGCTATATGCATTCGGATTGTCAGTGCTATGAACGGGTTTGAGACGCTGGTTGGCCGCGCCGCTGAGGTGGAAGAAAAGATCGCGCTGTACCTGATCGCGCACGGTTCCCAACTGGTCGGCGCTGCCGCTCAAGTGCAGCGATGCCAGATGCACTGCATCGCTGCCGCGCACCAGTTCGAAAACAAAATTGAAGTGGTGGTCGCCCGTGGCTTCAATTTTGCCAAGTAATAGCGCGTCGAGTTGCAGCTTCTGGGCCAGCTCGTGCAAGTCGCCCATCTCTGCGAGCGCGGGGAACGAGTGAGTGGCGCGTACCTCGACGCCGGGTAGCTGCGAAGCGGCATTCATCAGCTCAGCCCGGAAGGGCTCGGCCAGTTGCTGCGCCTCTGGACCTTTGTACTCAATTGGCGCGACTCCAAGCGTGATAATGCCGGGTACTGGATGAGATTTGCTGTGAAGGTAGCCGAGCCAGCGGATGGAAATGTAAGCGATAGCCGCGAGTAAGACAATGGAAGCTGTGGCTATAAAGGCCAGGTTGCCTGAGCGCATCCACCGGTGGATGCTGCCGCGGCTCTGCGCTTCTTGGCCTGCGCTGACGCTCTCGTATTCCGAAGGCTCTGGCCCGGTTTCTGACGGTTCATCACTGGGCTGTAACGGCTGCCGAGCCTCCGGGAGAACTTGCTCAATGACAGCGATCTTGGCAACGAAGCGGTATCCGCGCTTGGGCAGAGTCTCAATGAAGCGGGGTTTCTGGGGAGAGTCCCTGAAAACGGCGCGCAGTTGATTGATGACATTGCGGATCGCGTGATTGTGATCCAGATGCTCGCCGCCGGGCCACAACAGAGCGCGAATCTCCTGCTGGCTGACAACCTCGCCGTGGCGCTCCAACAGGGCCAAGAGCAGCCGGGACTGCTGTTCAGAAAGCCGCAGCCGGTGGCCCATCCGGTACAGCTCTCCGCTGGTGACACGATACTCGTAGGCATCGAATTGATACCGTTGAGTTGAGATTTGGGCCATGCGAATACTTTACACAGTTGTGAATGTGAAGGATTTCCAATTTCGGGAATTCTCCAGAGGATTGCTTTCAAATCGATGAAATAAAAAGACTTGATTTCGGACATTTATACGATGATTTTCTGATTAGGGATTCGCGCGGGCCAATCCATATAGTCAAGCTACGCAGGCAAGCAAGACAAACCCTATCCCGGCGAGTGAGGTACAACCTCGGTTGTACCGCATTCGCGGACTGTCTTTCTTTGGACACTGCGCCATTTTCTTCCCACGAATGAATCTTCTTTGGAGGACTGCCATGATTCCCAGACTCTGTCGCTTCGGTTGGATTGCACCGCTCGTATTGATTGCAGCAACGGGTTTTGCCTGTGCCCAACAGTTCAAAGCCAAACCAGACTTGGTCACTGCCAAGGTAGATGACCAGCAGCGGACGACTCTGCATGGCTCTGCTTCACCCCTGCTGACATCCGCGGCGGACCTTGGCAACCTGGCAGAGAACCGGACATTAAACCGGATCGTTTTGGTGCTCAAGCCTTCCGATAGCCAGCAGAAAGAATTGCAGTCACTGATTGAAGCGCAGCAGACCAAGGGGTCGCAGCAGTACCACAAGTGGCTCACGGCGGCGGAATTCAACTCCCGCTTCGCGCCGTCCTCCGCTGACGTCGACAAAGTTGTTGCGTGGCTTCAGTCCAAAGGGTTTACCGGTGTGACTCCCAGCGTGAGCGGCCAGCGGATCGAGTTTTCCGGATCTGTCGCCGCAGTTGAGACAGCCTTCCAGACATCCATGCATCAGTTCCGGCTAGAGACCAAGACCGGCGCGGAAACTCATCTCGCCAATACAAGTGAAATCTCCATTCCCACGGCCTTGGTGCCGGTAGTAGCGGGCGTGCTGTCGTTGAACGATTTCTTCTCCAAACCTCAGCATACCGCGTTGCAGACTATCACGCGGAACTCACATGGCAAGCTGGTTCGAACGAAAGGGAACACCACTGCCACGGACGGTTTCGGAGACATCTATTATTACGTCTCGCCGGGAGATGCGCGCACTATCTACGGCGCCTCTTCTCTCGTTGCCGATGGCGTCGATGGATCGGGCGTTTCGATTGCGGTGATCGGCCGATCCGATATTGAGCTTTCGGATGTGCAGACGTTCCGCACGCTCTTCAACCTGCCCAGCAATGATCCCAACTTCATCGTCAGCGGACCTGATCCAGGACTTTCGATGTCCAACGATCAGGTCGAGTCGTCGCTGGATGTGGAGTGGGCCGGCGCGGTCGCTCCCATGGCGACAGTGAATTTTGTTGCCGCAGCCAATACCGACACCACCGACGGAGTTGCTCTGGCGGCAATCTATGCCGTCGAGAACGTTGTTTCGCCGATTATCACCGTCAGCTACGGAAACTGCGAGCAGTTCCTCGGTCCCTCCGGCAACCTCTTCTGGAGTGAGGTGTGGGAGCAGGCCGCCGCGGAAGGCATCAGCGCGTTTGTAGCGAGCGGAGATAGCGGCGCTGCCGCCTGCGACGGCAATGCACAGACGTCAGGCCCTGCCGTCTATGGCGATACGGTCAACGGGCTTGCTTCCACGCCCTATGACGTAGCGGTCGGCGGAACCCAGTTTAACGAGGGCGTGCTCGGCGGCGAGTACTGGAATTCGAATAATAACTCCGATTTATCTTCGGCATTTGGTTACATCCCCGAGGCGGCCTGGAATGAGAGCTGCGATCCAACCCTGCCCAGCGACTTCGGCAACTGCTCCTACGACCAGACTAACTACAACATCGAGGGCGGTGGTGGCGGGCGCAGTAATTGCAGCCAGGCGACTGTCGACTCGAACGGCAATGTAACCTCCTGCACCGGCGGCTACGCAAAGCCCGCATGGCAGGCTGCGCCGGGTGTGCCCTCCGACGGCGTGCGCGACCTTCCAGACATCGCGTTTGACGCATCAGGCGCGGACGATCCGTACATCGTGTGCGTGGAGGCGTCTTGCCAGTACACGGTGAGCAATGGCGTTACAACGCTTACCACTGCTGGAATTGTTGGGGGCACTTCCGCGGCAGCGCCGCTGATGGCGAGCATCATGGCGCTTGTCGAGGAGAAGAACGGCCAGTACCTCGGGCAGCCGAACTACACCTTCTATAAGCTCGCAGCCGCGCAAACCGCCGCATCGTGCAACTCCAGCAACCGCACCGACCCATCGCAGACCAGCACCTGCGTCTTCAATGACATCACCACGGGCAACAACAGCGCTCCCGGGCTGCCCGGCTACGGAACCGCAACGCCGGACTTCACAACGACCACAGGCTACGATCTGGCCACCGGCCTGGGAAGCATCAACGTCGGCAATCTGGTTGCCAACTGGAGCAGCGTCAGCTATGCTGCGTCGGCGACGCAGTTGATCGCTACAACGACAAGCGCGAAGCACGGACAGCCGCTTCCGCTGACTGTGAAAGTGACTGCGGCGAGCGGTGCTACCGGCACTCCCTCAGGAGACATCGCGATCTCTACAGATAAATATGGGGCTGAAGGCCAGTACACGCTCTCGGCTGGCGCGTGGTCGGGCAGCATCAGCGATCTGCCGGGAGGAACCTATAACCTGACAGCTCGCTACGCGGGTGATACAACCTTTGGCAGCAGCACTTCAAGCAGCATTGCCCTCACCATCACTCCAGAAAGCAGCATTCCAACTCTTGCGGTCGACATGGCCGATTCTCAGGGCAACCTTGTTCCTTTTGCCGGATCACCCATCCTCGGGACGATCGCGTATTTCAAAGTAGCTGCAGCCGGCGCCTCGGGTGAGGGAACTCCCACGGGCACAGTCAACGTTCTGGACGGCACAACGATTGTTGCGACCGGAACGCTGAATTCAATCGGAGAGGCACTGCTTTCATCGAGTGCTCTCGGCGTTGGCACTCATGCGCTCACGGTGAGTTATGCGGGCGATAACAGCTTCAATGCCTCCACCTCTGCCGCGAGCACGGTGACCATCGGCAAGGGCCAGTCTGTCACATATCCCTATATCGTCAATAATGTATTTCTTGGTCAGCCCGTACTGCTGGCAGTAACAGTTTCAGGCTCCGGAGCCACACTCCTGCCCACTGGCACTGTGCAGTTCTTCGATAATGGCACGGCAATCTCTGGCGCGCTGCCTGTGGTGCAGACCGGACCTTCAGGTGAAGGCTACGCTCAAGCGGCATTTTCCTATACCTATACCACGGCAGTCAGTCACACGCTCTCCGCCTCCTACAGTGGAGACTCCAGCTATGACGGTGTTGCGCAGAATGACCCAAACTTTGCTTACTCCCGTACCTTCACTCCGCAAACAGTTGGAAGCCTCGGGACTAAGATCACGCTGAAGATGACCACATCGACCACGCTGCAGATGGGCCAGATGGCAACCTTTGTAGCAAGCGTTGCACCCACCAGTTCCACGTCGCTGGCGCCCACTGGACTGTTGTGGATTCTGGGCAACGGATCGATCATCGGTTCGGTGAATCTGACGAACGGATCTGGAACCGGAACGACTTACATGGATGGAGCGGGAGTGTACCAAGTATCGGCGCAGTACGGCGGCGACTCTAACTTCGCAGGGAGTTACACGCCGGTTGTGGCCACGCTGACAGTTCCCAAGGCCACGCCCACAGTTACCTTCACTTCTCCCGCTTCAGTACTGACTGGAGCGCAAACCAGCCTGAACTATATAGCCAATGGACTTCAAATAAATACGTATGTGGTGCAAGACCCCACCGGAACTGTGACCTTTACAGATGCTGTGAATGGAGGAGCAGCGCAATCTCTTGGAAGTTACGATCTGCAGCAGGAGAACGGCATCACAGGCGGATACGGCCTACGCACAACATTGCCCACAGGAACCAACGTGTTGACTGCAACTTACTCCGGGAATGTCAATTTCAACGCGACCACTTCTACGTTGACCGTCGTCGTGGGTTCGCCCGACTTCACCTTCACCAGTGGACAAACCAATCTGACTGTTCCGGCCGGTTCGTCCGCGTCTTCCACTCTCACCCTCACATCGGAACTCGGCTATACGGGAACTGTTTCACTCTCCTGCGGCAGCGGCGTTCCAGCCGGCTCGACATGCAGTATCACGCCATCGAGTCTTACCGTCGGCGCTGGGCAAACAGCGACATTGACCATCGCTACTCCGGCAGCATCGCCCGCTGCGCAATCTGCATCGATGCGGGGTCTCGGCATTCTGGGCGGCGTCAGTCTCGCCGGACTTATCCTGCTCTTTGTGCCCAAGGCGCGACGCAGGCCGGCTCTGTGGCTGCTCTTGCTGGCGGCAATTCTTCCGGCAGGTTGCGGCGGTTCAGGCTCGCCCAAGGACACACTGCTGGCCATCGCTTCCAGTAACATCAAGGCTGCGTCAGGCAGCAGCGTCACCTTTACTGCGACTCTCAGCGCCCTGACCAGCAACCCTACCGGCACCGTCACTTTCTACGATGGCACAACACCCATCGGCTCGCCGGCGGCCGTGAGCAATAGTACTGCGTCTCTGCAAACCTCATCCCTGGCTGTCGGTGCGCACACCATCACCGCCATATACAGTGGTGATTCACACAATGCGAAGAGCACTTCCATTGCCATCACGGAAGTGATCACGGGGAGCACGACAATTGCCGTCAGCGCAACCAGCGGAACAATCACGCACTCTATCAATCTGCCGGTTTCGATCGAGTAACATTGTCCCATCAAGAAAGGAGCGGCACCCACAGGCGTCGCTCCTTTCTTGATGGGGACGAGTACGTGCGTCCATGCGGAACTTGCACCAGCGATGGTCGCTTGGTAGATCTCGGAGTTCAGGGGGACGATTCGCCCCTCTGCAGCTTCGTTCTTGACTCTGCCTACATGGACAATTTTTGCGACGAATTTGATTTGGCCCCAAGTAAGCGTCCTGATCTCTGTATCTCGCAGACCTCTGTTGTGGATGAGCATGAAGACAGGGGACATAAAAATCGATAGCAATCAGGTCAATTATGTATCTTTCTTTTTTATAAGTTGTTGATTTTATTGGCTCCTCAGGTAGGACTCGAACCTACAACCCTTCGGTTAACAGCCGAATGCTCTGCCATTGAGCTACTGAGGAGTGCCGTGTGGAAATAATCCTCTATTACGGTAGCAGAGTGGGCGGGAGACGTCAAAATCGATGGCTTAGTCCCGCAGCAAGGGGAGATTCTTTCAGCCGGGAATCATGCAGGAGATCGAACTACGGCGATAGGATAAGAGTGACCGAAGAGGAGGAGAGATGTCCCGAATTTCCCGGCTCGACCGCAGCGAAGTGACCGCGGAAATGGCAGCGCTCTATGACAAAGCTTATGCGCAGCGCGGCAACGTGCCGAATATGTTCCGGGTGATGGCCCACCGGCCTGAGATTTTTGCGACGATGCAGGCGCATTTTGCCGCGGTATTGAGCACTGGCACGGTTTCAACACGGCTCAAGGAGTTGATCATAGTGCGCACCAGCCAGGTGAACCAGACGCCGTATTGCCTGGCCAGCCATACAATTCTGGCTAAAAATCTGGGATGGAGCGAGGAGCAGTTGACGCATCTGGCGGAGTGGCCGGAGCGGGAAGATTTTACGCCCGCGGAAAAGGCGGCACTACGGCTGGCCGAGACCGTGACCCGCGATGCCAACACGGTGAGCGATGAACAATTTGCCGAGCTGAGAGGATATTACTCGGAGGGCGAAGTTGTGGAGTTACTCTGCGCGATTGGGTTGTTCAACTACTTCAACCGTTTCAACAACGCGCTCAAGATGGAGCCGACGAAGCCGGGCGAGGGTGGGGTGGAGGGCGAGAGATCGTAGGTCACTTTTCTGCGGGTTTGCAGCTGAAGAATCAGCAGGCCTAGAATCTATCTGGAAACTTGATCTATAGATTGCTCTAAAAACTGCAAGGCAAACCGCTGCCCAATCCAGCAGCAGTTTGCCACGCAGTTGTCGTTCGACGGGACCTCTCAGCGGAGCATAGGCCAAACTAACTTTTCGCCAGTTCCGCCTCGATGGCCGCAACCAATGCGGGCGCATCTGGATCAGTATCCGGTGCGAAGCGCTCGACCACTTCGCCGGAGCGGCTAACGAGGAATTTCTCGAAATTCCACAGTACCTCCGGCTCGGGGTTGGGTTCGATGCCGTAGCCCTTCAGCTTCTCGCTCCAGGAGACTTCAGAAAGGTTCACGGCCTTGGGTTGAGCCGCGATGAGAGCCTTGTAAAGCGGGTGCTTGTCAGCGCCCACCACCGTGATCTTGTCATAAAGAGGGAACTTGACGCCGAAGTTGATGGTGCAGAAGGCGAGAATCTCCTCGTTGGTGCCCGGTTCCTGGGCCTTGAAGTCGTTTGCCGGAAAACCCACCACCACCAGGCCCCGGTCGTGGAACTGCTCGTAGAGCTTTTCCAGGCCCTCGTATTGCTTGGTCAGCCCGCACTTCGAGGCCACGTTGACGACCAGCAGGACATGGCCTTTGTACTCAGCCAGAGATGCGTCCGCTCCGGTGATCTTGCGGACCGGAATATCGTAGATTGCTGCGCTCATGAACATCCTCTCGCATCTGCATCCATAGCGGCGCAGATTTACCTCTGTCTGCTTAGATGCAGACCAAATCACATTGATTCAGGCCGGCGTCGCAATGAAAATCAATAAGCCGTGCCTGCGGACGAAGCATTCGTGCATCGTACGAGTCCCATTATTACCCGAGCAGTTGCTTCGCCACCTGGATGTACAGTTCCACGGCTTCCAGCAGTTCCTTCTTGGCCAGCTTTTCATATGGCGTATGGGCCACATGAATGGAGCCTGGGCCGAGCAGCAGCGGTTCACCCCAGTTTGAAAGCTGCGGAATGTCGGTGGTAAATTTGGCGATCATCGTGGGCAGACTGGGAACGGCGCGCAGACGCACAAAAGGAATTTCGAGCGTGAAGTCTACCTCGGCAAGACCGGCTGCTGCTTCAACCAGCGCTGCGCGAACCTCGGCTGAGTCGCCCACCAGGCGAACCAGCACCTGGGCCTCGGCCTTGTCTGCAATCACGTTGGGAGCATGGCCGCCGTGAATCTGGCCGATGTTGAGCGTGCTGGGCCCGACATCTTCGACCGAGGGTAGCGGCAGGGCCAGCACTTTCCCGAGAGCTTCGACCAATTTGTGCACAGCGCTCTCGCCGAGTTCGGGATAGGCGGAGTGGCCCATCTTGCCGGAGGCCTTGAAGACCGCGCGCAAAGCGCCTTTGGACGCCAGGGCGAGACGGTTGTCAGTCGGTTCGCCGTTGATGAGAAAACGGCTGCCCTTGGGCGTGAGATTTGCGGCCTTGGCTCCGGCAGAGTCGCGCTCTTCGCCGCTTACAAATAGCAGGCCAACATGAAAGCCCGCCGCGCGCAGTGCTTCAGCAGCTGCGGCCTGCGCGGCAATGATGCCCTTGGCATCCGAGACGCCGCGGCCATACATGCATTCATCGTCTTCGCTGAAGGGGATATAGGGTGGCACGGTGTCCATATGCGTGGAGAAGACCAAGTCAGGAGTCGCGCCTTGCGGACCGGCATAGACATTCCAGCGCGCACTGCCGGTTATGCTTTCCTCCGGTTGCGGGACCGGTGTCTTCTCAACCGCCCAGCCGCGGCCGCCGAGAAAATCGGCGAGAAAATCGCCCACCGCGCCTTCGTTATAGGTGGTGGACTCGATCTCGCAGAGCTGGCGGGTGAAGGCGATCGGATCAAGCGGGGTCAAAGCGGTCTCTTCGTTCATGATGTACACAGAATACCGCATGAATTGCGGCAACTCTTGTGTCGCGGCGTATTTCAGGCGAATCAAATCCACCTTGAATTCAAAATCATTCGGAAGAGAAACAGGTGCTTCCGGGCGCATAAACAGGCGTAAAATGGATGCTATGCCAACTCCAGCAATACGCGGAATGCAAGGCATCTCAGCCGCCGCCGGCTGGGCGCTGACCGCCTCAGCCAGCCGGAAAGGGCAAGTGCAATGACATCGGCAGGAACCTTCGCGCTTGAGGCTCAGGATGCCCTGGCAACGGAGATTTTTTCCGGCGCGCTGCAGGCTTGCTCGATTTCTTCCGCGCTGGACCGGCGCATCCGGATAGAAGGCAAAATGCTGCGTCGGCTGCTTCCCGATGGTAGCGGCCCGGAGAGTTTCGATCTTTCCGGCTACAAGCGGATCTTTGCCATAGCGATTGGCAAGGCGGCAGCCCCGATGCTGGATACTCTGCTGGACCGGCTGGGAAGCCGCAAAGGCATCAGCGGCATCTGCTGCTCAAATCAACTGCCTGCGCGCCGCAACTGGCGCTTCCGCTACTTCGAGGGCGGGCATCCGCTGCCAAATGAGGAATCCTTCGAGGCTGCCCGCGCGGCGCTGGCTTTGCTGCGCAAGACAGGTAAGGATTCGCTGATCTTCTTTCTGATCTCCGGCGGCGGTTCGGCGATGTTTGATCTGCCGCTGGATCCGGCAATCACGCTAGACGATACCAAGGCATTTCATGAAACGTTGATCGCCTCGGGCGCGCCGATCAACGAGATCAACACGCTGCGCAAACACTTCTCGGCGGTGAAGGGCGGGCGGCTGGCGATGGCCGCGCCCGAAGCCGCAAAGATCTCTCTCCTGCTGCCCGACGTGCCGCTGCGCACGCTCGACGCACTTTCCTCCGGGCCGACTTCTCCCGATCACTCGACCGTGGCCGAGGTGCGGGCATTGCTGGCTAAATACAATCTGGAAGCCAAGCTGCCGCGCTCGGTGCGCGATTTCTTTTCGCGTGAAGACCTGCCGGAGTCACCGGGAAACAAAGGCTGGCGTCCGCCGTTTTTTCCGCGCCTGCCGTGGAGCGAGGCGATTCAACAACGCAAAGCTACCGCCGCAGTTGTCATGCATGGGGAAGAAGAGGCCTTCCGCAACTCAGTCTATGAGATCCTGCTCTCCAGCCATGACCTGGTGGAGAACGCTCGGGCACTAGCGCAGAAGGCAGGATATTTTGTCGCGGTAGATAACTCCTGCGATGACTGGGATTACGCCGATGCGGCGCGCTATCTGTTGGAGCGCTTCCATAGCCTGCGCTCGACACACCCGCGTCTCTGCCTCATCTCCGGCGGCGAAGTTACCGTTACGCTGGATCGTAAGCCAGGAGCCGGGGGGCGCAATCAGCAGTTTGCCTTGGCCTGCGCACTGGAGTTGCAAAAGTATCCGGAAGAACGGCTGACCGTGCTCAGCGCGGGTTCCGACGGCATTGACGGCAACACCCAGTCTGCCGGCGCCATTGCCGACCCCACAACCATCTCTCGCGCCCGCGCCTTTGGCTTTAATCCCGAGGCCTCGCTGGCTGCATTCAACGCCTGTCCGCTGTTTACCGCGCTGGGAGACTCGGTTGTTACCGGGCCTACAGGGCATAACCTGCGCGACCTGCGGCTGCTCATTGCTGACCGCCCATAGAAACCTGTCCTACATACTCATTTCCTCCATTAAAATAGAAAACAATTCCACGATAAATCGTTTAACATTGCATTTACTCTTTCTCGAAGGATTCATGCGTGGTTCGCAAAATTATTCGCAAGGCCGCAGCCAAAGCTCCAGATATCCGCACTGTTGCTTCGTTGGCCAAGGTCTCTATCGCTACGGTCTCGCGCACCATCAACGGTTCGCCGGCGGTGAGCGAACGGCTCAGCAAGCGCGTATGGCAGGCTATTGAGCAGTTGAATTACTTCCCCAACACCCACGCGCGCAGCCTGGTCTCGGGCCGCAGCCGCATTCTGGGCATCATTGTAGAAAACATTACCAACCCCTTCTTTCCGGAACTGATCCAGAGCTTTGAAGAGATTGCGGTTGCCCACGGCTACGAGATCCTGGTGAGCAGTTCGAACAGCGATCCGGCCATTCTGACCACCTGTGTGCGCCGCATGCTGGAGCGCAAGGTAGAAGGCGTGGCGGTGCTCACCTTCGGCGAAGAAGAGCCGGTGCTCAGTCAGTTGGTGAACAACGACATTCCCATGGTGCTCGCCGAATTCAAGCTGGAGCAAAGCAAGACCAGCACCATTCTGCTCGATTACACAACCGGTATCCATGCCGCTGTGCGCCACCTTGTCGATCTTGGCCATAGCCGCATTGCTTTTCTCGCCGGACCGCATAAACTGCACTCTGCTGTCACGCGCGAAAACGACTTCCGCGCCGCAATGAAGGCTTCGAAGCTGACGATTCCAAAGCAATGGGTAATTGAGTGCGACCACACGCTCAAGGGCGGCGTAACCGGCTTCGGCAAACTGCAGGAACTCAAATCGCAACCAACGGCCATTCTCTGCTCCAACGATATGACCGCCATCGGTGTGCTGCGCGCCGCCTATATGGCAGGTCTGCGCGTGCCGCAAGACCTGTCGGTCGTCGGGCTCGATGACATTGATTTCGCAGAGTTCACGCTGCCGCCGTTGACTACCATCCGGCTCTCGCGCATTGAGCTTGCAAAGGCGGCTTTCGAGGCGCTGCGCCTGCAGGCCGAAGACGGCAAGAACCCCAAGATTCAGCGGGAGTTCCTGGTCTCGACCAGCCTGGTAGTGCGGGGATCTACGGGCAGGCCGGCTGCATGAGGCCTAGTCCGATTCGCTCTCAACTGCGCGGCGCGATAGAGTGGTTGCGTGGCAGATAACAAACTCATCCTCATTACGCTGTTGGTCAAGCTGGGTGTGGCGGCCGCAGTGGCCAGCGCTCTGGCCCGCTCACGCACCTTCCAGAAGCTGCTCTTTGCCGACCATCGCCGCCACCGGCAAACCGCCGTATTGTTGGCCATTTTCCTGGTTCCGCTCACCTTGGGCGTCCTGGTGCGGACCATCGTTCCCAATTTCCTGGCCGCGGACATCAGCTTTGAAGCAGTGATCCTTCTTGGACTCTTGCTCGGTCCGGGCTGGGCGATGCTCGGTGGAATCGTGCTGTCGGCTCCGGCGGTTTATCACCACGAGTATCTGGCTCTGCCTTTCAACGCCGCACTGGGCCTTGCCGCGGGCGCGCTGGGCCAGTTTGTCGAGAGCGAAGAGATCTGGTCGTTCACGCCGTTTATCGACCTCAGCCTCTACCGCTGGGTGCGCCGCAACCTGCGCAAGCCACGTATCGACCGCCAGATATTGATGCTCTTTCTCATCGCGTCGCTGGAGATGGTCCGCGACTGGCTGGCTCGGCTGTATCCTGCAGGGCTTGATCATCCTGCGCGGCTCTTTGCGCTCAATACCGGCATCCTCGCCCTGCAGCCGCTGGTGTGGCTTTGCGCGCCGATGGTGGTGGGCATTGCGCTCAAGGTTTGGAATGCCCTGCGTATTGAGTTGAAGCTCGAAGAGCAGAAACGGCTGCTGCTCGAAGCCCGCCTCGATGCGCTGCAACGCCAGATCAATCCCCACTTTCTGTTTAATACGCTTAATTCGATCTCATCGCTGGTGCGTTTGAAGCCGGAATTGGCGCGGGAGATGACCGTCAAGCTGGCCAACATTCTGCGCGCGCTGTTGAAGGATCACGATACATACGTTCCGCTGCGCGAAGAACTCGAATTCACAGACGATTATCTGGACATCGAAGTGGTGCGCTTCGGCGCAAAGCTGAAGGTGGAGAAGGAAATCGATCCGCGTACGCTGGAGGTTCTTGTCCCGAGCATTCTGCTCCAGCCGCTGATTGAAAACAGCATCAAGCATGGGCTGGAGCCGCGCTTGCAGGGCGGCACGGTGACGCTGCGCAGCCGGCTTGAAGGCGAGCGCGTAACAATAGAAGTGGCCGACGACGGCGTCGGCGTCGGCAACAAGCCGGTCTCGGCTCTGCCCCGCACCGGGGCTGGAATCGGCATGAAAAATGTGCAGGAGCGGCTGGAGGTTCTGTATGGCAACCAGGCACGCTTTACCGTGGTGAGCAGTCCGGGGCGGGGAACACTGGTTTCGATCGAGCTTCCCACAAACCTTGCGGAGGAGCTATAAGCTGATCCAGTATCTTTCGTTTTTGGGATTGTTTAGTCTGCTTTTTTGCCTCCGTCGCCGTAACAACAGTGGTTCATGGTTCACACTCCAACATGAAAACGGCATACAGTGAAGTTATGAACGCCGCACATTCCAATTTGTTTCGGATGCCAACCCGGCTGCTGGCTGGATTGCTTTCCGTGCTGCTGGCTGCGGGTCCGATCTCAGCACAAGATTCCCCTGCGCCAGCGCAGGCAGACGCGCCTCCTGCGCAAACCGGTAGTGGCAGCTCGAATTCCAGCGCGACGAAACCGGGCAGCGCGAAGAAGAAAGCTCCGGCGGCAAAGAAAAAAAAGCCTGCGCAATATAATCGTGCAGCCGCGCGGACAGCATTGCTGCATCAGGCGTTTGTAGCCTCAACGGAATTACGCCCCATGGCCCAGCAACTGGCTGCGCTGCGTACACCCGCCGCTTATGCAGGAGTTAGCGAATACGCGCATCATCACACCGGCGAAGCTGCCGCAGCGGCCTACCTGGCGCTGGGCCATGCATATCTGCTCGACAAGCATTACGCTGAAGCGATTGCGAGCCTACACCAGGCACGACAGACAGGTACAGTGCTGGGGGACTACGCGGATTTTCTGGCTGCCGAGGCCAATCACGATGCTGGCAATGAACAAGCTGCCGAGGTGTTGCTGAAGGGATTTGCGGCTCGGTATCCCGACAGCATCTTCGACGCTCAAGCGCCGGAGTTGGAAGCCAATATATTACTCGCCGCAGGAGATGCCGCTGACGCTTTGCATGTATTAACGGCGGCCAACGGATCGGCAGGCCGCACCGGCTATCAGCTTGCGCTGGCCGAAGCGGAGTTCACGCTAGGCAAGAAGGATGTGGCGCAACAGGCATTCAAGCATTTACTGCTTGGCCATCCTTTGAGTTCCGAGGCGGAGATCGCCCGCGCCAGACTCACGGCGATGGGAGCCGAATCCTCATTGACCGCTGCCGAGCTGCGCGGGCTTGCCGAGGCCTATTACAATGCCGGCCGCTACGCCGAGGCCAGTGAACAATATCATGCGCTGGCTCGGGGAACTGGATCGGATTCCAGCGTGCGCGCGGGATTCGCCGTAGCAGCGGCGGCCTGCGAGTTGAAGCTGAAGCGGCTGACCAAGACCGAAGCCGAGGCGCTGCCTGAAACCAAAGACGACAACGGCGCGCGGCGGCTCGAGTTGCTGATGGAGCTGGCCCGCAACCGCAACGATCTCGATGAGCAACGCAGCATTGTCACCCGCATGGAGAGTGATTTTCCGCAAAGCCAATGGCTGGCCGAGGCGCTTTATTCCAGCGGAAACATGTATCTTCTGCGCCGCGAGTATCCAGCGGCCATAGATTATTACAGCTACTTGGCGGCGCATTTCCCCAACAGCGCCAATGCTTCCGCGGCTCACTGGCGCGCTGCCTGGCTTTCGTATCGCCAGGGACAGCTCGGCGACGCTGCCCGGTTGTTTGATGAGCACATCAAGCTTTATCCCGCTTCCAAGGAAGCAGCAGCGGCCATCTACTGGCGTGGCCGCCTCTATGAGCTGGAAGACCACAAGCCCGAGATGGCCGTGGCCAACTACCGCGCGTTGAACCGCGCCTATCAGCACTTCTTCTATGCGCAGATGGCGCGCCAGCGGCTGGCCGCG
>CAZHKN010000102.1:0-15645 GCA_964532725.1 uncultured Occallatibacter sp.
CTCACTTCGTCGGCCTCGGAATGCCCCTCGGTCGATGGAACCCACTATACCGCGAGTACGATCCATGTCAATTAAGCAGTCAGAGCCGGCATTAGCTTTGACCGAGAGGATTCTCTCTGCTGAGGCGCATGGGACAGAGGCAGGGACGGCCCTTTCATTCGAACAGGAGACCTGCGAGAACTCGATCTTGCATTAGAAGACAGGGCTTTGCGGAGTACCCGTCTCGCCTTATGCAGTTGAGATTTCGTAGTCCCGCACGTGCAATTGAGCATCGAGGCAATTTCACTATGATCGAAACCCTGGACATCGTGAAGGAGATAAATGCTGCGATAGCCGGGGGCAAGCGCAGCAACAGCGCGATCAATAGCAAGACGGTCGACCGCTCCAGCTTGTGCCAGATCACGAGTTCCAAAGCCTCGGCCGGCATGTTCTTCGGGAATATTTGCTGTCAGGTGATCGAGCGATACAAGCGACATGACGCGCTTGCGCAGATGCATCAGCACAGTATTTACAGCCAGCCGGTGCAGCCAAGTGCTAAAGACCGAATCGCCTCGAAACAAAGCGATCTTGCGGTACGCTTGCAGAAATGTTTCCTGCATCAGATCTTCAGCCAGCGTGGAATCACGAACCATGCGCATGCATATCGAGAGTACACGTCTTTTGTTCTTCAAGTAGAGCTCCGAGAAAGCGTCATGGTCACCGGCCTGGGCACGGGACACCATAACTTGATCGCTGGATATTTCTTGAGGCTGAATACTGTGGCGCCTGAGAGTGGGAATCAGCTCGGAATTAAGCAACGAGATAGGGGTGGCCGAAGTAAGCATACGCCTCCGTCATGGACCTGGGAACGCGTTTTGGCTCCAGGTACGTTCTGTGCGCGTCTGCTTTATCAGGGCGAATAAGCAGACGAGATGAAGATGCAATGCTGTGAAAGCGGGGGCACTTCAATAACGCCGTGACGCACTTACTTGAGACGGTTCGATTAGTCACTGATGACAATCCTAATCCGAATTCGCCCAGGGTGCTCGATTCAGTTTCCCATCTACTTCGCTAACGGTCTGAGCCGATTTGCTCAGAAGCGGGAAGCGATGAAATGTGGAAGTCATGTGGATGCCAAGCCGAGCAGAAACAGCCGTAGCGAGGTTGTAAAGCATACTAAGGTTGGAATTTCACAAGAAAGGGTATGGATGTATATATCATTGTACAAATTTGCACAGTATATTTGACCGGAGAATACGGATCTATCAGGGACAATAAAACATACCCGGCGAATTAAACATCCGGCTTCTTGACTACGTTCATCAAAGTAAGGAATCCTCTTCAACTGTTCGCAGGCATGAACTTACAAATAGCATTCGTCTTAATAGAAGTATTCAAGTGGTGAGCTGGTGTATACATTCATTCCAGAATGATCGCAGTAAGGTAAAGCGATGATGATTCGTTCTACACGTAGCATTACCAAGGCCAGATCGACGGTGCGGTCGCGACGGAAATCATGGTTGATGCATGGTCGTTCTGTGTTGCGCCCTTCGGAGGCTGTCAGATGAGCAAGTGGCGCTAATCAGTGTAAGTGACAAACTCCGAATCATCAAGGGAGAAGTCAATGATAGACATGCATTCGTTTGCAACGTCGCACACCGAATTTGTATACAGGTGTTCCACTCAGTATGCCCGCAGATTTGCTGTCTCACTTCTGCTAACGTGCGTTGAGGCCGGATTCGTTGGATATGTCGTCTCGTCAGTATTCTCGAACTTCTTTATCACACCCATATTGTGTGTTATTTTCACAATTCTTGTTATGGGTTTGATGCTGTCACTGGTCCGCATGTGGTTCCTTACATTTATGACCGTTAAGAGCAGGCCAACGGGTATACCCGCAATGGCGAGAGAAGCGCTGCTGTGACCCCAAATACCGTTCGGTGCGATTTATGAAATCGTGGCGGACAATTTATCTGCTTTGTTTTCCTGATGAGAAGCCGTCGTACCTTGTGACCTTTAGCGTGCTTTTAGGCGCCGCCATTGGAGACATCTTCACCGTCAGAAGCACGGGCTCAGGCACGGGGGAAAGGGTAGATTCCAGATTTCCTGGTGAGGTTCGCTGCTGTTTTGCTCCTCGCACTGCGCATCGCTTACGCCGCTGATGATGCTATGTGTTCTCGGTTCCGCGCCTGCGCGCGCAAAGCAAAGATCACTGTTTTGCAGCGGTGATCAACAATAGCCATTCCACTAACATGAAATAGAGCAATATAACTTCACGCGCGATGGCCTCAGGAAAATCTTGAGTAGTGCAGAAGGACTATTCCAGATGGAAATAAATCCAGGCACTCGAAGCTATGTGAGGTTGTATGCTCTCTCGATGTGTTGTCCTTGGTGCCGCCGCGACGATCTTATGCGCCGCATCCGCATTCGCCCAAACAGTTACTTTCAGTCCCACAACCTATCCCTATAATCTTTGGAATGTGCAAGCGTGGTCGAACGGCACCGTGCGCGCCGACCTGAATGGCGACGGCCGCGAGGATTTTGTAACCACAAATAACGATCAGTTCGACATGAACTGCACAGGATCGTTTACCGTCGTGCTATCAACGGGCGACGGCCAGTATGCAGCTCCGGTCTGCTACACGCTTCCCAGTGGGAATGCAGCCCTTTTTGCCGCGGGGGACTTCTACAATGACGGCGTCCTCAGCCTAGCTGTTGTGAACGACCAAGGCACGCTGTTCATCTACGGGAACAATGGGACAGGTGTTCTTGTAATCAACAACAGCAACAGCTTCGAGCTCGAAGGACTTCCCGTAGGTCTGGTTACAGCCGATGTAAACCACGACGGCATCGTCGATCTGATATACGACCTCCCCTCTTCCTCCGGCGGCGCGCTCTTCACTTTGCTTGGAAAGGGAGGAGGCTATTTCAACACTCCTGCAATAGGAACGGCCTTCACGATGAGCAATGAGCCGGCCTGGGAGCTTTATGTTGGCGATTTCGATAACGACAGCAATACCGACATCATGGTAGAGGGCGCAGCCCAAGTAGAGGATGAGATCCTGTACGGCAATGGCAAGGGCGGCTTTACTGCCGGCCCTATCGTGGGAGGAACCGCGCCGAAGTATATAGCCTATGCAAATTTTGACATCGACAACGACGGAACGATGGACCTGATCGGCGCGCCGTTCACCGGAAATCCCGAAGGCGCAAATACCTATTACGACACGCTGGATATCGAGTGGGGCCACTCGGATCGAGCACTGACCAGCCAGACGGTGTCGCTGAAGAATTGCACGGCCAGCGGAGCACCGCCCATCGTGGCCGATTTCAACGGGGACGGCAACAACGACATACTTGTTGTTGAGGCATCAGACTGCAAGGGCGACGGACCCTATACGCTCAACGTGATGCTGGGCAACGGGAGCGGAACCTTCCAGCCGGAACAGGTGGTCTACTCCTCAAACGATTGGATTGCTGAATGGCATGTGATGCGGGCCAGCCATAGTAGCAAGCCCGATGTGGCGCTCTGGCAGGCGCAGCTCGTGGGCGGCAACGAGATCGCCTCTCAACAGGAAGTGGTGTTAGTGAATACTTCCTCCGGCGGATTTCCGAGTTGCACTGCGCCGAATTTCAGTGCGACCGGGATTAACATCTGCAGCCCGACGTCGACCACCGGGGCAACCTCTCCGGTAACCTTCAGCCTGGGCGGCTCCAACCAATCGGCGGGGCGCGACATGGAACTTCGGATAGACGGCGTCAAGGTTGACGAGAGCTTGAAGGAGACCTACTCGCATTACAGTTTTCTGAATGCGACTGAGGTGTTGAGCGCAGGCCAACATACCGTGACGGCGTACTCGGTGGGCTGGGATTACACGCTTAAAAGTAACACCTTCGATTTGAACGTCGGCAACAGCACCTGCGCACTGCCTTCGTCGCCCGGACTCAATATCTGCAGCCCCATCAACGGAGCATCGGTAGCATCGCCTGTGCTTGTCCAGGCCAGCGGCACAGTGAGCGGCAGCATCCTTCGCATGGAGGTATGGGTGGATGGGGTGAAAGAGTACTCTACATTCGGCTCTGACACGTTGCAAACCTCTCTCAACATTGCTCCCGGCATGCACATGTTCACCTATTACGTGGTGAACACCGCAGGGGATCTATGGTCGCAGTCGACCTACGCCGCGGCGAAATACCAATATCAGGTTTCGCTCCTTGTAGCGGGCGCTCAAAACGTCATTAACGGGCAAGTCTCGGTCGATTCCAGCGGGAGCGTAACTGTCCAGCTCAACGGCGTCACCGCCAGTACTACCTTCGCAGTGCAGTTTTGCCCTAACGGCCTCTTCGGCGCGAGCAACCCCGCCTGCTTCAATGTGGGCAGTGTGTCCAGCAACTCCAGCGGGAATGCGACCACCACAATGGCATTTCCGAAGGCAGGCAGCTGGGGCGGAGATTTTGAGTTGGTTTCCAACGGAACAACCGTATACCAAACCACTTACATGCCCGGTGTAAACGCTCAGGTCTATCTGTCGACACTTCAGCCCTACAGTACCCTGAATCAACAGGGAGTCATCGCTGATTCTCCTCAAAATTTATTGAGCGGCGGAAGCGTAACCCTGTCCAACGGATATTTCCAGTTCCAGCTGACTGGTGCTCTTCCGAATGCGATCTACTCCGTCGGCGAGTGCCCCCTCATCGCAGGGTCGGACTGCTATACGCTCGACAACACTCGGGGGGGTACATCCGATTTCACAACAAATGACAGCGGCGACGTGACCTTCAGCGTGCTCAATGATGGGGTTTTCGGCGATATTTTAACGGCTGGGAGCACTGGCTCAGCCTCGTACTTCGAAGGTGGGTTCCTGATTCCCTGATGAGGTTCGCTGCTGTTTCGCTCCTCGCACCATTTACGCGGCCGATCATGGAACGTGTTCTCGGTGCCGGCTCGGTCCGACTTCAACTCCATCACAGGCAAATCACGCGGCGCAGAAGATCTACATGATTCTTCTGCGCCGGCAGATTGACCAATGCTTTTACCAGTCCGTCGAACGGCGACGGCTTGATTGACGCGGATACCCCACAGGCGAACGGGATTGAGCACGAATGCTGAGTTACCCGTAGCAAGAATTGAGCGTAACCTCGCTGGGACTCAGCCGCCGGTATCGCGGATGTAATCCCACGAACCCTGCGGTTGATGAATCCTGGGAGTCGCCAGGTATCCGTGGATCCAATCGCCGAGCCGTCCTGAGTAGATAGGGCTCATCGGGGTATTCTGTTACCGATTTGGCCGCTGCGATCAAAATTGATGGATTCTGACAAATGATCCGTTTGAGAGTTCGCACTGGTCAGTACAAAAAGAAGGCTGCGGAGTCGCATCAAGGCTGTATCTGCGATTTTCTGAGACTGCCGTTCTCAACAGACCCTGAAAATTGAATGCATAGCGTTGGTCCTTGGTAAAATGCCAGGGTTTTCTTCAAGGCATTGAGAGTTTTTTCTACCTGTTTTCAATCTGAAATTTAGCAAGTACATGCCTCGTACACTCTATCGCTCCGCAACCAGGGTGAGCACCGACGCACTTTTCGGAGAAGGCCAATTTTCTGTCAGCAACACGGGCCGGCGATGCACTTTTCAGCACACGGACTGGAATGGCCCCCCATAGACAAGTCTGGACGCGGCAGCTTAAAAGGGGGTAGATATGGGGGTAGATGCATACTGAAACCAGGTAAAATGTTCATTTGTAAATAGTTATAAATAAGTTCGAATCCTGCAGCGGATCAGATTCAGAGCAAACAACTCGCTTGGGCGAAGCGTCTCTGTCATCTCCAGCATCCGCAAGAGCCGGTCTCGCCTTTCTGTTCTAGCCAGGATCAACCACATCTCGTCCCAACTCAGAACCACCTTGTCCTTCGGCCGATTTGATGCGGGTCTCACAGCCGGCAAATTTGCAGAGTGCTATTTATGAGACAGGTTGTAGCGATTTCTATCCTGAAGGCATCGCGCGCCCCCGTTTTTGTCATCTTGGACTTGAGTTCCTGGAGGACGCAGACCGTACGCTGCTACGAGATCTCTTGCGGTGTCTATAATTCTTCTACGAGCTGATTCCATTCCTCTTTGGCACACGGACCGCGAAGACGGGAAGCTTCGATGCAGAAAGAGAACGAATCTGGATTTGAGGTTGCAGACTATCTGGCGAATGCCGGGCCGGGGCGGAGGCTCGTTCAATTGGACCCGGATGAGATTTTCTTTTCCCAGGGAGATACGGCCGATTGCATCTTTTATCTGCACAAGGGACGCGTGAAGATTACCGTCGTTTCCACTACCGGAAAGGAAGCGACGATACGGCTGGTCAACGCCGGCAGCTTCTTTGGCGAGAAAGCGATGGAGGCTGAGCCGGGGCCGCGCGTAACGACTGCGACGGCCATCAATGCATGTACCGCGCTCAGGATGACACGGGAAGAGTTTATTCGGGTTATGCACGAGGAGCGCGAGTTCTCCGATATGTTCTCGCGGTTTCTGCTCGATATCAGTTTGCGAACACAGGCAAATCTGGTAGATCAACTCTTCAATTCAGCCGAGAAGCGGTTAGCGCGCTTGCTCTTGCTCATGGCTGAGCTGGTGCCGTCAGAAGGAGATGTGACGCTGATACCGCCTGTTTCCCAAGAGGCTCTGGCAAGCATGATCGGCAGCACCAGACCCCGCATCAACCTGTTTATGAACCGTTTTCGCAAGCTGGGATTCGTTGATTACGATGGCCGTATCAAAGTCCATAAATCGCTGCTGCAAGTGTTTCTGCGCGACTAGGTCGCATCGCGTCAAAGGCCCTCGAACCGCTTTGAGAATCGGAGGAGGCCGCTGCGATGATCTGCGGCGGCCTCTTCTTCTTTTTCGCTGAATTCTTCTTACATCTAGCCGTTTTGATTCTCCTGATCGGGATGGATCGTACGGTAGCTCGAATTGCCTTTGGACCAGACAAGCAGCAGAATATCCTTTGCGCCGCTGCCCTGGTGAACTTCGTTTACGAACTGGCTGGCGGAATCGGCGGGCTTGCGGTCAACCTCTAGGATGACATCTCCCGGCTGAATGCCTGCGTCATCGGCCGGACTGCCAGGACGAACATTCTGGACAACGACGCCATGCACGCGGCCGGGCACGTCGAACCGCTGGCGGGTTTCCTGCGTCAGATCACTTACCTCAAGACCGATCTTCCCGTTCGGTTCACCATCCTCGCGGTCGTTACTGGCCGTCTCCGCGTTGCCATGGAATTGACCGACCGTAAGGTCCAGCGTTACCGGCTTGCCGTCGCGGATCACGCCCAGCGCGATCTTCGTTCCCGGCGCCATCTCGGAGACAGCAACCTGGAGGGCACTACCATTGACGATCTTTTGCCCGTTGAGCTGAGTGATTACATCTCCTGTGCGCGCCCCGCCCTGGCTTGCCGGCGAGTCCGGCGTAACCTGAGAAACGATTGCGCCGGTTGCATCCTTGAGATTGAAGAAGTGAGCGTTGTCGGGCGTCACATCGTTCATGCCAATGCCGAGATAGCCATGCTCGACCTTGCCGGTCTTGATGATCTGATCGGTTGTGGCGCGCACAATCTGCGAGGGAATCGCAAAGCCCGCGCCGGCAAAGGAGCCGCTGTTGGAGATGATGAAGGTGTTGATTCCGACCAACTCGCCATGCGCGTTGACCAGCGGGCCGCCGGAGTTGCCGGGATTGATTGCCGCGTCGGTCTGGATGTATCCGCCCGGTTTGCGGGCATCATCCGAGTAGGGGTTGGGCCGATTGACGGCGCTGACGATGCCTCGGGTCACTGAAAACTGAAAGTAGCCGAAGGGGCTGCCAAAGGCCAGCACGGTCTGACCGGGTTGGAGCTTGGTCGAGTCTCCCCAAACAATGCAGGGCAGGTCGGAGGCGTTTACCTTGAGGACGGCAAGGTCGGTGAGCTTGTCGGCGCCGACAACCTTCGCGCTCAGGATACGGCGGTCATTCAGCGTCACCTTGATCTGCGTGGCGCCATCGACAACGTGGTTGTTGGTGACAATGTAGCCGTCCGGCGAGATGATAATGCCACTGCCCACGCCATGCTCGATCTGAGGTTGAGCCGGTTGCTGGAACATCGGCCCAAAAAACTGCTGCAACCCCGGAGGGAGGCCCTGCATTTGCCCCCCGGATGCGGAGAGATCGCCGGAGCTCTTCGAGGTGACGGCGACATTGACGACGGCTGGGGTTACGCGCGCCGCAACCGCTTCCATCGCCTGATCGAGCGAAGTAAGCGCCGAGACACTGCTCTCGTCCATCGGCGACGCGGCGTGAACACTCTGGTGGCCGACAAAGATGACAGCGCCCAGGGAAAAGGCCGCTGCGAGCGCTGTGGGGATCGCCAGCCTTTTTGCGGTTGAAACTAATTGATTAGTTGATAGGGACATGGAAATTCCTCCTGGTTGATGTTGCGGTTAGATTTGAACGATCAGCCAGCCGTTCGCGAACGCGACAGCGGCATACGAAGCATGTTGATCCTGGTATACGGTGATGACGAGCTGCGGAGGGGGCGCGGAATCTTCCCACTCGGTTAACACAACCAAGCCCTGTTGAGCTCGCGGAGCCTGAGGTGGTCTTACATCCCGCTTCGCAGCCACTGAACGGCGATGCGCCGAATCTTGTGAAGCGTGAAACGTTTTTTGCGGCATGACGGCCTTCACCAACTCCGCGGAGCCACCGAATTTTTGAAAGCTGCTTTCTTGCAGGCCGGAGGCCAGGCTGAGCGGAGCCTGCACGGCCGGTTGAGTGAGCGGCTCAAAGCTCAAGAGCTGCGGGCTACGGGCCAAGGTTGCCGCACCCACCAGTGCAGCGAGGATCAGGCTGCCGGTGAGTATTGCTGTCTGCCTGCCCGCAATCGGGTTCTCCCGATTCTGGAGAATTCGATGAATGCGCTTCACCAACTCCGATCGCTTCTCCCAGGCGCCGAGCGCCAGCAAAAGCTTGCGGCGAAGCATCGAATACTCCGCCAAGCGGGTGAGGCAGATCGCATAAGCCTTGCGCGCGCCCGTCGCGTGCAAAACGCGGTCATCGCAAGCCAGCTCCCTCTCCGCGCAAAGCTGGCGCTCAACCCAATACAGGACCGGATTCAACGGGAAGAGAACAAGAGCTACCTTCTGCAGCAGATTGGTCCAGTCGTCGCCGCGGCGCAGATGCTCCATCTCATGGGTCACAATTTGCTTGATATCGCTCGCGGCGAACTCATCGAAGAGGCCGGCAGGTAAAAGAATTCGCGGGTGAAAGAAACCAAGGACGCTAGGACGTTCGATCTCTGCCGAGGCGCATAGCTCAACCTTGTGGCCGCGTCTTACATAGAGCAAGTCCTGCAAAGCCGCATCTGTGCAAAGAGGAGTTGCCCGCTCTGCCAAACGGTACGAGCGGATGGCGCTCAAGATCAGTTGCGCGCCTCTCCAGATCGAGAGCATTACCCAGACAACGGCAATCGCCCAACCCCAGCGCAGATCAAGCAGGAACGGAGACGAATGCAAACCCGCGCTCACGGTCCTGGGCGCGCTGAAGGAAGGAAGAACCTGCAAAAGGACCAGGAGCAGAAAGACATTCATCCAAATGATCGAACGGGCAGCAGCGCTCAGACCAGGGAACAGGCGCAGGCACAGAACCACACAGACGGCCAGAACAGCTCCTTGCCAAATCGCAGAGAAAAGAAACGCCACAGCGGAGGCCGAAACCAGTGAAATCGAGTGCAGGAGCGGGTCCATCTACAGTCCCTCCTCAGCAGCGTTTAGTGTCTCTTCCGGCAGACTCGCGATTGCTTTTTGCAGTCTCTGCAATTCTTCAGGGCTTAGTTCATCATCGCCCAGCAGCGAGAGCAGAAGCCGCTCGCGGGAGTTGCCGAAGAAGCGCTGAAGCACATGGCGAATCTCTGAACGGCCGGCATCGCGCTCCCCTATGCTGGCGCTGTAAAGGAAGGCTCTGCCCTCCTGCCGATGGCTGACATAGCCTTTTGTCTCAAGAATCCTGATGGTTGTAAGGACAGAGGTGTAAGCCAACTCCGCCTCCGCCGAGGTCGCAGACACCATCTCGGCGACCGTCGATTCGCCCCGTTCCCAGAGGACTCTCATCAGCCGAAGCTCGGCCGGTGTCAGCGTGATGGATCTTTTTGGAGGCATGGCAATTTGATCTCCGCGGAACCCGCCGGTCGATTCTCCCGTGTATGTAAGACGCGCAACTAATCATTTAGTTGCTGGTGCGGGTGAATTTTTTCCACTACACCCGCGACCAGGCTCGAGCGCCGCCACGCCCGAAACGAGCGCCCCTACATTTCGCACCATCTCTATCGAAGAATCAGTAGTTTGGACTGTGCTGAACGAGGATGCAATAGAGGCCATTTCCCCTTTAATTGGCAACCAATGTGTTTATAAACAGCGCCGTGAGGACTCCGTTCACCGTCGTTGCATTTACACGCACCTGGTCACCCTTTTCGGAATTAAGTCTCAAGCCTTCCGACGCTCCTGAAGTGGCTTCGACGACGGTATCTGCGGCGATCTTGAAAGACTGGATCAATCCCGATTGGTCTTTGACCGTGAGTAAATGCGCCCCTCTCGCCAGTTTTACTACGGTTCCTGTGACCTTTATGAACGGTCCTGGTCCAAGGCTCCGCAAAGCAACCGCCGTGAGCGGGTTGTCATAGCCATAGTAGTAGACGATTACACGCTCTCCACTCTTCTGAAACTCATCGGCCGCGGTCGCATCTGTTCGAATATGCTTGTCGAATTTGATGGGTGTCTGGGCGTCGTTCATCGCTTTAAATTCGCTTGTCGAGCCATCGTCGGTTCTCAGAAAAATGGTCTTTGCCGCGGCGTTTATTGAACTGACAGTTCCGACCATCGCATGAACCACTTCTTGCGCCTTCGCGGCCTGAGGTAATAGCGAAACGCACCCTGCCAGGATGCTAATTCTGAGCATTGAGTTCGACATATTCTTGCCTCCTTCTTCGTTGTTTGCAGCTACATCATCTGCGATAACTTGAATTCGGCTAGCGAACGCAGTTCTTAAACGCCGCAAGGCGCAATTTCTGCAGCCCGGCGAATACTGCCGGGCCGCAGCTCATTTCGTCAACCTCATTCAGTCGTGCCGAACCTATGGTTGGATGTTCATCGTTGGTTTAGCGGTCCAGGGCGAACCCATCACGCCGATTCTGCTGCCAGCAATCTTCGCTATGTTCGGTGCAGAAGGGCTTCTCCTTGCCGTAGCTGATCACCCGAATACGGCTGGCAGCCACGCCGGCGTCAACGAGCGACTTCTTGGCGGAGTTGGCCCGGTTCTCGCCAAGCGCAAGGTTGTATTCCGCCGAGCCGCGTTCATCGCAGTAGCCGCCGATGAGTATCTTTGCATCTGGATGGCTTACCAGATAGGAAGCATCTTTGGCGAGCACGGCTTGCGCGTCCGCTCGTATGTTGTATTTGTCGTAGTCGAAGAAGATGTCCTGAACGTTGGCCTTGAACTCTTCTTCAGCGCTCATGGTGTTGGCCGGGGGCGGCGCGACGGGCGGCGGCGCATTTACGGTGATGCGGACAGAGGCATCCGCAGTGCCTCCTGCTCCCTTGGCGGTCAATTGATAACTGGTCGAAACGGCCGGAGCCACCGTCTGCGTGCCTGAAGTGGACACACTGCCGATGCCATCAATGGTGGCGCTGGTGGCGTTGGTCGTCGTCCAACGCAGCATAACCTTGTCTCCGGCATTGATCACGCTTGGGGTGGCTGTGATTTGTGCAGTAGGCGCCGGGACGACTGCCGGGGCTGTTGCCGGTGGAGGAGTGGGCGCCACTTTCTTCTTGCAGCCCGAGACGGCAACAATGGAAGCAAACAGCGCAATTGGAAGCAAAACCCGATTCAGTCGATTCATGAAACTACTCCTTTTCTGAATTCACAGGCGTCGATCCGACAGCCTGACTATTTTGTCGTGCATCCGAACCTGGTTGTCCGGATTGTTGAGCTGCAGCGAAACCTACATGCTTTGTTCTGCCGGCAAGGATGAATTTGCAGGGACGAATCCGCTCGACGTAACCCTTCTGGCAATCCATGCAAGAAGAATTGGCGTTGCGAATATCATTTTGAATCGATGAACTCCGCGACAGGTGTTCCGTTTTGGACAGGGCGTATGGTCTTTTGCAGCCTAATATTTCAGTTGAATCGCTCCTGTGTCCTTCGCTATGGATTTGTTCGCGCTTCATGCCTACCTTCCATGCGGGGCAAGAGCGAGAATGGACTCAGCAGATGACGAAGGATATTCAAGCTGAATTTGACGTTGAAGCATTTCTTGCAAAAGCCGGATATGAGCGAACGACAATCCAGTTGGCAGGGATGAAGGACTTCTTCTCTGAGGGCGATCCGGCTGATTGTGTCTATTATCTGCGCGAGGGTCAGGTTAAGATCTCCGCAGTCTCCGCAAAGGGTAAGAAGGCGACCATTCGGCTGGTTTCTGCCGGGGAGTTTTTTGGAGAGAAGGCGATAGCGCCCGAACCGGGGTTGCGCGTAACAACAGCGACTGCAATGACGTCCTGTACCGCGCTCAGGCTTGAGAGAGAGGAATTCCTTCGTTGGATGCGTGAAGAACCGGATTTTTCGAATTCATTCTCTTCATTCCTCCTGACCTGCAATCTGCGGGTTCAGGCGGATTTAGTCGATCAGCTTTTCAATAAGGTAGAGAAGCGGCTTGCGCGTATCCTGTTGCTGATGGCGGAGTATAGCCACCCGGAAGAGGGCGATCCTCTGATTCCTCAGATTTCACAGGAAGCGCTGGCGAATATGATCGGCAGTTCCAGGCCTCGCGTGAACACCTTCATGAACCGCTTTCGCAAGCTCGGATTCATTGAATACGACAGCCGCATCCGGGTTCATAAATCGTTACTGAATGTCTTTCTGCGCGATTGAGCCTGTGATGTGCCAGCAGTTCCCTCCGAGCAGTGTTGCAATGTGTTGTATTGCCCTATTTGAGGTTCTGCGCAGGCATGGTTGCATTGAAGGGAGTCCCTTGCGTTTCAGCCTGCTTGGCGGAAGGCGGCTCCGACGACGCGCTGGGTGATCCAGAGGATGCGGCTCCGTTACTGGATTGAGGCGTCTGGCTGGTCTTGGGCGGTTCAGTTGGTGAGGCTTGAGGCGTGGTCTTGTCAGAGTTGGAAGCCGGCGGCGTTCTCTCAGTAGTTGGGGACTTTGGAAGAGGTGCGGCATCCGTGCCATGTTCTGCTGTTGCGGGGGACGAGGGGCTGGTGACGGCTGGAGAAGTGGAAGCTTGTACCGCTGGTTTTGAGGAAGCCGCGGGAGTTGCAATGGGGGGTGGCGCAAGGGCCTCAACTGGGAAGGTTATCGAATTGACTACAGCAGGGTCATCGTGAAGCTTCACATAGAGCTGGCCGCCGATGGGATGGGGAACCGACAGAAAATATCCCGGAAAACCCTCTGGAACCTGGATGGGGTGAGTGAATTGCGGGTCGCTTGAAACCGAATCCACCAGAAACAGTTTAGACCCAGTGAGTTTGCAAAGCTGATCTGGCGAATCAGGACATTTGAGATCGCCAAACGCAGGTAAGCGGACCAGTGTGGCAAGAGGCTGCCAGTCGCTTGCCACCCCATTCTCGATCACGCGAAAACGAAGTGGGCCCCAAGCGGAGGCAGCAAAAGCCTTGCCTGTGTCGAGCGTAGCTACGGCTACCTGTGAATCCTCAAGGGTCAAGCCGTTGGCAAGCGTGAGGGTGGCCAGATACGTTCCTTGAGTCGTGCCTACTTCGATTTTTTCTTCTCCGGAAAAAGCTGCTGGAACCTGGGCATGAATAGAAAAGGTCAATGGCTCATTTTGCGGAAGCTCGTCCTCATCGGCAAGTTGAAGATTATTGATGACGCTCGTTGCTGTTGGCTGAGCACTCTTTCCGATCAACGTGACCTTGGGACGCGGCGACGCCACAGTAGTTTCGAGAGTGAAGATGCGGCCGTCATTCAGAGCGACCTTGGCAGCATAATCTTCTCCCTCTTTGAGCGCGCTGGCGGCTTTACTATCGGCAGCAATCAAAGACAGATCCTCCGCATTTTCTGTTGAAGAAAGTGGAGCAGGCCTGAATTTGACTCCATTCAGCGTGAGTTCTTTCACGTCCTCAAGGTGACTGCCTTTGAGAACGCCAGAAAGATCGCCGGCATGGATCGTAAAGCTATCGAGATGGCTCGCTTGCGCAAACGCCTGCAGCGGAACAGTGTCTGGATCTTTGCTGCCGTATTCCTTGACCAACAGCTTCATCGCGCCGGGCTTAACGTTCTTGAGAGGCAAAGTAACCGCAACCTGGTTCGGCTGGGTTGATTTCCAGTCTGCCTTTACCGTTTCCCCGGTTGGTTTCTGGAGTTGGATGCTGTCAACGCAAGCGGCGTTTTCCGTTGCGATGTGCACGAGGTCATCGCGGCCAGCAATTAACGACTGCTGATCTTCTGGAACCAGTTGCCAGTGTTGAGGGTGGGTATTTGCCAGCTTGAACTCTGGACCGTTGTAAGGTTCAAAGCCCCAATAGCCGTGGAGGGAGCCGTCCAGCGCATCGCCGAAGTTGGAAGGACTGAGTCCGGCTGTGTTTGCGACGAATCCGCCCTTTTCGGCATCCGCTTTCACCGGCAAATCGACAAACTTGCCATTCTTTCCCTTCAAGCGGAGAACCATATCGTGGGCGTAGCCGGTTGAAAACACCAGCGGAGCGCCCTCGGCGGGCAGAACCAACTCCGTTTTTTCCGCGCAATACACCTCCTTGGGATCAACCGGGTGGAGTGGCGGCATCAAGGGTTCTTCAACTGCAGGCAGCGCGACAACCAGCACCGACTTGGGATTTTGAAACGACGGGACTGCATTGAGTTCAAGGAACAGATGATCGCCTTGTTCGGTGGCCAGTGCGGGAATGTACTGATACTGCGCTGTCCTGAAAGACTCCATGATGCGAGCAATGTCCATTGCAGAAGAAATGTACGGGCTGGCATAGCCAAAATTAGCCTGAGGTGTACTGCTTAAATCAAAGGCCAGACTACTGGCTTGGCCTGATGTGAGCGCCTGCACGATTGAGGTGCTGTGCCCATCATTCAAGATCAGCGCATCCTGGCCCTGCATCAGACATGGCGCCTGCAATTCTGGAGTTTTCTGTAGGCAATCGGAATCAAACTTGATAGAGAGACTGCGAGCCAGAAGCGGAGATGCCGTTTTCAATCGGTCGAAATCCGTCTGGTTGACAGCCTGAACGGCAGCTAGATAAGCCTTCAGGCGTGTGCGATCAAGCGTCGCTTGATTGAGATCCTGCGATGCGCGCACGAAGGCGCCGGGCCGGCCGCGAACGGCGCCGACCAGCGTTTTGAAGTCTCCTCCGGTTTCCGGGGCTAGAAAGACGAGTACTTGCTGGGCATCCTTGGGAACCGTGATCTTAAGCCCGCCGCTGCCTTTGGCATTCCACGTCTCCGATGAGAAAAACCAGTCTTCGGGCGGAGGATTGGTTGCGCCGCGCAAAAAGGCCGCCACAAGAAGATAATGCACTGACTGACCTGGAGGAAGATCGGCCTTGATCGATACTCGATCGCCAACCTCGAGATTGGGAACCTCGGAGATCGGCAGGGTTTTGCCTGCATGGATCACCTCAACTTCCAGTTTGGGAC
>CAZHKN010000103.1:0-15406 GCA_964532725.1 uncultured Occallatibacter sp.
ATCCCGGACGTTATCCGGCACACTGCCCTGCGGAGTTCGGACTTTCCTCCCCCGAGCCGCTCCACGCTCGCGCGCAAAGCACCCGGCAGCGACCGCCCGGTCCTCCTGCCAATCTTAAGTCTACCGCACTTCCGGTTTTTATCGAATGTGTACCTTCATTGTGTTCAGTCGCCCTCGCTGTCATCCTGAGCGCAGCGAAGGACCCGCGGTTGCATTTCGCTATCCGCTGTGATTTTTTCGTCTCGCGTACTGTATCAGGGCATGACTTCAGTCGTGCCGAAAATGCCGCATAATAGAAGTGGGCTTCAGCCCCTGAGGGACGCTTTCGAGCGCAGCCATGATGAACTACAAAGGATATCCCGCAGGACCAATCGACTTTGACCCGGAGAAAAACATTTCCCGGCACCGTCACCGGGCTGCGCGACGTGATTCATTTCGAGGGAAGAACTGCGACGGAACTGGAACGCGCCTTTCGCGAGAGCATCGACAGCTATCTGGAACTCTGCGCCGAGAACGGCCAGCAGCCCGACCGCCCCTTCAACGGAAAGATTCTCGTTCGCACCGAGCCGGAGCTGCATCGCAAAGCCGCTCTACGCGCAGCGGTTGAGGGTGTAAGCCTGAGCCGCTGGATTTCACGGCAGATTGAAAGTGCGCGGTAAGCGCGGTAGCAGCTTTCGGTTTTACCAGTTGCGGTAGGGGATTTTGGATGGGACGACTTCTACGCCTTCGGGGCAGTTTTCGCCCTTAACCGGAATCTCGTTTCTTTCAAGCAGCATTTCGACCGCCTTCCCGGCCTCATCTATATTTGGCGTTGGACCTATAACGACTCGGCGGATGGGGTTCGGAAGGCCATCTACTCTCCATGGAATCTCCAAATAAGGAACAATCATGGACTTGCTTTGCCTAAATTTCGTCCGTCTGGATTTCGACCCCTCTTCGTCGAAGACAACAATCCTCCACTCGTTCTCCTCTTTGAAAGCAATATGTTTTCTGAGAGCGGCAAGTTTCACATATTCCATGATATTAACCGGCAAACTTCTGAGAGCAGTTGCAAGATCATTCGAGGCTGACTGGGCCATCTTTTCAATGCTTTCTTTCCACGCTAACTCGATCCCACTTTCAAAGCGCTCAGCGAGACTCGAATCCTCTGGATTGACGTAAATGCACTTGTCTAGGTCTACATGGCTCTTTTCTCCAGAAGGAAAAAGTGCAGATGCAATGACTCTCAATGCAAGCCGGTCGAATCCAATTGAATATCCACCTGTGCCGGCGGAGTAGCCTCGCCACATTGCAAGTGAATCACCTCGCTCGCCTGAGAACGAGGTGATAAAAATTCCCTTCATCTGACGAGCTGAGAGAAACCTACTTTGCAAGTACGCCCAGTTATCATTTCTCTCGGCTTTAATCTTCTCCTGTAATGCATCGAAAACAATTCTATACTCACTTAAGTCGTTCAAGAATTGCGAGTGGGTCGCCCATAGACATTTGTCTTCGATAATCCCGAGTAAGCCTTTTTGATCGGTGTAGTGATAAAGCAGCCCCTCACGCTTCACTGGATCAGAAGCTGTCTCACTAGGTTGGATTGGCTCGTCCGCCATCAGGCACCTCGCGTTGCATTCAATCTACAACTTCTTCGGCCATCTGCGGCTGGTGTGATGAACGGCGGCGATCAGAATCGCCTCTTCCACGATGCGATAGAAGAAGATGTACGGCAGTCCGGGAACCACCAACTCCCTTGTTCCAGCAATTCTCCCAGCTCTTCCGCTCTGCGGGAATCTCTCTAACTGAGCGGTGGCTTCCAAAAGCGCCTCTGCGACTCGCGCGGCAGCGTTGGGGTTTTCTTTGGCGATATAATCCCGAATCGAGATCAGATTGCGGGCAGCGCGCTCGGTCCAGCGAATCTTCATACCGGCGGCGGAAGCTCGTGTTCCGTACCCCAGCTACGCAACCAATTGGCAACGGCTTCCCCGGAAACAGTCCGACCGGCTTCGATGTCGGCTAAACCCGCCTCGACATCTGCCTGCGCCCACTCCGCATAACCGTTTTCGACTTCAGTCATATCCGACTCGCGCGGTGAGCGCAACGCAAGGCTTCCCGTTGGAGTGAGCGTCCACTCAACAGGATCGCCGACGGAGAGATTGGCGCGGTGCAGCAATTCCTCTGGAATTTCCACAGTGACAGAGCCGCCCGTGCGAACTATCTGCGTGGCCATGATTCCCTCCAGTAACACTTATATGGTAATCCTAAACCCAAATGAACAAGAATCTGTCACATGAATAAAGGCCGAAGGACCTAAAACAGTCCCTTCTCCGGCGCGCCGCCCGCATCAATGATCAGCTCCTTCACCGCCTTGGTCATCTTGTCCTGAAAGCCGGAAATTATCTGCACTTTGGCGTAGGAAAATAACAGCCGCACGCGGTTATTCGGCACCTCTTCGTCAACCTTGCCCTTTTTGTCATAACAGGCCCGCGCAGCTTTGCCGGCGACTGAAGGAATCGTAACCCGCACCATCTCCGGGCGTGAGTTATGCGAGTCGCTGGGGTCAAAGATATCCCACGAGATACTATTTACATTCAGCGCGCTTAGAAACTCATCGCAGCGCCCATTTGGCTGAGTAATAGTCATTACTGTTCCAGAGGGGTTGAGCGAAACCTCTACATTGTCGTTAATTCCGTCGTCTGGACTGAGTGTAATCAGCTTGCTGCGAATATATTCAAACACCTCGGCCTCGGTCGGCTCGGGCTTCGGCTCAGCTTTTTTTCCCTTGTGAACAGGCTTTGCCGGCGGGGGTGGGGGAGTGGGCGCAGGCGGTGCTGGTTGTGGGTTCTGCGCCGGCTGCACAGACGCTACAACCTGAGCAACCAAAGCCTGAACCTTGGCGCAGCCGGGGAGCAATACGAGAATCGCACTTACACTGAGGAAAGCAAATAATCTCATAAGACCTGTTCTCTCTCTGATTGCAAACTCGGCCTGTCGGCCAGATAACCATTCTTCAGCTACTCTATACCGGCAGAGTAAAACTCGGCATTGCCAGTAGCTCGATTCAGCATCGCCAAAGGCCTGTTCCGGTCCGTGCGCAGCGTGGGAACCGCCGCCAGCAGGCTTCGTGTGTACTCGTGCGCGGGCGTACTCAATAGCTTTGCGCTCTCGCCCGACTCCACCACAACCCCCGCGCGCATTACCGCCATCCGGCTGGCCACCTGGCCCACTACAGCCAGATCATGCGAGATAAACAGCATAGCCAGTCCATGTTGCTGCTGCAACTCACGTAGCAGATCAAGTACCTGCGCCTGCACGGTAACATCCAACGCTGTCGTCGGCTCATCGGCAATCAAAAGCCGCGGTTGGTTCAGAATCGCCATCGCAATCAGGATGCGCTGTCGTTGCCCGCCGGAAAACTGGTGCGGATAATCGCCATACCGCCGCACAGCCTCCGGGATTGCAACTGCCTCCAGCGCTGTAATGGCCTTGCGTTTTGCTTCACGTCCGGTCCAACTCGGAAAATGTGCCTCCGCGGCCTCCGCGACTTGCCGGCCAATTGGCATCACAGGATTCAGCGCCGTCATCGGCTCCTGAAAGATCATTGCGATCTCGCGCCCACGCAGCCGCCGAAATCCATGTGCGTCTAGTCGTAGAAGATCATCCCCATCCCAGAGTACCTCGCCTGTCACCTGAGCTGTCGGGCCAAGCAGACCGAGAATCGCCAACGCCGTCGCGCTCTTGCCCGATCCGGACTCTCCAACCAGCCCCAGCACCTCGCCTTCTTCGAGCTGCAGGCTCACGCCGCGCACTGCCTCCGCTGTACCAAAACGGATATGCAAATCGCGTATCTCCAGCAGCGGCGTCATAAGGCAATCCTAGGCAACAGGCGGGCAACTTGCAAGATAACCAAGCGACACTGGACACTCAACCGTCAACAAGTTCTCTGCAAGGTTTTGCACATCGGTCCAGGGCGCCCCCTGCCCTGCTTGCATGTACCATAGGCATGGAACCTATGAAAAACACCGAATCCCTCTCTCCCGAAATTCTCCTTCATATTGCTCAAACACTGAATATCCCCATGCGTGGTTTGGTAGCCGTCATCGAATTGCTCGACGACGGAGGCACTGTCCCCTTTATCGCGCGCTATCGCAAAGAGGCCACCGGCAACTTAGACGAAGTGCAGATTCGCGACATCGAAGAGAAGCTCGCCTACTTCCGCGACCTTGCGGAGCGCCGCGCAACTATCCTTGCCTCCATTGCGGAACAGGGGAAGCTCACCGACGATCTCAAAGCACGCATTGAGGCCACACTGGATAAGAATGAGTTAGAAGACCTCTATCTTCCCTATCGCCCCAAGCGCCGCACCAAGGCAACCATCGCGCGCGAAAAAGGCCTGGAGCCGCTGGCCCAATATCTCTGGGCGCAAGAGCCGTCCCAACAGCCTTTGGAGACATTCTCCGCTACTTTTGTGAATGCGGAGCTAGGCGTCGCGAGTGTAGAAGAAGCTCTCGAAGGCGCGCGCCACATCGTTGCCGAGTGGATAAGCGAAGACGCGGACCTGCGCAAGAAGCTCCGCCAACTTCTCTTCGACGAAGGCATCGTTCTTTGCCGCAAAGTTACTGACGCGGTTGACGAACAGGATAAATTCAAAATGTATTACGAGTATAAAGAGCCGGTAAAGACGATTCCATCGCATCGCATGTTGGCCATTCGTCGCGGCGAGAGCGAAAATATTCTTTATTTTCTGATTGAGGTCGAGCCGGAGCGGGCAATTGGAATTCTGCGTAGCCAGATACTGCGCAAGCAGGGCGACTGGATCCATCAACTCGAACTGGCCATTGAAGATGCATGGAAGCGACTGCTCAACTCATCTATCCAGGCAGAGATTCGCATGGAACTGAAGCGGCGCTCGGACACCGAAGCGATTCAGGTCTTCAAAGACAACTTATATAACTTGCTGCTTGCCCCGCCCGCAGGGCCGATCTCTGTTCTGGGCATCGATCCCGGCCTGCGCACGGGCTGCAAGGTTGCCGTTGTGGATAACACGGGAAAGCTGCTGGCCCATGATGTCCTGTATCTTCATACCTCAAAGCATGGCAACGCGGAGGCCATGCCTAAACTTGAGTCTTTGCTGCGAAAACATAATGTTCGCGCCATCGCCATCGGCAATGGAACCGCCTCGCGCGAGACCGACGCATTTGTCCGTGAATTTTTGCGCGAAAAAGGCATCCAGGATATTTTTGCGGTGACAGTGAGTGAATCCGGCGCCAGCGTTTACTCGGCCTCTGCGGTTGCGCGGCAGGAGTTCCCTGATCTTGATCTAACAGTGCGCGGCGCAATCTCTATCGCGCGCCGCCTGCAAGACCCGCTTTCAGAGTTAGTCAAAGTAGATCCAAAATCCATCGGAGTAGGCCAATACCAGCACGATGTCGATCAGCGCCAGTTACAGGAGTCGCTGGAAAACGTGATTGAGAGCTGCGTCAATCGCGTCGGAGTTGATCTGAATACATCCTCATGGACACTGCTCCGATTTGTTGCCGGAATCTCCGAGCGCACGGCGTTGAACATTGTGAGTTATCGCAATGAGAAGGGGAGCTTCCGCTCGCGCACACAGGTGCTTGAAGTCGCAGGAGTCGGCCCAAAAACCTTCGAGCAGGCCGCGGGCTTCCTGCGCATCCGCGACGGCGACAATCCGCTGGACAAAACCGCGGTTCACCCCGAGTCTTACCCGGTGGTCGAGCAAATTGCAGTCTCGCTCAAGACAACAGTGAATGCGCTGATACAGTCTCCGCAATTGTTGGAGCAGGTAGATCGCAGCCAGCTTTCCGCAGGTACGTATACGCTGAATGACATTCTTGCCGAGTTGCGCAAGCCGGGCCGCGATCCGCGCGATACATTTGTTGCGCCCATCTTTCATGAAGGAGTCCGAGAGTTATCCGATGTGCGGGACGGAATGATTCTCGAAGGCGTTGTAACAAATGTGACAAAGTTCGGTGCGTTTGTTGATATCGGTGTTCATCAGGATGGACTCGTACATATCAGCGAGCTAAGCAACAAGTTCATCAAGGAGCCGTCGGAAGCAGTAAAGGCCGGACAGATCGTTAAAGTAAAAGTATTAAGCGTTGACGCCAAGGCCAAACGCATCGCGCTGTCGATGAAAGCATTAATGGAACCGGCAGCGCGTCCGGCGCAGAAGCCCGCAAAAACTGCTCCCAAGCCAGCGCCGACAATGGATGAGAAATTGGCGGCACTGTCAAACAAATGGAAGACCCGCTAAAAAACAAAGCGGCAACGGCCTTGTCAAATTGCGTTGCCGCGATTTGAATCTAAAGCTACTTTGCAGCCGGTGTCAGGCGGAGCGCGTAAGCGTACTTACAAGCTGCTCCACTTGGCAAAGTAACTTCAAGAGCATCCGCGTTCTGGGCCCATGCAACTTTCACCGCCGATCCAAGCAACTCGACTTTGGCAATTGGTAGTGTGCTTCCCTCATGCGCCCAACCCAGGGAATGAATGGTCGCTTTACCGTCAGCGGGGCAGCTCATGCCGATGGCATATACGGTTGCGCCCTTGGCAGTAAAGCGGAAATCTTCAGTCGTGTAGGGCTTGGTATCTGTGTCGTGGAATGCGCCGGCCTTAATCTGCGTCGGTCCTTCGCCATATGTCTTCCAGGGGTTGGTCGCATAGATCGCTTCACCGTTGACCTTGAGCCAGCCGCCTATCTCTAATAGCGTCGAGCGTACTTCATCCGGAATAGTTCCGTCGGATCTCGGTCCAAAGTTCAACAGCAGATTTCCGTTCTTGCTCACAATGTCTACTAACTGGCGGACAAGAAATTCCGGCGATTTGTAAGTGTCGTGCTCAATATATCCCCAACTGGCGTTGCTGATCGAGGTATCCGTCTGCCAGTGATCGGCGATGATATGATCCTGCTGGCCGCGCTCAAAATCACGCGCGCCGGACTTCCAGTTCAGGTCATTGTCTTTGATGTCGATGACGCCGGTGTAGCCATGTGCAACGGCGAAATTATAGTAGTACGCAGTAAACTCGGTAACATTGCGCCGGTAATTCGGCTGGCCCGCCCACCAATCAAAATAAACCAGCTCAGGTTTGTACTTCTCGACTAACTCTGTTGCGCGAGCCAGCCAGTCATTGGCGAATTCCGGACTTACATAGGTCCAGTCGTCCTGCATCTGCTGCGTCGGCGATGAAATCCATTCATGCGCCGGGCCGTAGAGCGAGGCGTACTTCGGATCGTTGACATCGGAACGAATAGTGCGCCCGCCATCAAAGAAGAAATCATGCTCAGCGCGATGAGAGCTAAGTCCAAAGTGCAACCCCTGCGCGCGGATCGCGGCAGACAATTCAGCCAGCGTATCGCGCTTTGGTCCCATCTTTACTTCCGTCCAGTCTGACAGTCCGGAGTTATACATTGAAAAACCGTCATGATGCTCTGCCACCGGAACAACATATTGCGCGCCGGAGTCCTTGAAGAGCGCGGCCCACGCAGCGGCGTCAAAATGCTCGGCGCGAAATTTCGGAATCAGATCCTTATAGCCGAGCGCGTCCTTCTGGGCCAGATCCTTTGAAGCATAATGCTCCTGGAAGTTCTTGTAAGCGCCTTCATCGGGCCGGTACATATTACGCGGATACCATTCGTTCTCCGCCGCCGGAACAGAGTAAACGCCCCAATGGATGAAGATGCCGAATTTCGCATCCTTGTACCATTGCGGCTGCTGGTACTTGACCAGCGTGGCCCAGTCTGGCCGATAGGGTCCATCGTTGGCTTGCTTATCGGCAACAGCCAGTAGGCGGCTCCGCTCAGCATCATATTTGGCCACGGAATGCTGCCACTCGCGGTCAATCTCAGCTGCGGATTTGGTATCGCGCGTAGGCGCAAGTGGGTCAGTCGCGCTGGCAGGAGCCTGCGCAAACGCAAAGGAGCCGGCAAGAAGCAGAACTGCCGGCAGAAGATCGATTCGATTTTTCATACGTTGGCATCGTAATTCCTCCGTACGCCAAGCTGCAAACGCTTTCAACGGTTCGGCTCACGCACTGAAAAACTCCGCCCCAGCGGCTCGCAGTTTTCTCAAAGCACGGTGAATGCCGTAGACTTCATAGCACGGATGCAAGCGCAGATTGAAAACCTCGTAAAGCTGCAAGACGTGGAGCTGGAGCGCGCCCGGCTGGCGAAGAATGCCGCCGCGCTGCCTGCGGAGCTTGCCCAGGCGGAGACAGCCCTAGCGCAAGCCCAGCGCCAGGCAGCCGAGGCCAACGACACGCTCAGCCGCGAAGAATCGCTCCGCACCAAGCTCGACCGCGAGATTGACAACCACCGGCAAAAGGCCAAGCGTTACCGCGCGCAGCTGGACACCGTAACTACCCCCGCACAGGCCGAGGCCATCGAGCACGAGATCCAGTTTGCCGAGCGCGAAATCGAGCGTCTAGAAACAGAAGAGTTTGCCAGCCTGGAGCGCAGCGAGGCCGCTGAAGTTGAACTCGCTGCCGCTCGCGCCCGCGTTGAAACCCTCTCTGGCGCGCTAGAGAAAACTCGTGAGCGCGTCGCCCAGACACAGCAGCAGATCGGCCGGGAGCAGGCCGCTCTCAGCACCCAGCGGGAAACCTTCCGCGCCGCCATTGAACCCGAGTGGCTCACCCGCTTCGACCGCGCTGCCGGCGCGCGCATCACCGGCCTGGCCCGCGCCGAACAGCAGCAGTGCAATGGCTGCCGCATGGGCATCCGCCCTCAAATGTGGAACAACCTCCGCGAGGGTCAACTGCTCATCTGCGAGAGTTGCAGCCGCCTCCTCTACTGGGATCCAGCCTTTGCGCCCGCGCCCAAAGCGCCGCAGCCCGCTCCCGCGCCGCCTACCGGCGCATCCATCCGCAAAAGACAGGCGGGAGAGTAGCCGTGAAGCGCATCTGCGTAGACATGGATGAGGTCATGGCCGATACGCTGGCCGAGCATCTGCGCCGCTACAACCAGGAGTTTGACGAAGATGTGACGCCCGACGACTTGGCCGGCAAGGGGCTTTGGGAGGTCGCTCCCCTCGACCGCCAGCAGCAGCTCCGCGCCTTTCTCGATGCCGAGGATTTTTTTGAAGATCTGCCGCTGATCCCGAATGCGCAACAGGTGCTCAAAGATCTCTCCTCGCACTTTGAGATCTTCATTGCGACGCAGGCGATGACGGTTCCCAACTCACTGGGACCAAAATATCGCTGGCTGCAACGGCATTTCGCGTTTATTCCGCCGACGAATTACGTGTTTTGCGGGAATAAGAACATCCTCCGCGCCGACTACCTGATCGACGACCTGCCCCGCAACCTCCAGCGCTTCGAGGGCCAGGGACTCCTCTATACCGCCCCGCACAACCTCACCGCCACTGGCTTTACCCGCGTAAATGACTGGCAGGAAGTGGCGGAGTATTTTGCAGCGATTCAAAGCTGAGGAGGTTCAGGAACTCACATGGACATCTGGAATGCTGACAAGCTAGCTCTCTTTCTGATCTTCTTCGTTCCGGGATTCATATCCATAAAGATTTACGATCTTCTGGTGCCCGGAGAAACACGAGACTTCTCCAAATCTCTGCTGGAAGCCGTCAGCTACAGCACGTTGAACTTTGCAGCGCTATTTTGGCTGATTGCTCTGATTCACGGTGGCAATTTTTACCAGCAGCATTTCAACCTCTATTATTTTTCCGTATTTGTCATCATGGTTGTAGCGCCCGCCTGTTGGCCGTTTGTTTTTCTGCGGCTTGCAACGTGGCGAAGAGTTGCCAAGCATTTCGTACACCCGATCCAGAAGCCGTGGGACTACGTTTTCGGAAAACATGATCCATTTTGGATAATTGTCCACCTAAAGAGCGGACAGAAAATTGGTGGTCGCTTTGGAATCGAGTCATTCGCGTCGTCTAACCCGGCGGATGAGCAGATTTATTTGGAGGAAGTCTGGGAACTCGACGACGATGGCCGTTTTCTGGAACCGGTTGAGAACTCGCGAGGAATCATCGTTATGAATGATGAAATTCGCGCGGTAGAGTTTTTCGAGTAGAATTGTGTGTAGGAGCATAAGATGGCGGAGAACAGTAAATCCCGAACCTCTTTCAGCACCGAAAAAGAAAAAATACGGTCCTTCCGTGGCCTCGCGATGGATGGCTATCAGCCGCAGCGCGCGCTAACCAGCGCACCACCTCGCGGACGGTCTGGCGTTCAAGCAACCAAGCAGGAGAAGCCTGAAAAGAAGGCCCCAGCAGTTTAATTTCGCATCCACTTCCTCACTTGGCAGCGGGCAAGCTGTTGCAGTCGTCTCAGGAATGTCTTCCGCCCGATTTATCGGAGGGATGCGGCTATCCTGAACAAAACCCATGCCCGCACCCCCGCGCCAATTCGACGTGATCGTTCTCGGCGCTGGAGCGGCGGGGCTGATGTGCGCTGCGGTCGCTGGCCAGCGCGGGCGGCGCGTGGCTCTGCTCGACCACAACGCGCAGCCGGGGCGCAAGATTCTCATCTCGGGCGGAGGCCGCGCCAACTTCACCAATCTCCACTGCGGGCCGAATAATTTCCTCTCGGAGAATCCACATTTTGTGAAGTCGGCACTGGCGCTCTATCAGCCGCGGCATTTTATCGAGCTGGTAGATCGTTACGGAATCAAGTGGCATGAAAAGACCCTCGGCCAGCTCTTCTGCGACCGATCCGCTCACGACCTGCTCAACATGCTGCGTGCCGAGTGTGAGCTGGGCAAGGTCGAAATAGTCCTGAACACGCGCAATATACAAGTAGAAGAAATCCCTCGAAGGGGGTTTCGCGTCACATCTTCGCAAGGGGAATTCATAGCTGAAGCATTGGTCGTCGCCACGGGCGGTTTGTCGATTCCGAAGATCGGAGCAACCGGATTCGGTTACGAACTCGCCCGGCAATTCGGACTGCGCATCGTCGAGCCGCGCCCTGCGCTGGTTCCGCTGCTGTTGGGCGGTGAAGAAGCAGCGTGGACCGAACTCGCCGGGGTTTCGACGGAGGTGATCGCGCAGGCCGGAACAACAAAACCCAAAAAGAGTAGAGGCGAGCAGCCCTTCCGCGAAAAGATGCTTTTTACTCATCGCGGACTCAGCGGTCCGGCCATCTTGCAGGCCTCGTCCTACTGGCGGCCCGGTCAGTCGTTGATGCTCGACCTCGCACCGGATCAAACCCGCCTTCTCGACGCGTTGCGACCGCCGACTGCGCGACGCGACCAAGCAGCTCTGAAGCAAACCCTTCGCGAAGCTCTACCTCAGCGCCTCGCCAACCACCTCGCCGAAACCGCCGCGATGAACCAGGGCTGGACCAACGCCGAACTCGATGCCCGTGAAGGCGCCCTGCACCGCTGGGAACTGCACCCGACCGGCACCGAGGGATTCGCCAAAGCCGAAGTCACCGCCGGCGGCGTCAATACCGACGACCTGAACGCCCGCACGCTGGAAGCCCGCGCCGTTCCCGGTCTCTTCTTCATCGGCGAAGTGGTCGATGTAACCGGCTGGCTAGGCGGATTCAACTTCCAGTGGGCGTGGGCCTCGGCGGTTGCCGCAGGACGGGCCATCTAGGGGCTGATTACCTGCGCATCTCACGCCCATATCACGCTGCTGATAGAATAAAGATGCCGCAGTGTGCGGTGAAATGCTCTCCCATCATCTCTCAACTCCACTGGCAGCCCCGAGCAGCCAAACCCAAAGAGAAGGAAAACCGCACCTGTGAGCCAGACGATACGCAATATCGCCATCATCGCCCATGTTGACCACGGCAAGACAACCCTAGTAGACGCCATGCTGCGGCAGTCGGGAACCTTTCGCGCCAACGAGCAAGTGGCAGACCGGGTGATGGACTCCAATGAGCTGGAGCGCGAGCGCGGCATCACCATTCTGGCTAAAAACACGGCCATCAACTTTGCCGGCGGCAAAATCAACATCGTTGATACGCCGGGCCACGCTGACTTCGGCGGCGAAGTTGAGCGCGCCCTCAAGATGGTTGACGGCGTGATGCTGCTGGTGGATGCAGCCGAAGGTCCGCTGCCGCAGACGCGCTATGTGCTGTCAAAGGCGCTCGAAGCCAAGCTGCCTCCTATCGTCGTGATCAACAAGATCGACCGTCCCGATGCTCGTCCACAGGAAGTCCTGAACGAAATTTACGATCTTTTCATTGACCTCGATGCAGAAGAAGATCAGTTGAATTTCCCAGTGCTCTATGCAGTCGCCAAGCTGGGCCAGGCGACCGCCGATCTGGCAGTTCCTGGCGAGAATTTGCAGCCGCTTTTCGAAGCGATTGTGAACACCATTCCAGCGGCGACAGGCGATGCCGAAGGCGCGTTACAGATTTTGGTTACCAATCTCGACTACTCCGACTACTTTGGCCGCATCGCTATCTGCCGCGTCTTCCAGGGAACGCTGCACGCCGGCGACGACGTGAATATCTCCAAGCGCGACGGCAGCCTCTTCAAGACCCGCATCACCAAGCTCTTCACCTTCAACGGCCTCAAGCGCACCGAGACTACTGAGACCACTCTCGGCGATATTGTCGCCGTGGCCGGAATTGAAGGCATCACCATCGGCGAAACAATTACCGGCATCGAGAACCCTGCGCCTTTACCGTTGATTGTCATCGACGAGCCGACCATCGCCATTCAGTTCAGCGTCAACAACTCACCGTTTGCCGGCCGCGAAGGCCAGTATGTGACAAGCCGCAATCTGCGCGAGCGCCTGGCAAAGGAACTGCTGACCAACGTCTCTATCCGCGTCGAAGAGATGGATTCGCCGGATACCTTCAAGGTGCTGGGCCGCGGCGAATTGCAGTTGGCCATTCTGATTGAGATGATGCGCCGCGAGGGCTATGAGATGATGGTCGGCCGTCCCGAGATCGTCACCAAGATGGTGGACGGCGTGCGCATGGAGCCAGTCGAGCACCTGACCATCGACGTGCCCGAAGAACACACCGGCGTGGTGATCGAGAAGCTGGGGCCGCGCAAAGGCGAGATGACCAAGATGCACAATCACGGCTCGGGCCGCGTACGCATGGAGTTCCGCGTGCCCAGCCGCGGCATCATCGGACTGCGTAGCGAAATGCTCACCGAGACCCGCGGAACCATTGTGATGAACGCGCTCTTTGACGGCTATATTCCCTACCAGGGCGAAATTCCGCAGCGGCCCACGGGTGCGTTGATCTCTGACCGCCAGGGACCGACGACAACCTATGCACTGAATGGATTGCAGGAGCGCGGGATTCTTTTCATGGGTTCCGGCGTTGAGGTTTATGAGGGAATGATTGTCGGCGAGCACTCACGCGACAACGATCTCGATGTGAACGTTGTCCGCGAAAAAAAGCTGACCAACATGCGCGCATCCAGCGCCGACGATGCGCTGCGCCTGGTTCCTTACCGCAGCCTCAATCTGGAGCAGGCCATCGAGTTCATCGCCGAAGACGAGATGGTCGAGGTAACACCCAAGTCTCTCCGCCTGCGTAAGAAGATTCTGCAAGCCAATCGCCGGCCCAAGAAATACGCCAACGCGGAGTAAGAAAAGCGAGTCAGCAGGTCAGCTAGCTCGCAAGTCCGCTACCAGCTCAGCAATACAATGGGTGCCCCCGGTCCCTCGCTTTTGGGGACCGGGGAGACCAATATCGAGCTGCACTAATTCTTAGCAGTACCAATCAGCGCCTGACGAATCTGCGCAATCTCCTGTGAGTTGAATCGCGAATTCGTCACCGCACGCACATTGGCGCGAATATGCTCAACGCGCATCATTGCCGGAATCACGACATGGATGCCGGTGTCGCGCAGGATCGAGTTCAGCACAACATCGCCCAGCAGAGTCTCATCCTTGCTGGCCAGCTTCTCGCGCAGAGCCGCGTCCAGTTCCGCCTTCTGCGATAAGCCGCGCAATATCTCCGCGCACTCGCGCACGCGGGCCACGCCGCCGAAGGGATGATTCGCCACCAGCACGGCATCGTTGCTGCTCCGCGCAATCGTCGCGGCAACAGATAAATCAAAAACATTGCACGGGAACTGCATCGCAGCGAGCGGCCTCGTCTTTCGTTCGAGCGCCAACGCCACGACTTCCGGATCGGCGGAAAGCCCTGCCACACGCACTTTGCCTGCTTCAACTAAGCGACCCAGCACGTCCAGAAGATCCTCCTGCACCAAGACGCTCACCGGCGCGGAGTGCATCAACAAAAAATCAACATAATCCGTTCTCAGCTTACGCAGGCTCTCGTCAATGCTCTGCTGCAATACCGCAACCGTGAACTCGTTGTGGCTGAACTGCCCGGCAATCCCTTTGCGCACAATGCCGCGCGCCCACGGAGCGATAGCGAGAGCCTGCCGGACAACAACTTTGGCGGTTTGCTTCCACTTGGCTTGCGGCGCGGGAAGAATGCCAAATTTGGTTGCGATGATGGCTTGCTCGCGGCGTCCGCGCAGGAACTCGCCGACCAGCGCCTCGGACTCGCCGTAGCCGTACGACCGCGCAGTATCGAAGAACCGGATGCCTTCGTCCCACGCCGCACCGAGCGCGCGCAGCGATTCACCGCGTCCAGAGCGCCCCAACAGCGCCGCGCAGCCAAAGCCCAATTGCGGCGCGCGCAGGCCGGTTTTTCCCAGCTCAATCTCGTTCATTCGTTCCTTCCAATTCCTTAGCTATACCAGCCCCAACGCGGCGTAGACCGCCTGCGCCGCATTGGCCAGCGAGTAGCGCCGCTCATAGCAGGCGCGGGCGCTGAGGCGCATTGCCGTACGCTCCTCCGGCGAACTCGCACAGAAGCGCTCAATCAACCTCACCGTTCCATCAACCGTGTCGTCCTCAACAAAGGCCGCGCCGTCCGCCTCAACATCGGCGGCGATATTCACCTTGTCCGAGATCAGCGGTATCGTACCGCAAGAGAGTGCGTCGGCAACCGTGATTCCAAAATTCTCCTGGTGCGAGGGCAGCACAAAGGCCTCGGTCCCGTAAAAAGCTCCCCACTTCGCGTCGCCGCGCAGAACTCCGGTCCAGTGAACTCTCCTGTCAATGCCCAACCGCACCGCCTGTGATTCAAGATCCGCCCTCCAGCCCGCATCATCCGGCCCTACCATCACCAGATCCAACACGCGCGGAGCAACGCGGGCGAAGGCTTCCAAAAGGAGATCGCATCCTTTTTTGGGATGCAGCCTGCCAAGAAAGAGCAAATAATCCTTTTCCGCAGCAGCAGGACAAGCCTCGCGAAAAGCCTGCTTTAGTGCAGCAGGTTCGCCGCTTGGCCCAATCGTCCCATACGGCACTACCACCCGCCTGAAATCTCGGAATGGAAACCCCTCGGCGGCGATGCGCATTTCCTCTTCGCTGGTAAAACAAACCGCTTCGGCCAGGCTCAGGTTCCTGCGCTCCGCGAACAGCCACCCGCCGTCCTTCTTCACGAAGGTGTCGCCGTA
>CAZHKN010000104.1:0-15347 GCA_964532725.1 uncultured Occallatibacter sp.
TGTCGGCGCGGTTGTTGCTGTACGTCTTCGTCTTTGAGACCGTACCGACGCCAGCTACATACGAAGTGCTCGATACCGGGTGCGTGCCGAGAATGTAATTGACAGCGCGCAGGGTATATTCGGGACTCACAATATCCGGAAACGCCTTGTGCAGGAAATACATCCGGATGGCCATTTCAACTACCGCACCCGATCCGCCCCACGTGCCGAGACTGGGAGGAACGCCGAAGGGCGTGGCGTCCAATTGCTTATCCAGCGCCGCCATGTAAGTCTTCACCGCCTCCCTCATCTGATCTTTCGCGCCAGAGCCGAGATAAGGCAATGCGCGGACCGCCGTCCAGCCAAGGAAGCCCATCTGCTGCTGTGTGATGACCTGAGGAAACAACTCCCGGAGGCGCGTTTTGTAAGGCTCTGCGCCCTGCGTGGCAATGGTCAGCTCCAGAGCCGCGTTCCAGTCCATGCTGGCTGCAAATCTGGCGCGGTCGAAGCCAGCAGGCGGAGCGGCAGGCGCGGTCGTTGCGGGATGAACAGCGGGGGCGCCCGCGCTGCCAGGTCTGCTTTGCGTTTGAGACGTCACCCCCTGAGAGGCAGCCAGTACGCCTGAGCCCGCCGTTGGCTCTCCTCCGAATGCGCCGCCCATCGGCGTCGGGTGTGCCTTCTCCTCGTTCCATGCCTTGATCGCAGTTTCAAGGCAGTCTCTTGCCAACGGGTCGTCCCAGCCTTTCAGCGTATCGGCGGCCGCGGCCAGCGCCGCGATAGCGTTCCACTGGAAGAACGGGTTGTTTGAGGTGAAGATCCAGCGATCATCTGGCTTGCCGGAGTAGTCTCCCCTCACCTCGTTCGGACCGAGCTTCGGGTCATAAATGCGTCCATCGGTCTTCGAAGCTCCATCCCCCACCTGCGTATATTGCCGCAGATCTGGTTCATGCGTACCTCGGATCGCATGACCGATATTGTGGAATTGCGCCAGGATGAGTAGTGCTCCGTGCTTGACCTGCTGCACCGTATCTGGAACGCCATCGGGACGGTGCATCTCCACTTCGCGAGCGGCTTCATCCACGGTTAGCTCATCGTAGTCGAGGTGAAACTCGCGATAGGCCAGCGCCAGATTCTGAATCACGCTTAGTTGCGCAGGCTCCTCAAGGTCGTAGTCGCCTGCATCGTACCAGCCGCCCACGTTCATCCCAGGAATATGATCGCCGCCTTTGTACTTTCCGTCCGTCGCCGTTGCCTGGTTCCAGCCATCGAACTGCTCGCCAACCACAGGCGCCATGCGGCCGTCGTCGAGGTGCGAGGCTCCGTGCCACATGCGGTAGCCTTCGCGCACGGAAACGTGATCCATCTGCGCGGCAAGATGATGGTCCAGGCTGTCCTGCCATATCTTCGCGTAAGCGTTGTTGGAGATGGGGAACGGCGCCGTGCGCTGGCCCGCGTACTCGATGACATAAAGGCCGGGGTCCCTGACGGGAGTGAAGTCGAACTTGGAATATGCATACCGAAGCCAGGAAGTTGAAGGCGCGATGGGTCCCTCGAAAGCCTGCTTGTACGACCCGTCCTCCAGCAGGCGAAGCACCCGGGCTGTCTTCGGGCCGTCGTACTTTGGGTCGAGTTCAATCACCGCCAGTTTGGAGAAACCCGGCGCATAACCCACCTGACTGTGCGCAATCATCGGCGGACGCGTCCAGTTTGGAATCACGTCGGGCCGGATGTGCCATACGATAGCCCCTGTGGTCTTGCCCGCCGGGATCAGCGAGCGCAGAACGAACCAGCCGTTCTGCGCACGGTTGCGTCCGTCAAACAGCATGAGGTCGGTCGTTTCTGACTTTATGTTGATCCGGGCCAGCGCGTCGTCAACCCCCAGGGTAATGCTCTTGCCCTGGGCGAATGGGAGCGGCTCTGTGTATCCCTTGGCCTTCTCCCAGTCTTCCAGATAGTATGCCTTCTTGGGCTCGTCAGCCAGCGGCAGCACCTTGACCATCGCATCGTTCGGTGTCCGAGGGAAGAGGCCTGCCTGGGTCCCGTCCACCAAGTAAGTCTTACCCATGTAGATTGAAGGCAGGAACTCCAGGTTGAAGCCGGCACGTCCGGCCAGCTTTTCCGGCAGCGGCTTGTCGAGATTGATGCTGACCCTCACGCCGCCCGGTTCCGCCGCGACTTCAAGGGTGTAACTGAGATCGAAGGCCGGGAAGGCAAGGTCGGCCATGAGCCGATTGTTCTCCTTGTCGGCGTGACGCCCATTGAGGGTTGCCACTAGGTCCCACTGCTCAGGCGTTGGCATCAGCCGTACGTCGCCGTTTGTAGCGATGCGCTGACCGTGGAGAATCATCTCCATCGCCGTGTTCTTCTGGTCTACGAAGACGGGATGGTACGTGCTGTCGTAGAGAAAGACGCTAAAGCCCTGCGTATCGAGGTAATTCTTGTCGTTCACCTGCATCTGAACCTGGGCCCGGCAAGCCACGAACGAGAGGAGCAGAAAGAAAGCCAAGGCGGTGGTACGAGAAGTCGATGCGAAACAACGGGAGAACATGATGACCTGCTCCTCATATAGGCTCGGCTGAACGGGATATCGAAGCAACCCGCGACGGTTCCTGTCCAGCGATGGATTGGCGCTCAGCTGAGTATTTCGAGCTCTCGCCTGCAGCATTGAAACGTAAATCCGCAGCGGATTCTGCCTCCATCCATTGCTTCGCATTTGCGTCCGGTGACGCAAACGGTCAATCATGGCGCGACTCGTGGTCATACCTAATTGCAACTCGCTTCAAAACAAAGATTCCTGCTGAAGAATGGCAACACATGATTCTGAAATCGATCGGCCACTGCGCTGGTGTGTGTGCCGGAGTAGATTTCGAAGCTGTTTGCGATGCCGTACTGGTCAAACACATCATGCAACTTTGCCGCGTCGACGCGCAAGCCGTCTTGGTCGCCCACATCCATGGCAATGGCGTGATACTGCTTGAGATCGCCGATGTACTGATGAACAAAAACCAGGGGTGCATTGGCCGCGAATTTTGCCAGTATCTCAGGAACCGGAAGCCCGTCCTTGGTCGGCAGGTCGAGATAAAGCGGAGGGTTCTTCGGGTTGGGCGCCCAGGCCGCAGCCGTGGCAAGCTGCGCGATGCCAAAGCCCGGGAGAGCAGCCGGCGCATCGGCCGGCGATTTTAATCCGGCGATTATCTTTTCGCTTTGAATAGCGGTTTCTTTCATCTTGTCTGGGGGACCGAAGCCGCCTGCCATTGGCGAGAGGCAGCAGGGACTCATGATGTAGAGGCTGCCAAAGACGTCTGGATGCTTCATGCCGATGCGCGAAGCGCCGTAACCGCCCATTGAGTGGCCCACCAATCCACGGCTGTCGCGGTTCGGGATGGTGCGGTAATGCGCATCGATGTAGTTGACTACATCGTGGGCGATAAAGTTTTCAAAGTCGCCGGTGGTGACGGAACTCGAATACATTGAACCGTTGTAGATGGTCTTGGAGTCGGGCAAGACGACGATCATTTCTTTCGCGCCCTGGGCGAATGCGCCTTCAACGGTCTGCGGCACATGAATCTCATTGGTCCACTGCGCGGCTCCAATAAAGAATCCGTGCAACGCGTAAACAACCGGATAGCGGCGTCGCGTTTCTGTCGCGTAACTTGGCGGCAAAAAGACGATAACATCGCGGTCAACAGCGTCTCCTTCCAGATTGCCTTCGAGAGCTTTGCCGTGAATTTTGATGTGCTCGACTGTTACGGGTTTTGCCCCGGGAACGACTGGCGGCACAATCGTTTGCACCTGCGCCTGAATCATCGGCGCGAGGGCAGCCGCTATTGTGAATGCTGCGAAGTTCAACAATCTGCGTTGCTTCATTTGAAGCTCCTTGTAAGTCTACGCGGTGATTGCACGGGATGGGGCAATTCACGAAAACGTTCTCTGAGAATTGAACCATATAAAACTTCTGAGACTTCGGGCAAGGGGAATAAATCGGTTTATATTCATCGAATTTATCGATATGTCGGGGTCAGTTAGGGAATGATCGTTCCAGCATCGTCACCGATGGCGCATGATCAGATTGTTTCCAGCTCGCGGCTCATTCCCAGCATTTCCGCCAGCGCATTGGCTTCTGTGTTGCTGATGCTCAAGTCTTTGCAGACCAGATTGAGCCGTACATCACGGGTTTTCCCGGCGGGCAAAGGGAGCTCAACAAAATCGCCTCTGTCAATCTCATCCTGTATCCGGTACTTCGGCAGCCAGCCAAAGCACATTCCGCTGCGAACAGCTGAAATCGCCGATTCGATCGTTTCAACGGGAAGAACGCGCTGTGCCGGTGGTCGCGGCTGCTGCTTCAGATTTCCCGATGCCGCGCCCTCGATGGAAACCAATATGTGGTGTGTAAGGTCAGAACGGGAAAGCCTGCGCTGGATCATGAGGAGAGGATGGTTGCGCCGTACGACTGCAATCATCCCGATTACGAGGATGGGTTTGACGAATAACTCGCGGGTAACTAATCCGGTCACGCAAAGTTGGGCGTTATGGAGAGAGAACTCCGTATCCGCAGAGAGAAAAGATCCTTGCCGAAGCTTGAGCTTTACATGCGGAAAGCCAACGGAAAAGCGCGCCAGGGTCGCAAAGAGGCGGTCGTCGGGAAAGATGCTGTCCACCGAGAGCCGGACCTCCGCAGCACCGCCCGACGCCATCAAGCGCGCGCGCCGCTCAAGCTGATGGAACCCTTCCAAATGCGGCTCCGCATCTGCCAGAAGCACCCTTCCGACCTCCGTCAGTTGCGCCTTCCTTCCCTTGATCTCGAATAGCCCGACACCGAGTTGCTCCTGCAAACGTCCGATCGCATAGCTGATCGTCGATTGAGAGCGGTTAAGCTTTTCTGCGGCCGCCGCAAACCCGCCTAATTGCACCACGGCTTGTAGGATTTCCCAGGCATCGAGTGTCGTATCCATCCCACAAGAATATATCGAATAAATCGATGTACTAGAGGAAAAAATGCGACTAGCCGGCCTGAATCTCAATCGGGTATCATTCCCCTGGCCGGGAAAGCGTGGTGAATGGAGTGTCTGCCGCTTGCCGCGGAAAACGATTCCCGGTCTCCGCAACCCCAGACGAACCGGGTTCGCGGAGCTTTGGAATTACGCCAGTTGCGGGAGAGGTCTCAGGATCGAGAGGGTTTGATGAAGAGCATTGCAAGCGCGCTCCTTTTGCTGTCGAGCGCCTGTTGGGCGCAGGGACCTGAAGGATTTTGCGCCCCGCCTCTTTCAGGAAACTCACTCGAATCCCCAGCCATGCTGGATAAAGCGGCGCGAGCATTCCTGATTGCCTTAACGGGTGATCGTTTACCGAGTCTGAACCAAGTTCCTTTGAACCAGTAGGGAGTTCCGTGCGAAAAGCAAAATATCAAATTCTATTTGCAGCGATTGTACTGTTGTACACAAACGCGCTCTGGTCACAGACCGCCGACCAACCCGCATATTTGAACCCTGCCCTGGCTGCCGAGCAGCGCGCTGCCGATCTGGTTCATCGCATGACGGTGGAAGAAAAAGTAACGCAACTGGTAAACCAATCGCGCGCAGTGCCGCGGCTGAATATTCCAGCTTACGACTGGTGGAGCGAGGCGCTGCACGGCGTTGCAAGGCCCGGAGTCACCGAGTTCCCGGAACCAATCGGACTGGCCGCGACTTTCGATCCGGATACGATTCATCGCATGGCCATCGCCATCAGCACCGAAGGAAGAATCAAGCATGTGCAGGCAATGCGCGCTGGGCACAGCGATGTTTTTGAAGGCCTCGACTTCTGGGCGCCGAATATCAATATTTTTCGCGATCCACGCTGGGGACGCGGGCAGGAGACCTACGGAGAAGATCCGTTTCTGACCGCCCGTTTAGGAGTTGCCTTTGTTACAGGCATGCAGGGCGACGATCCAAAGTACTATCGTGTGATTTCCACGCCGAAACATTTTGCGGTGCACAGCGGGCCGGAGCCGACACGCCATACAGCGGATGTGAAGGTGAGCAAGCACGACGAGGTGGATACATACTTGCCCGCATTTCGCGCGGCGGTAACTGAGGGCAAGGCCGGCTCGGTGATGTGCGCCTACAACAGCATCAACGGGCAGCCCGCTTGCGTGAATCAGTTCTTATTGCAGGATCAACTCCGGGGCAAATGGAATTTTCAGGGATATGTTGTCTCCGATTGCGAAGCCGTCGTCAATATCCACCGCGATCATCATTTCACCAAGACACAGCCCGAGGCATCTGCGTTGGCGATTCAGCGCGGCATGGATAACGAGTGCATCGACTTCGGCAAGGTCAACGACGACCATGATTACAAGGCCTACTACGATGCGTACAAGCAGGGCCTGTTGAAGGAAAGCGAGATTGATAGAGCGCTGGTAAGGCTGTACACGGCGCGGATGAAGCTGGGCATGTTCGATCCGCCGGAGATGGTTCTGTATTCGAAGATCGACGAGAAGGAACTGGACAGCGCGGAGCATCGCGCGTTGGCGCGCACACTCGCCAATGAATCGATGGTGCTGCTCAAGAATGACGGCACGCTTCCGCTCAAGCAAGGAGCAGTCAAGATCGCGGTGGTGGGGCCTCTGGCAGACCAGACAAAGTATCTTCTGGGCAATTACAACGGCAGTCCATCCCATACTGTTTCCGTACTTGAAGGCCTCAGGGCCGAGTTCCCGCAAGCGCAGATCACGTTTGTTCCGGGAACGCAGTTTCTGCGTACCGATGGAGCCATTGTTCCAAAGTCAGCCCTCAGTACAGCGGAGGGCAAGGCGGGCCTGACAGTGAAGTTCTCCACTGGTGGCGGATTCCCAGACAAAGGCATTGAGCTAGCGACCAAGAGGGTAAGCACCATTGACTTGAATATCGGCGGGATTCCGAAAAAAGCATCAGGAAAGCTTCCGCTCTCGGTTGAGTGGAGCGGGTTTCTGACTGCAAGCGAAACTGGAGATTACAGCATCGGCATGAGAGCCGCGGGAGACTTCTCGATGATCGAGGTCGATGGAAAACCGCTGGCGATGCAGTATCTGGATGGTCAGAATTCGCAGGCGGCGACAGCGCATGTTCACTTAGAGAAGGGAAAGAAAGTGCCGCTCAAGGCAAGGTACCGGGTATCGAAAGCCGGCCCTGTCGAGGCTAAACTGATCTGGTCAAAGTACGATCCGAAGCCATCTCCCGATGCGGTTGCCGCCGCTAAGGATGCCGACGCTGTGGTCGCGGTCCTCGGTATAACCAGCGAGCTGGAGGGCGAGGAGATGCCGGTCAGCGAGGATGGCTTCAAGGGTGGCGACCGCACTAGCATTGATCTTCCCAAACCGGAAGAACAACTGCTCGAAGCCGTCACAGCAACCGGCAAGCCCGTTGTGCTGGTGCTTGCCAGCGGCAGCGCGCTTGCGGTGAACTGGGCCAGTGAGCACACGAACGCGATTGTTGAGTCCTGGTATGCAGGCGAAGAAGGCGGCACGGCGATAGCGCAAACACTCTCGGGAAAAAACAACCCAGGTGGCAGGTTGCCGGTAACCTTCTACACGGGCGTTGATCAATTACCGCCCTTTGAAGATTACTCGATGCAGAATCGCACTTATCGCTACTTCCGCGGCAAACCGCTTTATCCGTTTGGCTACGGGTTGAGCTATACAACGTTCGCTTACTCTGATCTGACACTGCCGAATGCGGCGATCAATGCGGGCGAACCGCTTACGGCGGAGGTAACGGTCACCAATACAGGCAAGCAAGAGGGTGACGAAGTGGCGCAGCTTTACCTCAGCTTTCCAAGTGTTCCCGGCGCGCCGCTGCGGGCATTGCGCAGTTTCAAGCGTGTGCATTTGAAGCCGGGCGAATCGCAGAAGGTTCGATTTCAGCTGAATGATCGTGATCTGAGCATGGTCAGCGATGCGGGAGAGCCGGTCATTGTGGAAGGCGACTATACCGTTTCGGTTGGCGGAGGGCAACCGAATACTGGAGCGCCAACCGTGACAGGAAGATTTCATGTGGCAGGTACAAAGGCGCTGTCCGAATAGCGATGCAATTACTGTAGCGGCGGACAGCGCGATTCGGACAACGAGTGGAATACACTGCTCGTTCAAAATTCGATGATCGCTGATTCGGCCAAAACGAAAGAGGCAGTTCGATGACATTCCGGCTTTCTAATCACGGCTTGAGGCAGCCTTTGCATCCCACTTTCGCCCGAACCATTTCGATCCAGACATTGTTCGTTCTGTTTTCAACTGTCCCCTGTGCGTTGAGTCAGATGCCTGGCCAGGAGAGGCCTGGATTGGCGCCGGTCTCCGTGCAACAGTCTGTGCATGGGTTCCATGCGACGATCGGTTCTGAGGTGCTCGATGTTACTGTATGCGGCAGCTCCGTCCTACATGTACTCGGCAAACCCGGTGGGGCAGCTCCATCCGGTCCGCAACCCTGGATGCTCGAGGCAAGCCAATCCTGTCCCGGCGCTCCGTTCCAATTCGCGCAGGATGCGAAGGCGGCGACGCTCAAGACGGAGAAGCTTGAAGTATCCTTCGGGCTGGAGCGCGGCAATCTCAGTTTCCGAGCATTGAATGGAGACGCGCTGCTGCGTGAAAGGGACAGTATACCGCGCACCTACGAGCCGGCAGAGATCAATGGAGAAAACACATATAGAGTTACCGACCGCTACTCTCCGTCGCCGACCGAGGCATTCTACGGACTTGGCCAGCACCAGAGCGGCGTCTTCAACTACCGCGGCTCGACGATTGAGTTAGGCCAGAACAACACCGATGTGGCGATTCCGCTGCTGGTCTCAAGCATGGGATACGCGCTGATGTGGAATACGGCGGCATTCACCTATGTTGACAATCGCTTTCCTTCGGAATTGTCCTTCAGTTCCCTCGCCGGCAAATCAATTGACTATTACTTTATCTATGGGCCGGAGATGGATACGATCATCCACGAATACCGCAGCATGACCGGACACACGCCGCTGCTGCCGAAGTGGTCCTACGGCTTCTTTCAGTCGAAGGACCGCTATGAATCGCTCGACGAGATTCAGCAAATCGCCGCGCGCTATCGCGCCGAGCATATTCCACTGGATGCGATGGTGCAGGACTGGTTCTGGTGGAAGGCGGAGGGCGACCCGGAATTCAATGCGAACTACCACGATGTACCCAAGGATCTCGATACTCTGCACAAAGAGAACGTGCATACAATGATCTCTGTCTGGGGCCTGCTCGATCCTGTCTCCGAAACCTATAAGACCCTCGATGAAAAACACCTGATGATTCCCGGCGCGCATGTGTATGATCCCAGCAGCGCGGAAGCACGCGATATTTATTGGAGCCGGCTGCCTGGCAAACTGCTCGCGCAGGGTTGGGATGCCTTCTGGCTCGACAGCGCGGAGCCGGAGGAATTCTGGCCGCATATGGGTGACGCGATCCTACGCAATAAGCAGCTTGCAATCGGCAACGGCGCGGAGTACACCAATGTCTTTCCGCTTCTGCATACACTCGGCGTGCAAGATCATTGGAAGGCGACCAACAACGGCAAGCGTGTTTTTCTGCTCACCCGCTCGGCGTTTTTCGGCCAGCAGCGCGTCGGAGCAACTGTATGGTCAGGAGATGTGTATACCAGCTATTGGGCGCTCTCGCATCAAGTGCCCGCGGGGTTGAACTTCGCGCTTAGCGGCTATCCTTATTGGACAACCGACATCGGCGGCTACTGGCCCGCATTCCCCGGCGCTACCGAGCAGCCGGCTTATCAGGAACTGTATGCGCGCTGGTTCGAGTTCGGCACATTCTGCCCCATCTTCCGCACCCACGGACATCGGCCGCACAACGAACTGTGGAGTTACGACAAGGTTGAGCCGGCATTGATTCGCTACGACAAACTTCGTTACCGCCTGATGCCGTATATCTACTCCCTGGCCTGGAAGGTGACCCGCGAGGATTACACGATTCAGCGCCCGCTGGTGATGGATTGGCGCACCGACCAGAAGACATGGAATATCGGGGATGAGTTCATGTTCGGTCCCGCTTTGCTGATCAATCCGGTTCTGAAAGCCGATGCCACACATCGCACGGTTTATCTGCCCGCGTCACCCAAGTGGTATGACTTCTGGACTGGAGACGCGACCACGGGCGGCAAGGAGATCGACGCCGATGCGCCATTGGATCGCATACCGATCTATGTGCGCGCGGGTTCCATCCTACCGATGGGACCGGAGATTGAATATTCCGCGCAGAATCCCGGCGGTCCAATCGAACTTCGTGTCTATCGCGGAGCAGACGGCCAATTCGATCTCTATGAGGATGCGGGAGACGGCTACGATTACGAGAACGGCCTACGCTCGGTTATCCCCATTCGCTGGAATGAAAGCGCCGGTGTTTTGACGATTGGCAAACGCGAAGGGGCGTTCCCTCAAATGGCTGAGAGGCGAACATTCCGCGTCGTTATTGCCGGAGGCGGTCACGGGGTTGGCGGCGAGATCACAAACAAGTCAGACAATGAAGTTGACTATGCGGGGAGCGAAATCCGGGTAAACATTCGTTAGCACAAAATCCAGCCCGGGCTACTAGAGGCGAGGTTGGCCCTTCATCGTCAGCCGATATCGATTGGCGCCAGATATATCAACTAAATCGATTGATTAGATTGAAATATTCGACTTTTCTTTTTTCTCTCCTCGGGCGTATTATTCACGCGTGCTGCCGGTACAGATTTTAATAGAGAGTTATGACAAGACGGGAAAACGATTACTCGTCTAGGGCATGCGAAACTCCATACTCTGATCGCCGGTTGCTACTGCGCACAGGACAGATTCCCAGGTACCTTCTGCCAGCGAAGTTTTATTTGTAATTAGTACCCCAAGACAGTCCAAATCGCCAATTCGATGACGCTCAGGGTGCACGCAATGCGCCAACCCGGAATCTTTGCGCAATTTGGCCGCCACCCCCACCCTTAACCCACTCAGGAGAAAGTTACTTATGAAATTCCGGTTGCTAAGTATATCTGCTTCAACGATGCTGCTTGTTGCCGCCATGGCTGGCGCGCAAACCGCAGCCGACATCAACTTCAACACAACCTTTCAGACAATTCGCGGTTTCGGTACGTCAACGGCCTGGCAACCTGTGCTGAATTCGAGTCAGATCAGCAGCTTGTTCGGTGTCGGCTCGGGCGGTGTTGGTCTCACCATTCTCCGGTCGCGCATTGATCCCAGTTCCACAACGGGCGGAGCCAATTGGGCTACTGAGCGGACCAATGGTCAAGAAGCGACAGCGGAAAATTCACAGGTCATTGTCTTCGCAACGCCGTGGACCCCGCCAGCAGTTTGGAAAAGCAATGACAGCACGATCGGAGGCGTGCTGGATACCAGCAACTACGCCAATTTTGCCAACTATCTAAATGAATTCGTTGCTTACGAGAAGGCAGGCGGCGTGAATCTTTACGCGATCTCCGTACAAAACGAACCAGACTTCCTCCCTGGAACGTACGACTCCTGTTCCTATACCGGAGCGCAGATGGATGCGTTCATCGCTCAGGAAGGAGGTACGATTACAACCAAGCTGATAATGCCCGAATCGGATAGCTTCAATCTTGATGAGTCCGATCCAACGCTGGACGATCCGAATGCTGTTGGCCACGTTTCGATCGTCGCCGGCCACTTGTATGGTAAAGCTCCGTTCTTCTACACCAACGCCAAAAATGCAGGCAAGGATGTTTGGGCGACTGAACACTATCTAACTCCCGCGGCTGGATCCTCGGCCCAGCCGGCCATCGGCGACGCGATCGCATTGGCCGAGGAACTCCATCAGTCCATGGCGGTAGCCCAGTATAACGCCTATGTCTATTGGTGGACGCCGCTGCTGTTGAACGGAAACAGCGCGAATTACTATGCCGATGCTTTAGGCCAGTTTTCGAAGTTCGTTCGCCCGGGTTATGTGATGACCGGCGCCAACAACACCCCGGCCAGCGGTGTCTTTGTCACCTCGTATAAAGGGAACAACAACTTCGTAATCGTGGCCGTCAACTCGAACAGCGGCTCCACGTCCCTCAGCTTCCCTATTACCGGCGCAACTCTGACCTCGGTTACGCCATTCCAGACCTCAGCTTCTAACCAGTTGGCGGAGCTGGGCGCGGTCAGCGTTTCGGGAAACTCGTTCACATACTCGCTACCTGGGCAGAGCATCACCACTTTCGTGGGAACGGGATCTACTACAACCAACCCCAGCTTCACGCTATCGAGTTCATCCTCGACGGTCTCTGTTACTCAGGGAAGCACCGCGACCGATACTTTCTCGGTGGCGGGTTCGGGCGGCTTCAGCGGATCAGTCACGCTTGTCGCATCTGGCCTGCCCAGCGGAGTAACTGCGACCTTCGGAACTAACCCTACCAACGGGTCAAGTGTAGTGACTTTCACAGCCAGCAGCACTGCTGCGGCGGGTTCGTCCACGGTCACCATCAGTGGAACCTCCGGTAGCATAACCGCATCCAAGACCATTGCCCTCACCGTCAACTCGTCGGGCGGCGGCGGTGGCTCCGCCTGCACCGTCGATTACACGATCTCACCGCAAAACTCAAGCGCATTTGGCGCAGCGATCACAATCAAGAACAGCGGAACGACCGCTCTAAGCAATTGGACGCTGACCTGGACCTTTGCAAACGGGCAGACCATTGCCAGCTCGTGGAATGGAACCGTGTCGCAGAGCGGGGTGAACGTTACCGTGAGCCAACAGGCAGGCCAGACGTGGGAGAGCATTCCCGCGGGAGGCAGCTACTCCGGCTTCGGCTTCAACGGAACGTGGAACGGCTCAACCAACGCAATTCCAACGGCATTCTCGCTGAACGGAACGGCCTGCACCGTCAACTAACTTGTAACTGCGATCTACAGTTGCCACAACCAGAACTCTGCCGAGCGGACCTCTCGATCTGCTCGGCAAAATTTTAAGGAGTCCCCCAATGAAATGTATCGCACAAATTGCGGCCGGTCTGTGTGGGCTGCTCGCTATCGGCAGTGCTGCAGCCGTTGCCCAGTCAATTGCCAGCTCGTATTCATGGACGTCGACCGGTCCAATCATCAGCGCCAAGTCCGACTCTACGCATAACATTATCGCGGTCAAGGATCCATCCGCCGTCCTCTTCAATGGCAGGTGGGTCATTTATGCCTCCGACGTCAACAGTGCCGGAAGCTATAACATGGAATACCTGAATGTCGCCGAAAACTGGAGCGACGCCGCCACCGCGACACCGTATTTCATGGACAACACCCCTGGCTTCAGCGGCTATCACACGGCGCCCCAGGTTTTCTTTTTCGCCCCTCAAAACAAGTGGTACCTGATCTTCCAGAGCGGACAGCCGCAGTACTCCACGAACAGCGACCCCACAAAGCCGCAGAACTGGACGACACCGACGAATTTCTATGCGTCGATGCCCTCGTCGGTGAGCGCCTGGATTGATTTCTGGGTGATTTGCGATTCTGAGAATTGCTATCTGTTCTTTGCCGGCGACAATGGAAACTTCTATCGCGCTTCGACCCCCATCGGCGATTTTCCCAACGGCTTCAACACGCCGGTGATTGTTGATTCGAGCACCGAATTCAATATGTTCGAAGCCGACAATGTTTACAGCGTTGAGGGTACAGGCGAGTATTTTGCAAACATCGAGTGCCTTGGCCCCAGCGGGCAACGCTTCTTCCGAGCATTGTGGGCCAGCAGCCTTGGCGGAACCTGGCAGTCGCTCGGCAACACCGATACATTTTCGACTCCGTTTTTAGGAGAGGACAATGTCACCTTCAACAGCGGTGTCAGCGACTGGACCACATCCTTCAGCAGCGGCGGCTTGCTGATCGACGGCAATGACCAAACCGATTCTGTCAATCCAGACAACCTTGTGTTCCTCTACCAGGGAGCCAATCCCTCGGCGTATGCGAGCGACTCCTACAATATGATTCCCTGGCAACTTGGCCTTGCGACATCCAAAACTAACACCACAACCAACCCCAGCTTTACGCTTTCGCGTTCCTCTGCGACAGTGTCAGTTACGCAGGGCAGCAGCGCGACGGATACAGTCACAGTTGCGGCCAGCGGCGGCTTTAGCGGTTCAGTCAGTCTTGCCGCCTCGGGCCTGCCCAGCGGAGTAACTGCGAGCTTCGGCGCCAACCCCACCACGGGTTCAAGCGTAGTTACCTTCACGGCCAGCAGCACGGCTACAGCAGGAACTTCCACAGTGACGATCACCGGAACTTCCGGGAGCATTACTGCAAGCACGCCCGTTACTTTGACCGTTACGACAAGCGGCGGCGGCAGTGGAGCCTGCACAGTGGACTACACAATCAGCCCGCAGAACTCCAGCCAGTTTGGCGCTGCCATCACCATCGTCAACGGAGGAACTACGACGCTGAGCGGCTGGTCGCTGACCTGGACCTTTGCGAACGGACAGACGATCGCCAGTTCGTGGAATGGGACGGTATCGCAGAGCGGCGCCAATGTCACGGTGAGTGAACAATCGGGTCAGACATGGGAGAACATTCCCGCCGGAGGAAGCTACACCGGGTTTGGCTTTAACGGCGCCTGGAATGGATCGACCAATGCAATTCCAACGTCGTTCAAGCTGAATGGAACGGCCTGCACCGTCAATTAATTGACAGTATGTCTTTTCAGGCTCCAGCGGAGTCAGCTCCAAGCTGGTTGCCAAATGGGCGCCGCGCTGCGAGAACGCCAGCCTGGACGGGTCTTCGACTCCAGTTCGCGTCCGCACCGCGGCTCACGCCGGTTGGCAGCCAGCCCCCAGGCCTTCACATGGAAAGGATGTGTGTTTTCGGCAAACCCGACTGCTTTGGCCTGCTTCGTGGCGAAAAGGTTTGGCGAGCCGATCAGCACAGCGTTGCCATTCTTCAGATCGTCGAGCAGCAGGTCGCGTGGGAATCCGTTCCCACTCTGAACATGATTCACAGCAACTTCACCAATCTTCAGGACAACATTGTGGGCAACACCCCATCGTCCGGTGTTGAGAATACCTACACCGATAAACTGGGCCGTACATTCGCCAACGGCACTATCCTTGATCCGGCTACGACGCGCCAGCTTCCGGCATGGGGCGTCGACCCGGTTAGCTGCTTCATTCCGGATCGGTCTCCTCTATCCACATTAATCAAGCTTGCTGTGGATTGGGGAGTTTTTCAGAGGTTCCCTAGATTAGAATTGCTGCGAGGTTTTACTCAATGAAATCGAATGACGATGCTGATGGGACTCGCCGCCCCCTCAGGGTGTTTTTGGCGTACAGCAAGAAGGACGAATCATATCGTCAGCGACTTGAGGTTTATCTGCGACCGCTTGAAAGACAACAAAAGATCACGATTTGGCATGACGGAAATCTGGTTGGAGG
>CAZHKN010000105.1:0-15288 GCA_964532725.1 uncultured Occallatibacter sp.
AAGCGGACACTTCACTTGCTACCACCTCCGGACATATCATGTGCTACTGACAGGCTCCAAGTGAATTCATTGACAAGGGAAAAATTATGTTGTAAGTTTTTGAGGCCTGTCCGGACGACTGTCAGAGAACACTGCACCAATTTTTCAATCCCTAAAAGTAAGCGTAAAACATACCAACGAACCAGCCGGTTATGCGCGTCAGACTCATAACTCCGATGTTTGCGGATGGGCGACCAGAGCATTTTCGGAATACATGTAGACCTTATGAAAGCGGTGAAAGGCAGCTTTTACTTCCACCCCAGCGACAAAGACCCGTCGCTGGGGATCCCGTTGAGGAAAAAGCTACTTGAGCATGTGCTTTCGACTACGGCAATTCCGAAAATGCTATAACCCAGAACAGTTGATCCGAGATCAAAACACAGGAGGGAATGATGTTCAGAAAACAGCACAGTCTTGTCGCACTGGCCATTCTGGTGGTTGCTGCATCCCCGCTGACCACCAACGCCCAAACAACGATTGCCAACAGACAACTGCCGGCCACCACTCTGCTTAAGATGAAGCCCCAACGCTCCAGCCAGGATTTGAAAAAGATTGGCGCCACAAAAAACGCAGGAATCCAATCCGCCGTGACTTCTGGAACCCCCGGCATCGACAGCATCCTCACCTTTAGCGATCAATTTACTTCTCCCGGATTTGACGGGAACGGCAACCCGCAGTCGGTTTGGCCGTACACGATGGTCGGGAACTCACCGCAATCCGGACGGAGCGCGTCGATTACGGCTCCGGTTGTGCCAGTTACGGTCCAACTGTTGGGACCCGATGGCAGTGTGGCGTTTACCTTCGGTCCAGACGGGAAAGTCATCAAGGCTGCCCTTGAGTCTCCTGAGTTTATCCCCAACACATTTACCAACGGTGTGGGGCAGTTGAACGACCAGATCATGCGCGCGGAATTTGCCAACCTGCTGCATGGCGAGGCTGGAGAAGATTGGCACACCACTCTGCAACCCAAACTCCGGACTGCGAGAACCATCAAGGTTCCGTTCCTTACCGCAGGCGGAACACCCGCCTGGTTTGAGTTTGTAAATGCAGCCGGGCAGCCGGTGTTGGCGGCGATTGATGACGCAACCTTCGGGAACCTGCTTTTCCCCGCGACCTTCCCGGTCGACAACAGCACCGCCATCGGAGCCGCCGAGCTGGCAGGCGACATCACCACTCACGATATGTCCACCTTCCTCTTCAACAACACGGTGTTGTTCTCCGGGGGAGACATTAACAATTGCTGCATTCTCGGCTTTCACACCTTTGACTTCGAACCCGGAACCGCAAAGAACGGAAATCTTCCGCGGCTCTACGTGCTGAACTATGCCACCTGGATCTCGCCTGGGCTTTTCCTCTTCGGGTTCCAGGACATGAGTCCCTGGAGCCATGAGATGGCAGAGACCTTCAACGATCCTTTCGGAAACAACGCGACACCGTGGTGGCTGAGTGTCGATCCCTTTACCGGTGCCGCAAATTGCCAAAATGATCTCGAAGTGGGCGATGTGGTCGAGGTTCTTGACTCATTGAACCCGGTCTCTACGATTCCGGGCAATGGGCTAACTTATCATCCGCAAAACGTGGCTCTGTTCCCGTGGTTCGCGTTCGAGTCGCCTTCACCGGCAAACTTGGCAGCTTACAGCTTCCCGGACGAAACGACGCTGATGTCGCTTTCTCCTGGGCCGCTGCTTCCCGGCTGTGTACCTGCGTCTTAGCAGACTAACGCGGGGGCGCTGTAGACGGACGCTGAACCCGCTCCGTGTCTATGGCTAGTCGCGCGAGGAAAATCTGACGTGTGGCGGTTGGCTCATATCTCGGAATCGAGACATGGGCCAACAGCCTACGAATGTTTGGAAAATGCCGCTGAAGGCGTTTGGGCCGCGCTCGCTTCGCTTTCATCAAGGTCCATGCGCTCCAGATCCATGCGTTCGATGAGGCCGTTCGCAATGGTATAAACGTGACCCACCTCGCTATCTGAAAGAACGTCGCCACTGCGACCCTTCACGAGCTGGTGAACCTTGACATGAGTCTTTCCCCCTTCGTGGTTGATCACGTCCATCGGTTCCACATGAGGATCGAACTCCTGCCACTGACGGGTCCAGTAAGCACGAATCTCTTCTTTCCCAACCGCGCGGCCACCCTCCGATGCCTTGGGCCAGCTGACGGTTTCACTCATCAGCGCAAGGACGCCGTCGATGTCTCGCCGGTTAAAAGCAGAGTAGGCCTGAGCGATCAGCGTCTGTGTATTTGCCATGAGTCCTCCAGAGCACATATGTGTACTTTACAGATGGATGCATGAAATGCCGTGGAGACTCGCTTAAAACAGGAGGCGACTCTACCTGTCCCCCCTGCGGCCTGTTCAGCTGGCCGGCAAGAATCCGTATCAAGCGAAAAAGTTCATCGATGAGAACGGAGACCTCGAAGATGAAGCCGAATGAACCCAGCCGCACAGCCATGATGATCGCCCGGCAACGAGCCGCTCATCAGGTGCTCGATCATGGCTCAATTCTCGATGACCCATTTGCCATGAAGATTCTGTGTGAAGAGGAAAAGGACGTACTTCAAATTGTGAACAAACACCCGTTGTCCAGCATCGGACGCCTGCTCACGACCGCGCGAAGCCGAATAGCAGAAGATGCTTTGTCAAGAGCTGTCGAAAGAGGCGTTCGGCAGATCGTCATCCTTGGCGCCGGACTCGACACTTTCGCTCTCCGGAATCCCCATAGCTTACGACATATCCGTATCTATGAGGTGGACCACCCCGCGACGCAGGCAGGTAAACGCGAGCGCCTGGCCGAAGCTCAAATCGCACTTCCGCCCTGGCTGGTTTTCGCGCCAGTCGATTTCGAGCGAGACGATCTGGGAGAGAAGCTCGCCGCCGCAGGCTTTGAGCGGAATGCACCCGCGTTTTTCACATGGCTCGGGGTTGTGCCCTATCTGACACAGGACGTTATCGGACGGACTCTGGACTACATCTCGTCAATCCAGAACTCGGAGGTGGTGTTCGACTACATGGAACCTCCCGAGGCATTCTCAGAAGAGCTAAAGCAAATAGAAAAGCTGCGGACTGAACAGCTCGAGAAGATTGGTGAACGTTCGGAGAGCCGTTTCGAGCCGCCTGCCATTGCAGCGATTCTTCGCTCGCACGGATTTTGCGCCATGGAAGAGATCAATTTCCAGGAGATCGCGTCCAGGTTCGGTAGCGCCGTTCAAGGACTCGCGCCCGGACGCGCTGGAGTTCATGTTGTCCACGCCAAGCGCTAATTGAACGCGGTCACAATCGCTCGCTACAGCGAAACGGCGGAAGAGCCAAAATATCCTGGACGACGTGTAGAATTCCCATCCACCCATTCGTCGTTATAGTGAAGGCGGGGCAGATCTACCCGCCCGAAAGCCGCTACAGGATAAAGGAGAAATCATGCCACAGTATCTGGTTGCTAATTACCTTCCCGACGACTTCGACCCGTCTACCGTAACCGAAGCGATGATCGAGGAGATCCACGCGCTCAACCGCGAGCTGATTGCTGCCGGCGTGAGGAAGTTTGCCTGCGGCATTGCCCCGCCCGGCAGCGCGAAGACGCTGCGTGGGCAGCCTGACGGTACAGTGCTCGTCACCGACGGACCGTTCACCGAGGCCAAGGAGCACATGGGCGGATTTTGGATATTGGAATGCGCCAATATGGACGAGGCACTGGTATGGGCGCGCAAGGGCGCCATCTTCCCGGATGCGGTGGGCGAGGTGCGCGAGCTTCTTTTCTTCCCGGCTCCGGAACAGGAACCCGGCGGAAGCAAGTAAACACCCTGGCTACGGCGGCATGGGAAGATGCTCCCTAGTGACAAGATGAATGAGCCGGCGCAACGCTCTGCTGCCGGTTCGTTTAATCCGCTATGAGAAGAAAAACAATGAAATATCTCTGTTTTGGCTACTACGACAAGGTCTGATCGGACTCGAAAGGAACTTGAGTACGAGAAAGGCAGAATGGCATTTGGTCAGCCGAAAACTCAGCAATCAAGATCGTCGCCTCGAATACCGTGACCTCGCACGAATGGCAGCATCTGCCCGCTTCGGAAGCTGAAGTAAGCGTGTTTCCTCAGCGGAAACAATCTCCTCAGTCCGCAGGTGTTAGCATCGTACTTGACAGATGCAAACTAAAAAACTGAAAATCATCCCCCTTGGTGGCCTTGGCGAGTTCGGTATGAACTGCCTGGCGTTGCGCTGGGAAGACGACATTATCGTGATTGACGCCGGGTTAATGTTCCCGGAGTCCGAGCTGCTGGGCGTAGACATCGTCGTGCCCGACATCACCTACCTGATTGAAAACAAGGCACATGTCCGGGCCATTATTCTCACCCACGGCCACCAGGACCACATCGGCGGCCTGCCCTGGATCCTGAGCGAACTCAAGGTTCCAGTCTACGGCACCGAGTTCACGCTGGCCTATGTGGAGGGCAATCTCGAAGAGCATCAATTGCTGGACGAGACCGAGCTGATCGAGATCGTCGCCAAGGAAAAATTCACCATTGGGCCGTTTACCATTGAGCCGATCCATGTGACCCACTCGCTGGTAGATTGCGTGGCGCTGGCGATTGAGACGCCGGTGGGCGTGGTGATTCACACGGGCGACTTCAAGATTGACCTGGCGCCTCTCGACGGCAAGGCCTTCGACCTGCACACCTTTGCCGAGTACGGCAAGCGCGGTGTGCTGGCTCTCTTGCAGGACTCGACCAATGTGGACCGCTCGGGGTACACGCCAGCCGAAGTGGCGGTGATTCCGCGGCTCGACGAGATCTTTTCGCGCACGAAAAAGAAGCTCTTCTTCAGTTGCTTCTCTTCGTCGATCTTCCGCATCCGGATTGCTCTGGATCTGGCTCGCCAGCATGGGCGCAAGGTGGCTCTGATTGGCCGCTCAATGATGGAGTCGACGGAGATTGCGCAGGATCTTGGCTATATTGATATTCCTTCAGGACTGGTGATCAACCCTGGGCAGATTCGCGATTATCCGCCCGAGCAACTGCTGCTGATGATCAGCGGAACACAGGGTGAGCCAATGAGCGCGCTCAGCCGCGCCGCGGTGGACAATCACAAGCATGCGCATATTGAGCCGGGCGATACGGTGCTGCTCAGTTCGCGCGTAATTCCGGGCAACGAGAAGGGGATTTTTCGAGTTATTGACCACCTGTATCGCCGCGACGCCAACGTCATCTACGACAACGGCTCGAACGGACTGATCCATGTGAGCGGCCACGGATCGCAAGAGGAGATGCGGCTGCTCATTAGTTTGCTGCGGCCCAAGTACTTCATCCCGGTGCATGGCAACTACGGCAACCTGCGCAAGCACGCCGATCTCGCAATGGAAACTGGCGCGGTGGAGCAGGCGATTGTGATTGAAGACGGTGATGTGCTCGAACTGGACCAGACCCAGGCCCGCAAGAAGGACAAAGTCACCGCCGGAAGGGTGCTGATCGACTCCGGCTCTTCGATTGATGTGGTCGAAGATATGGTCATCAAGGACCGCCGCATCCTGAGCGAAGACGGCATCGTGCTGGCGGTGCTGGCGATCAACAAGCGCACTGGCAAGGTGGAGCAGCAGCCGGAGGTGATCATGCGCGGCTTTGGCGGCGCGGATATCACCGAGCAGGCCAAAGAGGTGGTGCTGAAAACCCTCGACGGCCTGAGCACCGAGCAGAAATCCGACTACGGCATGGTCAAGGAAAAGGTTCGCGCGGAGTTGAAGCGGCTGATCCAGAAGACCACCGGACGCAGACCAATGATCATGCCGGTGATTTTGGAGCTTTGACGGCTGCGAAGTTAGCGGTGTTCGCAAGCGGCGGGAGTGATTTCACTTCCGCCGCTTGCTTTTGGAACGAGAAGAATGCATCTGCGAAGTGGTCCGGCGCCTCAATTTATTGCAGTGCAAACGCAGCCGAGTAGATGTTCCATTCGGGGTTGTCTTCGTTGAGGGTCAGCACTTGGGTGCCTGCCGGAAGCGTGACCGTCGCCGTCACAGTTTTCCATGTCTCCCAGCCGCCTGTATCTGGAACATTGACGGAACCCGTCAGATTAGCGCCTGCGGAGTTCGACAGATGGAAGGCATCGGTCGCGCCGTTGTTCGAGGCAATCTCGAAGGTGACGGTATAGGTTCCGGCCGTGGCTACGTTGACAGTGTATTTGAACCACTGCCCGGCCTTTGCCCAGCCCAGATTATTGCCGCCTCCTGTGGCTGTGGTTGTTTCAAGATTCACGCCATCGGAACGATAGCTGTTATCTGTGCCGTTGACCGAAGTTACGTTGTAGGCAACACCTTGGCCGCCGGTGTCGTAGTTCTCGGCCTTCACTATGCCGGAGATGGCGGCGGGAGCGCCGCCGTAAGGAGCCTCCGACGGCACAAACGCGAATGTCGCCGAGTAGATATTCCATTCGGGGTTGTCCTCGTTGAGGGTAAGGGTCTGCGTGCCTGCCGGAAGCGTCACCGTCGCCGTCACAGTCGCCCAAGTTTCCCAACCGCCGGTGTTTGGAACGTTGACCGCGCCGGTCAGATTAATGCCCGCCGAGTTGGAGAGATGGAAGGCACCGGTTGCGCCGTCGTTCGAGGCAACTTCGAAGGTGACCGTATAGGTTCCCGCGGTGGCAACGTTGACAGTGTATTTGAACCACTGCCCGGCCTTTGCCCAGCCCAGATCGTTGCCGCCGCCGGTGGCTGTGGTTGTTTCCAGGTCCACGCCGTCGGTGCGATAGCTATTGTCCGTGCCGTTGGCTGAAGTGACGTTGTAGCCGATACCTTGCCCGCCAAGATCGTAGTTCTCGGTCAGCACTTTTCCGGGGATTGCGGCAGCAGTGCCGCCGTAAGGGCCTCCAGACGGCACAAGCGCAAACGTAGCCGAGTAGATGTTCCATTCGGGGTTGTCTTCGTTGAGGGTCAGCACTTGGGTGCCTGCCGGAAGCGTGACCGTCGCCGTCACAGTCTTCCATGTCTCCCAGCCGCCGGTATTTGGAACATTGATGGAACCGGTCAGATTGGTGCCTGCGGAGTTGGACAGATGGAAGGCGTCAGTTGCTCCGTCGTTCGAGGCAACTTCGAAGGTGACCGTATAGGTTCCGGCTGTGGCTACGTTGACAGTGAATTTGAACCACTGCCCGGTCGCTGCCCAGCCCAGATTATTGCCGCCTCCGGTGGCTGTGGTTGTTTCAAGATTCACACCGTCGGAACGATAGCTGTTATCTGTGCCGTTGACTGAAGGGACGTTGTAGGCAACACCTTGACCGCCGGTGTCGTAATTCTCGGCCTTCACCATGCCGGGAATCGCGACGGGAGTGCCACCGTAAGGAGCCTCAGACGATGCAATGATGGTGTAGACGGCTGTTGCTACCGCGCTGTTGTTATCGCCGGTGGCAGCGGCGATGGCTTCGAGAGTCTCGGTAGAGCTGACCGTGATCGGACCCGAATAAAGCGGCGAAGAAGTGGTGGGTGTGGTTCCATTGGTGGTGTAGTAGATCTTCGCGCCAGAAGTGGCGTCGGAGATCGTCACTGTTTGAGCGCTCGTATACGAGCCGGCTACCGGACTGAAGGTGGGCGTCGCTGTAGTCGGAGCCGGGGTCACCGTCAGCGAGACAGAGGCGGTTTGCGTCAGCGTACCGCTGGTGCCCGTAATGGTAAGGGTAGACGTTCCTGCCGGTGTCGAGCTGGTGGTTGTCACAGTCAGTGTGGACGACCCGGTACCCCCGCTAATCGAAGTAGGGCTGAAAGAGGCAGTTGCTCCTGATGGCAAACCGCTGGCGCTCAACGTCACAGTTCCAGTAAAGCCGTTGCTGGGAGCGACGGTGGCTGTGTAGCTGGCCGAGCTCCCTGCCGTTACCGTCTGAGAACCCGGTGACGCTGTCAAGCTGAAGTTGCTGCTTGCAGGAATGGCAGTGTGGGTCAATGCTTCAAAAAGAGCCATATGGACGCCCTGGTCAGAGCTAAGGCTCTGAGGCAACAGCCCATTCTGTATCCAGTTGTAGGTGTTCGCCGTGCCGTGCAGGCCCGTCGTGCCGGAAGCATCCGCCATATTGGGGTCGTTGAGGCGGTTGTGGTATTCGTTGTAGCCGATTACGTAGGTCGTCCCGACTCCCAACGTAATCTCATTCTCGTCGGTGGCTGCAGAACCCGTGCAAAAATCCGCCGGAGCCGCGATAACGCTGTTTGGCGAGCCATCGCTCTCCAGACCCGCGATAAGATTCATCGTGCCCACGATGCGTGGCTGCGCATCGATGCTGCTGTTTGTATACAGTGTGCCGCCCTGTATCCAGTCCGTCTCCGCGGCATTGATCGCGGCCGCGATGCTGTCTTCGGTATGCTTGAGGTCACGGCAAGTCTCCTGCGTTACGCCAGTGGTAGTGGTGTTGAAGTCCACCTGCCCGTACCAGGTGGAGCTGCCTTGCCTGCCTGCGGGGAAGGGCGGCTGCGTGTCGCCGTCCTGGGGCTGATAGTAGAAGTCTGCGGGGACTCGCTGTAACCAGAACGCCTGCGCATGGGCCAGCAGCGCCGAGTTCTCAGTGAAAACCGCAATGCCCATCATGCCTTCGATCATCGACATCTCCCAGTTGCCGTTCGAGGAGGAGCCGTTGTAGATGATGGGCACAAAGATGTTTGTCAGCATATTGGCAAAAGCTGTGCTGTCCGCCGAAGACCATCCGGCACTGCCGTTATTTCCGTAGCGAATGATCTCGGCTGCCCTTGGCCACTTTTCCGCATCCCAGGCCGCCTGCAGAGGTCCGTTGGAGCACGTGGTCCCGCTTGGACACGGAAGCCCTGAAGTATATCCCGCATACCCCTTGAACCCGCTCGAATAGGCGTTCATGATATTGATCGAATTTGTAGCATATGTCTGGTTGCCGGTGACGTACCATAACACGGCCTGAACGTAGGCTGCGTTGGAGTCGGAGTCGGAATCGGAACAGCCGTAGTCTGGATTTGAAGAAGAGCCGCACTGCTCGATTCCCCCTGGATACGGTCCTAGTGGCGTGTAGCTGAGGGAGCCATATTCGCTTTTCATCGCCTTGTTGACCTGGCTGACGACGACAGCGTCCCCAGCCTCATAGGCGGCTTTGGTCGCGTCCAACTGCGCCTGACTGACAAGCACACCTGGATGTTTCCACGTCTGCGCTTGAATCTGCCCTGGTGAACACCAAACAAGGATGGCAAACGTCCCCATCGAACTCATGACCAATGTCTTTAGTTGCGAAAACATAATCGAGGCTCCTTTTGTCTTTCTTTCATCGGTACGGTCACTTTAGCGAACGAATGTCAGAGCATAGAACGAGACCTTTGTGGCCGTCGTGCTCTGCCCGTAGTTGCCTGACTTGAAGCAGCAGGGACTCAGCCCAGGCTGTAGATGCTGAGTTTGGTGGTCTTCCCGTTGATGCCGACCCACAGTTTGGTTGTCGCTTTACGAGCATTTCGACTAAAACATCGCGTGCAAGCACGGATATTCATCGAGCTTCTCCTGACTCGTGAACGGTGCGCGGCATAGCAGTGTCAAGGCGTGCAGGGTCCACGCTCCGGTCACTCAACAGGGTTCGAACCCCGGTGAGTGGCAGTGCGTAGAAGGCTCCCGGTTCGGAGTGAAAATCATAGGGCCGCCAAGTAAAAATCCGCTATTGTTCTAATGCGTGTACGGCTCGATTATTTCGAAGCTGCCGAAACTGTATCACACTTATTCAAACGTTACAATAGCCCAAAAAACGAGCGCGGGGATGGCTGTTCGGCGGCCGGTTCTCTCAAAACCTGAGCCGCGCCCGGACGGCAATGGAACGATGCTGATCCGCTTGGCATCGCTCTCAGAAATCCGCCGGGTGCTCCACTCACTCCCGGCAATTCAACACCTCCTTCACCATCGGTGGCGGCGAAACGGATCTGGCGACCAGCGTACTCGCCCTCAGCGGAGTTGTGCTCACTTGCTGGGAGCACGGCAACATCATGCCGAATATCATGGGCGCGATTAACAGACAGATCCCCATCGCCAACTACTCGTCCATCCCCAATCCTCTTCCCGACGTCTTTATTTTTTCCCACGAGGGTGGAATAGCCAAACCGAGTGTCACTTGACCCAGTGGGGGCGGAGTGTGATCATGATTGCGCATGGCCTGCGTATACATCGCCGCGATCACTATCGCACTCTGTGCTTCTCCGGTTCTTGCTCAGGAACCTGCAGAAGCTACGCTGACTGTAACTGTCACTGACCAGACCGGCGCGGTAATTCCAGGCGCGCGCGTTACGGCCATTCGGGAGGATTCGCACGATGACTTCCGGTTTCTTACCGATGCCAGAGGTGTGGCAGTTCTGCAACTGCAGCCGGGAATCTATAATCTGCGCGTAGTGTCACAGGGCTTTGCGCAATGGGCTGAGACAGGATTAGATGTAACCGGCAAGATAGAGAAGAGCGTCGTCTTGAGAGTTAGCTCGTACTCTGGCCCGATGGTCATTGCAGATACGGTTTCTCCTCCAGTTGACCTTCCCGTCGTCGAGGCGTTAATCCCTCTCGAACCGGTCCAGGAACTTGTTCTCACTCCCACGAAGCTGCCTAGCCACAGACGGCATTAGTTCTGATCTCTATTCCGGCACCTGTTCTGTAAAATCCCTCTATGAGACGCATCGCGATTGTCCTCGCCCTGGCCGCTGGCGCACTGGCTCCGGCGCTCTCGATTGAAGCAAACGCCCAAACCCCCGACAACCCCATCGCCACCGTTCCGGCCTGCCCATCCACGGCTACACTCGACCAGCTCATCACCGCTATTGACGCTGCTGTCAGCGGCCCGGCGGACAAGGACCGCACCTGCTTTCGCGCGCTCTTCGTGCCTGACGCGCGGCTGATCCCTATTCGCGTTGCGGCGGACGGCACGGCTACTCCTCGCGTTCTCACCGTCGATGGATGGGTTGACGCGGTGCGCAAGCAAGGCAACCAGGTCTTCCACGAGCGCCAGATCAAGGTTCGCACGGAAACCTGGGGCCATATCGCCCACCTTTGGAGCACCTACGAGACCCGTACCGCCTTTGGAGAAACTGGGCCGGACGGCAAGGCCTCAGAAGGGAAGGCGTCCGAAGGCAAAATCCCCGAAGGCAAAATTCTGGATCGTGGCATCAACAGCATTCAGGCGGTCTTCGACGGCAAGCAGTGGCGCGTGATCGAGATTATCTGGCAAGCCGAAACCCCTGCCGATCCTCTCCCGGAGAAGTACCTGCCATAACAGGAGTGGAAGCGGGCCGTTGAGAGCGAATTTCGGAGAGGTTGCAAAATCTGCGCGGACTTCCATTTTTTATGGAATTGAGCGGATAATGGGCACAGGAGCCATCGTCATGACGATTGAGGTCGAAGTCAGCCCCGAACTCGAAGCCAGCTTGACCGCTGAGGCAGCCCAGCACGGCATGGAGTTGAAGAAATATGCGGGCAGGCTGCTTGAGGAGCGTCGGCCTCACTATGCGACCGGCACGGGGATTCTCAAGCCTGGCGACATCGAAGAAATGACCAAGGTGATGACTGCCGGTTCCGAGCGTCTGCCAATTCTTCCACCGGAAGTGAATGACCGCGCCAGCTATTATGAGGACCGCTGGTAGATGGCCGGCGAGCTCGTGCTGATCGACAGCAATGTGCTGATCAGATGGGTCCAGCCGGAAGGCGTGGACTTTCAGATAGTCACCGGATCGATTCGATCAATCGATAAATTGCGGGATGTTCCATGCTTCACCTCGCAAAATCTTGGCGAATTCTGGAATGTTCTGACCCGTCCCGCGAATCGAAATGGATATGGGTTGCCCCCTGAAGAAGCGCATGTACGTGCAGAAAAAGTAGAATCAAAGTTCAGGCTCCTCCAAGAGAGCCTTGAAGTTCACTCCACATGGCGCAAAATTCTGGTTGACTATCGCGTCTCCGGAGTTCAGGTGCATGACGCCCGCCTCGTTGCCGCAACGCATGTCCACGGTGTCAAGCGCATTCTGACCTTCAATACCAAAGACTTTGAGCGGTACGACCAGATAGAGGCCATTCATCCCGCTGAGATGGCCTTGAAGGGATAGCAGAATGGCTGAGCAACTTGTTTCACTCCCCGATATCCGCGCTGCCGCAGAGCGCATTGCCTCTGTTGCGTTGAAGACGCCGCTGGTTGAAGCGGCATTCCCTGGCCTCTCCGGCTACGGAACCGACAAAAGAATCTGGCTCAAAGCCGAGAGCTTACAGCCCATCGGCGCATTCAAGATTCGCGGGGCGTCCAATAAGATTTTTCAGCTTACGCCAGCGGAGATCGCGCGGGGAGTGATTACCTACTCCAGCGGCAACCACGCGCAGGGCGTGGCGTATGCGGCGCGGCATGTGGGGGCGAAGGCGGTGATCGTGATGCCGTCGAATGCTCCAGCGGTCAAGCGGGCGGCGACGGTGGCGCTGGGGGCTGAGATCGTCGATGTCGGCGTGGCGTCGAGCGAGCGGCTGGCGGTGGCCGAGCAGTTGGTGCGCGAGCATGGGTATGTGGTGATTCCGCCTTATGACGACAAGCAGATCATCGCCGGGCAGGCGACTTGCGGGCTGGAGATTATTGAGGGTCTTCCAGACCTTGATCTTGTTCTTGCTCCAGTCTCAGGAGGCGGTCTGCTGAGCGGCGTGGCGGCGGCGGTGAAGCAGATCAGCCCGCGGACAAAGGTGATTGGCGTGGAGCCGGAGTTGGCCGGGGATGCTACGGAGAGCTTCCGTGCCGGATCAATCGTGACCTGGCCCGCCGAGCTGACCAGCCGGACGATTGCCGATGGGTTGCGCACACAATCCGTCGGCAATCGCAACTTTGCCCACATTCAAGCCTTTGTGGATGGGGTTATCACCGTGACAGAAGCGGAGATTCGCGCCGCGATTCGGGCGATTGTCGCCGCGACGCGGCTGCTTCCCGAACCGAGCGGGGCCGTGGCGACTGCGGCGCTGCTCTTTCATGCGGATGAGTTGCCGGCTTACACGCGCGCCGTCGCGGTAGTCAGCGGCGGCAATGTTGCGCAGGAGATGCTGGCTGCAGTGCTGACTGAGAGGGTTGGCTGAGTGGGGATGTCGTGGATTGGGCTTTGTGCGTTCCCACCCTTGGCTTGAAGCGAACCACAGGTTCTTCGCCGCGCTCAGAATGATAGCAGAGTGGGAGAGCGCTCAGATTTGTGGTTAGTTCAACCCCCGGTCCCCAAAGACGAGGGACTGGGGGCACCCTTGCATCCGGCAACAATCCGACGCGCCTGTTTCAACGTCTATCTACTATGATGGTTCCGTTATGCATAAACGTCTTCTAACCCTCGCCGCAGTAGCGCTTCTAGCCGTTTTGCCCGCCCGCGCCGACAAAAAGCCGCAACTGGAAAAGCCGCTTGCTGGGCCGCGGGCGACGGCGCTTCGGGTGACCTGGCTGTACATTGCGCCGGATACCAGCTCGCAAAAAGTGGACCGGGTGCAGATTGGCCGCGAGATGGTTATCGCCGAGAAGAGCGGCCCGTGGCTGCGTGTCTACGCCAACACAGACATTCAGGAGATGCACGACAAAGACGCGCCGCTGATTGGCGAGGACTCCGCGCCGCCCCCGATCTCCGGCTGGATGGAGGCGCGGGGGGTGGTGGTCGAGACCACTCCCAATGGTGATCTGGTGCTGATGGGTGAGGCGGCCAATCAGGAGTCGCTGGCGGAGAATCCGCGCGGGCCGGTGAACGCGGCTCAGTCTGCCGGGCTGCTCTACCGGCGGCTGGCCGAGATGTTCCCAAACTCGCCGCTGGCCGCAGAGGCAACGTGGCGCGCGGCGGATATTCAGTGGCAGATTCAGAAGGCCGATGCCTCCTCACGTCCGTCGGCCCATGAAAAGCAGGCCTATCTGCGCGACCAGATGGATGAGTACGAGATGAAGCAGATTCTCAAGCTCTATCCGCACACGCGGCAGGCAGACCTGGCAGCCTTTGCGCTGATCGACAACAAGCTCTGCGGCGATTGGCAAGGGCAGGCCAAATGCCCGGAGAAGGAAGCCGAGTATTACGAGAAGTTCGCCGCCGAGTATCCTGACGGCCCGCGCACGGCGCAGGCGCTGTATCAGGCGGTTTACCGGTTGGCGGTGTTGAAGGATATGTACTCCGCTGACGGCAGCGACAACAAGAGCGAAGCCGCCCACACGCATGCCCGCGAGCTGGCCGCAAAGCTCAAAGAGAAGTTCCCGGCCACGGATTATGCTGCGCGGGCGGCCTCGCTGGTGTACAAATTGGATGAGGGCATCCCTGTTTACGGCATCGACCAGCAGTAGCGCAGTTGGGAGCCGGAGATGAGCGGATGGAGGCTTTGCGCGGCGCTCCGCCATGCCGGTCCCGAACCCCGGAGGATGCTTGAACGACTATTTGCTGTCTGTTCTGTTGGGCATTGTGGAAGGCTTGACCGAATTTTTGCCGGTCAGCTCGACGGCGCACCTGCGCATAGCCGAAGCATTGATGAAGTTGCCGCTCGACGATCCCTACTGGAAGATGTACACCATCGTCATTCAGTTGGGCGCGATTCTGGCGCTCTGCCTGCTGTTTCTGGGGCGCATTGTCGAGTTCATCCGCACCTTTCCAAAGGGCGAAAACGGCACCCGCACCTGGCTCAACCACCCCATATCGCTTACGCTGATCGCCTTCGGCTTTACCTCGGTGCCGTCGCTCCTGCTGCATAAATGGAGCGAGGCGCATCTGGGCAGCATCGCTGTAATGGCCGAGGCGCTGCTGATCGGCGGCTTCGTGATGTGGATCATCGATGCCTGGAGCGTGCGGCAAGACGCGGCCACAAAAGATGTGGAGGAGATGAGCCTGGGGCAGGCAATCTGGATCGGCATCTGCCAGACGCTTTCCGCGGTCTTCCCCGGCACCTCGCGCTCGATGTCTACCATTGCGGCGGGTCAGGTGGTGGGGCTATCGCGACCTGCGGCTTTGGAATTCAGCTTCCTGCTTTCGATTCCCACGATGGTTGCGGCGACCGCATGGGACCTGCTCAAGGAGATTCACCCCAGTAAAGCAGCCGTGGCTGCTGGTCTTGCGCCCCATGTGGTCATGACCTCGGAACGCTGGATCGTGCTCTTGATCGGACTTGCCGTTTCGTTCATCGTGGCGCTGGGCGTGGTGGAGTGGTTCCTGCAGTGGGTGCGCAAGCACGGGTTTGCACTGTTTGCGATTTACCGCATTTTGCTTGGCGGGGCACTGCTGATTTGGGGTGCGCGGTTCATTGGAAACTAAGGGCGTCTTGAGGCCGTCA
>CAZHKN010000106.1:0-15280 GCA_964532725.1 uncultured Occallatibacter sp.
GCCGTGGCCTCTCCACTTATCGGTGAGGTTGTAGGCGCCGGTCAGATAGAACTTGCTGTGGCCCACCAGGCCGCTCTCATAGCGGGCGAAGGTGCGGTAGGCGTTCCAACTGCCGAAGGTCTGGTCCACAGTCACGCTGCGCTTGTCGGAGGGGTCGGCGGAGTAGAACTGGAGCGTTCCGCCGAGGTTGCTGGTGGAGGCGGTCTCCAATGCGCCGGTGCCTTGCGAGATCACGATGCGACCGATGTTCTCGTTGGTGATGGCGCGGCTGATGTGCAGGCCGTTCCAGTTGCCATACGACATATCGCCCAGCGGGATGTCGTCGAGCGTAAAGCCGAGCTGATTCTGGTTGAAGCCGCGCAGGGAGATGCGGACGGCCCATTCATACGATCCGTAGGGATCGGCGGCCTGGAAGTTCACGCTGGGCAATTGCGCCACGCTCTTGATGGGGCTGGTTCCCGGCGTTTCCTCGATCAGAGCGGTTGCCGACAGCTCCTGCTCGTCGCGGAACTCGCCCGGAGCGGTGACCTCAACGGTTTCGGTATGCGTAATTTTGGTTTGTACATCCTGCGCGCTCGGCGCAGGCGCGACGGCAATCTGCGTTGGCGCAACGGCAGGCTGCGTTTGCGCGGCGGCGGGCTGTGTTTGCGCAACGGCAAGCGTCGCGCCTGACAAAGCCAGAAATGCAACACTGGAGATGAAATGACCTCGAAGCATGAATGTACCTTTCAGTAAATACGCCCCCGCGCAGTGTGTACGGTTGGCGTGTGAAGGGAGGCGCAGAGCTGCGAATGGCCGGCGCTCCCGGCGCTCGCGCGGTATTGGCTTACCGGTATGGAGCGGGAAACACGCCTGTTTAAAGTGCGGGGGCTGGCCCAGCTGGCGCAAAAGATTGAAGCATGAGGAGAAGTTAAAGAAAGTTCAAGAAAGGTTCGTTAGCCTTCGATGAATATTAGGCCAAAACCATGGCTTCTCGATCCATAAAGACATGCGCAGCCCTTTTCGGATCCCAATCGAAGCAGGGAATCCCATTCTTGTGCTTTATCGAGCGCGAGGACGAAAGCACAAGCCTCCAGCGCGGTGCCTGCGGCGCAGGCATGCAGCAGCCACCTTCGGCGTGGGAAACGAACGGGGATGGTCTCCCACCTTCGCTCGAAAAAGCAAAGGAAGCGGCACCCGGCTGCAGTTAAGCTGAAACGTACCGCTCGACTGAAATGTTCTTTGCCTGCTCCCTGGTCTTGGACACATCATAGGCGAGTTGCATGCGCAGGAGATGGTCCATCTCCGGGCCGAATGCTTTTTCGATGCGCAGCGCCATATCGGGCGTCAGCGCGGACTTGCAGTTGAGAAGATCGGAAAGCGTAGCGCGGCGCACCTGTAAAATCTCCGCGGCCTTTGATACGCTCAGGCCGAGTGCGTCGATCACTTCGGTTTTGATCAGGCTGCCCGGATGGGGCGGGCTTTTCATCGGCATTTCGGCCTCCTCCGTATCTCAGTGGTAGTCGATCAGGTCAATGTCGCTGGCCGTATTTGCGCTTTCGTCGTAGAGGAAGATCAATCGCCAGTTGCCGGTGACTGTCAGGCTCCAGAATCCCTTGAGATCGCCCTTGAGCGGGTGCAACTTCCAGCCGGGGAATTTGCCGAGTTGTTCGAGCGTCTCGGCTGTCTCCAGCGTCAAGAGTAGCTTGCTCAGTTTCTCGGCCATCTTGGACGGAATAGCCCGAGGGTTTCCGTCCTCGTAGAGCTGCTTCAGCCCTTTATGACGAAAATGGGCAAGCTCTATTGAGCCTCGCCTATCTATAATGTACGGTGTGGCCGTACATGTCAACCACCTGCGGTGCGGCTGACGGCCTTCGGCGTGGGGAACGAACGGGGATGGTGGTCTACCCTACCGATAGAAAGAATCTAATGATGGGAAACACGACACCGAGCTACGCTTCAGGTATTTCCTCATAGTCTCGTCCACAGATGTCCAAACCATGCTGAACCAGGACCACGTTAAAACGCTTGAAATACTTGAAGAATTGTACGAGAGTGAGCTTTACCTCAATTTTTCGCACCTGAATAGGTTCAGTCTTCCCATTGAAATCATCATTCAATGATGGAATCCATCCGAGGATATTACTATTGCTCTTCGGGTGAAAATAACCAGCGAGATAGAAATGTCCTTCTCCGGCATAGAATTCAAAGCCAATCAAAATCTCATTCTCTGTGTCCACCTTGCCTGTGGCTTTAAACAATTCCTTGAAAGAACTGTCTGCGCCGAATTCGTCGGCAGCGGCGGTTCCTTTCCAGTCCCCGTATTGGGTGCCAGCCGCAAAACGTGTCATGCTCATCGGTACTCCTTTTCTAGCTTAAGGGTATACCCGGGTGCCACACCCAGCCTTTTCCAGCGCCAGTGTGGGTCTGATCTGGCCGCTGAAAAAGGCTGGGTGTAGGGGTGAAATCCTGAAAACGTGTCTCAAAGGTTAAGGCCCGTACCCTTCAATTATCTATCCGAGGTCTGAAAGTCCAGACAGGAGTACTCACTTTTATAGGTTGTCGGACATTGGCCACCTGCCTGTAGAATTTGGTTCATGTTCAAACGCATAAAGAGGTTGAACGGCTGGCAACGGATTGGCGTTGCACTTTCTTTCGTTTGGCTTTTGTGCGGGGCCTATTTGGGCAACGAATACGGGTTGCGTCAAGGAGATTGGGTGCAAATCGCGTATGAGTCGTGCTACGACGACGCACAAAGGGGCGCTGCTGACGCACACTACAGCCAACAAGCGACAGAAGAACAACAGAGAGAAGATGCCGCTTGTGAGCGTTCCAGAGATCGGGATTGGAACGCCTCCATTCAATACCATTTTCAGTATGCCGCAATCTTCGCGTTCTTTCCCATTCCTCTTGTTTGGGGCGCTATCTACGGATTGATTGCGGTGGTGAAGTGGATACGGAACGGTTTCAAAGTCTCAACAGATTCATGATAACCAAGCAGCGAGAGCCTGGGGCACAGGAAGTAAACACCTGAACGGCTCATTTGGCTTAAAATCCCACTATGAAGAATGCAACGAGGTTCATCAAAGTCTCAGAATTCGCGGCACGAGCAGTAGAGCACGAGGCGACCTGTACTCCAACCTGCTACAAAGAGCAGATCAAATGGCTCCAAGAGCTTGCTCAGATGATCAGACAGAACGGGAATCAAAGCGTGATTGGAGAACCGGCATCGTAAAGCGATTTCGAGTTCGATCTTGTGCTCAAATCAATCGAGGAACTCCACAAGTAGACTGCTCCATCCTTCCGCTTTTTTAGCGCAAGGATCGTAGCAATAAGGTCAGTGCGAGCGAATAGCGAGCCGTCCGTCTGAACGGCCAGTCCTACCAGCCCCTCGTCTGCAATAACTGCGATTCCTCAATGGCGGCGGCGGCGAGGCCTTTCATTGTGCCGGTGACCTGCTCGCTGACTTCGGCGAGAATCTTGGGGTCGTTGTAGTGGGTGGTTGCCTGCACGATGGCTACGGCGCGGGAGACGGCTTCGGCGCGCTCCTTGGGATCGTTCTCGACATCGAGGGGAGTGGCGCGTTCCTTCATGAAGATTCCCGAGCCGACAAAGACCGCTTCGGCTCCGAGCTGCATCATCAGCGCCGCGTCGGCGGGGGTGGCGATGCCGCCTGCTGAAAAATTGGGCACAGGAAGTTTGCCGGTCTGCGCAACCATGCGGATCAGCTCGTAAGGCGCCTGATGTTCCTTGGCGGCGTGGTAAAGTTCCTGCTCGCTCAAGACCGTGAGCGCCTTCATCTCGCGTGTGATCTGGCGCATGTGCTGGACGGCGTGGACGACGTCGCCGGTTCCCGCCTCCCCTTTCGTCCGGATCATCGCCGCACCTTCAGCAATGCGGCGCAGGGCCTCTCCGAGGTTGCGCGCGCCGCAGACAAAGGGTGTCGTAAAGGCGTGCTTGTCGATGTGGTGGGCCTCGTCGGCGGGGGTGAGGACTTCGCTCTCGTCGATGAAGTCGACGCCCAGCTCTTGCAGGATCTGCGCCTCAGCGAAGTGGCCGATGCGGGCCTTGGCCATGACGGGGATCGAGACCGCCTGGATGATCTGCTTGATCAGCGAGGGCTTGGCCATGCGGGCCACGCCGCCCTCGGCGCGAATCATCGCCGGCACGCGCTCCAGAGCCATGACCGAGGTGGCGCCGGCCTCCTCGGCAATGCGCGCCTGTTCGACGTTCATCACGTCCATGATGACGCCGCCCTTGAGCATCTCGGCCAGACCGACCTTCAGGCGCAGGCTGGTTCCGGTAAAACTTCTGCTTCCATTCACTTCCGACATTTTTAACTCCTCAGAACCGGCGCGGCCAGGGGCTGGAGAGGCGCGCGCGGACGCACACGGCGATCTCTATCAGTGTAGCAGCGATGGGATTGTGTGTTTTTCGCTTCAAAGAGGATGGTTTGGCGTACTCACATTAAGTCTTCCCAATCCAACTGTCTCCCCGCTGGTCAGTCTTCTGCTTACTTTCAACGCACATGGCCACCACACAAACCTTGCCCGCTCCGGCGGGAACGACATTGATGGAGCAAGCGCCCGAGAACGGCGAGCAAAGCGCCGAGCAGGGGTTGGTTGCGGTTGCGCCGGAGCCGCCCCCGAGCGGAATCCTCGCGCAGCATCCGCGCGCGGCGCAGTTGCCGGTGGAGATTGAGGTGAGTGTGCCGGTGCGGGATTTCAGGGTGCGCAATTTGCTGGCGCTCGAGCCGGGGAAGGTGATCGGTTCGCAGTGGGGCAATGGCGACGATTTGCCCATCACCGCCGGCCCGGTGCAACTGGCCTGGGCGGAGTTTGAAGTCATCGATACCGAGCTGGCAGTGCGCGTAACCCGGCTGGCCTGAGCCAGGCCTCTACTCCGCAATCGAATGCTAAGAAATTCTTCACTACGGAAACAGAGCCAGACAGAGAGAGAGCGGGGCGCCAATGCAGTGGAGTCAGAAGAATCCGGAAGGGAGAGCGTCGGGCAATGCCGTAGGCGGGCTTGCAGGCTGGTTGTTGAGCCGTCTGCGGCGGGGCAGCCCGGACCCGCGCCGGCTGGCGGTGGTAGAGCGGGTAACGCTGGCTCCACGGCAGTCTCTGGCGCTGGTCGAGGCCGACGGAAGGCGGTTCCTGGTGGCCACGGCTGCAGAGGGCGCGCCGGTGTTTTTTCCGGTTGATGCTCCCGCCGCGACGGACGAAAAACGCGCGCCGTCTCTATCGATGGCTACTCTCCAGGCGCTGCCGCGTGCTCGCCGTCCTGTTGCGCTGGCAGCCCGGAGGGCGAGATGGTAGCTCTCCTGGCGATGATGCGGGCGGCCGCGCCGGCAGCGCCCGCCGCCGTCCCGCTGATTCCAGATCTGAATGCCCGTCTCCATCCATCGGATTCGACGCCGTGGACGATTCTCTTTGTCCTGACGCTGATCACGCTGCTGCCCGCGATTTTGATGGCGATGACTCCTCTGGTGCGGCTGCTGGTGGTCTTTCACTTCCTGCGCCAGGCGCTGGGAACGCAGACCGCGCCCTCGAATCCCACTTTATTGGCGCTGGCGCTGATGATGACCTGGTTCCTGATGACCCCGGTGCTGAATCAGGTGGACCAACTGGCCGTGGAACCCTATCGCGCCGGGCAGGTGACGGGCTGGGAGGCGATCAACCGCGGATCTGTGCCGGTAAAGACCTTCATGCTGCGCTATGCGCGGGAGAAGGATCTGGCGCTGTTCACTGCCGCCGGCCAGATTCCGCGCCCCAACAAGCCGGAGGATCTGCCCATGCAGGTGGTGGTTCCGGCCTACATTCTCTCCGAGCTGAAGGCCGGCTTTTCCATCGGCGCGGTGCTCTTTCTGCCGTTTCTTTTGATCGACATGGTGACGGCCTCGATCACGACTTCCATCGGCATGTTCCAGTTGCCTCCGGTGGTGGTCTCGACGCCGTTGAAGATTCTGCTGTTTGTGATGGTGGATGGCTGGAATCTGCTGGCCAACTCTCTGTTAAAGAGCTTCTGAGGATTTGCTCATGTCGCCGGATATGGTTGCCGAGCTGTTGCGCCAGTTGATGAAGGAGGCCCTGATTCTGGCCGCGCCGCTGCTGATCGCCGCCGCGTTGCTGAGCTTTCTGCTGAGCCTGTTGCAGACCTTGACCAGCTTGCAGGAACAGTCGTTGACCTCGGTGCCGCGGCTGGGGGCGATTGCGGTGATTCTGCTGGCCGGGATGCCCTGGTTTCTGCACCGCATTGCCAATTACACGATTGTGCTGTTGGCGGATCTGCGCCGGTATCTGGGGTGAAGGCAGCTTTCAGCTATTCGCTCTTAGCGGTTCGCAATTTTGCGGGATCAGGTCTGTTGTTTGGGTCGATAAGGACGCGATGGATGACGGCTCGCGAGTGGATTTGGGGCTGGGTGTAATGGACGTTCAAAAGAACAAGCCTAAGGCGAATAACCGAGAGCTGAAAAGGCTGAAAGCTGATAGCTGACGGCTGACGGCTGATAGCTGACGGCTGAAAGCTGAGGAGAAGCAATGGAGCAATGGAGCAGCTTTCTGAGCGCGATGACCCTGGCCCTGGTGCGGGTGAGCGGCATGGTTGCGCTGGCTCCGTTTTTCTCATCGACCGCGCTGCCGCTGCGCGCAAAAGGAGTCTTTGTGCTGGCGGTTGCCTTTCTGCTGGCCCCGCTGGTGGCTACGCTACCCAACGCGCGGACAGAGATCAGTTACGCGGCTTTGATTGGCGAGTTGGGCGTAGGTCTGGTCTATGGGCTTACGCTCACGCTGCTGACCGAGCTGTTACTCTTTGCCGGGCAGATTGCGGGACTCCAGTTCAGCTTCTCGCTGGTCAATCTGCTGGATCCGGCCTCGGCGATCCAGACGCCGCTCCTGGGCGATCTCTTTCAGTTGATGGGTACGCTGGTGCTGCTCGGCGCCGGACTCGACCGCATCCTGCTGGCCTCTCTGATCCGCAGCTTTCACGTTGTCCCGCTGGGCAGCTACACGCTTTCACAAGCGACGGCGCTGGGGATTGTCCGCGCGACCGGCGGTGTCTTTCTGGCCGCGGTCGAGCTGGCTGCGCCGGTGCTGGCCGCGACGATGCTGGTTGAGGTCGCGGTCTCGCTGCTGGGCAAACTCAGCCCGCAGTTGCCGGTAATGTCGTTGACCGTGCCGCTGAAGACGATGACCGGTTTTCTCATGCTGATCGGCGCATTCGCCGTCTGGCCGCGCTTTATCGAGGCGCGCTTCTCGGGGCTGCTCGACATGGCCGAGCGGCTGCTCTCGATTCCTGTTCCTGCGGAAGGCAAAACTTTGGGCCTGCTGGTTCTCAATCTGCACGGATGGAGACTTTAGCCGATGCCAGGAGAGCGCACAGAACAGGCCAGCCCGCATCGCAGGGAGAAAGCCCGCCGCGAAGGCGATCTGCTGCACAGCCGTGAGCTGAGCGCCGCCGCCGGGACGCTGGTTGGGGTGATGGTACTGGGCGCGCTCTCCAGCCGGATACTGATCATTTGGCGCAGCGCTTTTTCAAGCTTTCTGGAACTCGGCCTGCCAGCCCACTGGGAGCCGTCGGAGATTGAGCCGACCCTGCGCGCCGTGCGCGGACTCACAAATGGGGTTCTCGGCCCGCCGGCCATTGTGATGCTCGCGGTAGCCGCGGGCGCTCTCGGCGTGGGCATCTTGCAGACTGGCGGCCTCAACTTCCATGCGCAGGCGGTCGGCTTCAAGCTGGACCGCATCAACCCGGTCTCGAATGTAAAGAATCTCTTCTCGCTGCGTTCGGCGGCCCGGCTGGGAAAATCGCTGATTCCGGCCAGCCTCCTGGCCATCTTCGCGGTGCAGCGGATCGCCCGCGAGCTGACCCTGCCGCCGTTTTCGACGGTCCGTCTGGAGATGCTGGGCTCCGACCTCTACGGGTTGCTCTTGGCCGCGGCCTGGCTGCTCTTTGGATGGGCGGCGATTGATTATGCGGTCGAGTGGCAGAGCCGCGAACAGCGCCTGAAGATGAGCAAGCAAGACCAGCGCGAGGAGATGAAGGAGACCGAAGGCAATCCGCAGATCCGCGGGCGCATCCGCAGTTTGCAGCGGCAGATGCGCCGCCGCCGGGTGAAGAACGACGTAGCCAAGGCCGCCGTGGTGCTGACCAATCCAACGCATTATGCCGTGGCTCTGGGCTTTGATTTTGGAACGATGGAAGCGCCCAAGGTGTTGGCCAAAGGGCGCAACCTGCTGGCCGAGGAGATCAAGGACGAGGCTCGCTGGGCCGGGGTGCCGATTCTCGAAAATCCTCCGCTGGCGCGGTCTTTGTATCGCTCCGTGGAAGTCGGCCAGCCGATTCCCGTGGACCTCTATGCTGCTGTCGCCGCGATTCTCGCCTGGCTCTATCGCCAGCGCGTGGAAGCGGAGCTGAATGAGCGCCGGGCGCGGGAGACTGCCGCGCGCGCCACGGCGCAGGCGCGCAATGCGGGCGGAGTCGATGCGCAGCCGGGATCGATTCCGAATCCCCGGGCAAGTGCAGGCTCGCAGCCCTTTGCCGGTGGAGGTTCCCGATGAGCACCGCGACTCTTGCTCCATCTCCGTCCCCTGCAATCACCATGATGCAGAGAGTCCGGGAGTACGCGCTGCCGTTGGCCGCGATCAGCGTGATTTTTGTCATGCTCGTGCCGCTGCCGGCCTGGGGCCTCGATTTTTTGCTGGCGCTTTCGATGGCCGCGTCGATCATTGTCTTTCTCTCGGCGATGCAGATACGGCGCGCTGTGGAACTAAGCGTCTTTCCCACGCTGCTGCTGCTGCTGACGCTCTTTCGCCTGGCGCTGAACATTGCCTCCAGCCGCCGGATTCTGCTGCACGGCTCGGAGGGAACCGCCGCTGCCGGGCACGTCATCGAGGCCTTCGGGCAGTTTGTCGTCGGCGGAAACTACGTCGTCGGCTTCGTCCTCTTTCTGGCGCTAATCGCGATCCAGTTCTTGGTGGTCTCTCATGGCGCGGTGCGCACCGCCGAGGTGACCGCCCGCTTCACGCTCGACGCCTTGCCGGGCAAGCAGATGGCCATCGATGCCGATATGAACGCCGGGCTGATCGATGAGGCCGAAGCGCGCAGGCGCCGTCAGGCCATTGCCCGCGAGGCCGAGTTCTACGGCGCGATGGATGGCGCGGCCCGCTTCAACCAGCGCGACTCGCTGGCCACAATCTTAATAACAGCCATCAACATCATCGCCGGCCTCTTGATCGGCACTCTGCAACAGGGCGTTGAACTTTCTGAGGCGGTCCGCACCTATACCGTGCTGACCGTCGGCGACGGCCTGGTAACATTGATTCCCTCATTGCTGGTTTCGGTCGCCGGGGGCATCACGCTGACCCGCGCCAACTCTGCCGGAATGCTGGGCGGTGAGATTCGCGCCCAACTGCTGGCCCGGCCCGCGACCTTGTATCTCGCCAGCCTGGTTTCAGCCGCGCTCTGCCTCATTCCCGGCCTGCCGAAATTTGCTTTTCTGCTGGTCGCCGCCGGACTCTTCTTCGCCGGCCGCCGGGCCGAGTCCTCGGTAGTGGCTGTGCCAGTCGCCGAGCTTTTGCCTGCCGAGAAGAAAAAGGCCGAGCAGGCGGCGCAATCGACCGACCTGACTTCGCTCTTGCGCCTGGAAGACCTGACGCTCGAGATCGGCTTCCAGTTGATCCCGCTGGTCGATGAGAAGCAAGGCGGCCAGTTGCTGAATCGCGTCCGTGCGCTGCGCCGCCATCTCTCCGCGGAGATGGGTTTTCTGGTGCCTCCGGTGCATATCTCGGACAATCTGCGCCTGAAGCCGCGCGAGTATCTTTTTTCGCTGCGCGGCATCGAGATCGGCCGCTGGCAGACCGAGGGACCGCAGTTGCTGGCCGTCTCCAGCGACCCGAAACGCAGGCCGCTGGCCGGGAAAGAAGCTCGCGAGCCGGCCTTCGGAGTACCCGCGATCTGGATCGCTCCAGCCCTCGAAGATCAGGCCATCGCCGCCGGCTACTCGGTGGTCGATGCGGTCACGGTGATCACCACGCATCTGGGCGAGCTGATCCGCCAGCATGCCTACGAGCTGCTGGGCCGGGCAGAGATCAAGCGGCTGATGGACTCGTTGAATGAGAGCCATCCAAAACTGTTGGAAGAATTAGTCCCCAAGCTGCTCTCGCTCGGCGAGGTGGGACGGGTTCTGGAACAGCTTCTTCGCGAGCGGGTCTCGATTCGCGATCTCGGCTCGATTCTCGAAGCCCTGCTCGAAGCCGCGCCGTTGAACAAGCATATCGTCGCGCTGGTCGAGGCCTGCCGCCAGGCGCTGGGACGCCGGCTGATCCGCCCGCTGCTCGACACGGAAGGGCAGTTGCCTGTCTTGCTGCTCGATCCCGCGATTGAGGAGGAGATCCTGGCGACTCTCTCGCCCGACGGCGGCCAGCGGCTGCTTGCCGCACAGGCGCAGCCGGGAGCGCCCTTGGTCCGCCGCCTCGCCGATTCTGTGAGGCAACTTATCGGCTCGGCCTCCGCCGCGGCCCTTCCCGTGCTCCTTTGTCCCAGTCCGGCTCGTTATCACGTGAAGCGGTGGCTGGAGCCGGTTTTGCCCCGGCTCGCGGTGGTGGCCGCCGGCGAGATTCCTCCTGAAATTCGTTTGCGGCCCGTGGGAACGGTGCGCTGAAAGATCTATAAGCGCTTTGATTGAAAGATTTAAAGAAGGGGACCGGGGATGGGGATTGACACGCAAGGAAGAGCTGTAGCACCGAGGGCTCTGGGCCGCGATGGAGCCGCGGCGGCGTATCCGCCTCTGGGCGCTGCCGGAGGGCCGATGGCCGGGGCGGTGCTGACCGCAGAACAGGAGCGGGTTCTGCTCGAGCACCTGCCCATTGTGCGCTTTCTCGCCCGCCGCATCCATGAGCGGCTTCCCCAGCATGTGGACATCGAGGATCTGGTCTCGGCCGGGGTGGTCGGGCTGATGGACGCCTTCGCCAAATTCGATCCGACAAAAAAAGTCCAGTTCCGCAGCTATGCCCAGTTCCGGATTCGGGGCGCCATTCTCGACAGCCTGCGCACCCTCGACTGGAGTCCACGGGATCTGCGCCGCAAAGGCCGCGCGGTAGAGGAGGCGATCCGGGTGCTGACCGCCCGCTTCGGCCACGCTCCCTCGGAGCCGGAGGTCGCCGTCGAGATGGGCCTGGGCCTCGAAGAGTACCAGCAGTTGCTCGGCGACCTGAAGGGCCTGGAGATCGGCACGCTGCATATGGAGCGCAACGAGGACTCGGGCGACGAAGAGCTGGCCTATGTGCCGGGCCGTCCCGAGGAAGACCCGCTCTTCCGCTGCTTGCGCGGCGAACTCGAAGACCGGCTGGCCGAGGCCATCGCCCGGCTCCCTGATCGGGAGCGGCTGGTGATGACCCTCTACTACTACGAGGAGATGACGATGCGCGAGATCGGCCTGGCGCTGGGCGTGGTCGAGTCCCGGGTCTCGCAGGTCCATGCTTCGGCAGTCGTGCACCTCAGGGTTGCCCTCAAGGATCTGGCCGCGCGCGGCATCTTTGACCGCGCTCATCTGCGCAAGCCGCCCGAGCGGGCGCGCAGGTGACCGGGCGCGGCGCTCTTGGGCGTGACCGGGCGATGAGCCAAGACAAGCAGTAAGGGAATAGGGACGAGATCGAGGAGAGACGGCGGCCCATGGAAAAGACACTCAAACAGGATCAGATCGACGCTCTCTTCGAGGCGGCGCGCAGCTCCACCCCCGAGACTCCGCACACCGAGGTGCGGGCCCGCGTGGTGCCCTACAACTTTGCCTCCTCGGGGCAGATATCGACCGATCAGTTGCGCGCCATCAGCATGTTGAACGATCTTTTTGCGCGCAATCTGACCCACAACCTGGCCGCCTGGCTGCGCACCCGCTTTCAGGTCAATCTGGTCTCCGCCGAGCAGATTCAGTTCAATGAGTTTCTGCTGCGCATTCCCGAGATCAGCTATGTAGCCTCGGTTCGGCTGGAGCCGCTGGGAGCGCTCTCGGTTCTGCAACTGGATCTTGCTCTGGCTCCGCCGATCATCGATCTGCTCTTGGGCGGCGAGGGTCGTGACGGCCCATTGCGCGAACTCACCGATATCGAAGAATCCATACTGGCCTCCGTTGTCGAGATCATCTGCCGCGAGCTGACCGCGGCCTGGCAGCCGGTGGGCCTGAGCTTCAACTTCGAGCGCCGCCAGATGCAGACCCAGGTGGCGCGGGTGATGCCGGTGACGGAAAAGACGCTCTGCCTGAGCTTCGAGATTCGCATGCCGCATAGCTCGGGGCTGCTGAATCTGGCTTTCCCGGCCGTGGTCGCGAACACGATTCTGCGCCGCCTGACATCGGATTGGAGCCGCCGCCGCCGTCATCCCGGCGATGCCCGGGCGCGCATGGAAATGGCCGCGCGCCGCATTCCAATGGGCGCGAGTTTGCAGTTGCCCTCGGTGCGGCTTTTGGCGACGGAGATTGAGAAGCTCGAGCCGGGGATGGTCCTGCGCCTCGACCTGCCCGCCAACTCGCTGCCCGAATGGCGCGTGGGCGGGTTGCCGATGACCGAGGCTCAGGCCATTCGCCAGGGTCCGCATCGCGCTGCCCGCATCGAGCGCAACCTGGAGGAGGCCGCGCGATGAAGAGCTACCTGGAAGCCTGGATCAATGTCGCCACCGCGCTGTTTTCGCAGGCGCTGGCCGGGGAGCCGGTGCTCTCCGAATCGCTGCCCAAGCCGCTCAGCGCCGGCTCCTTTGGATTTGCCGCGACCATCTCCGGCGACCACGAGGGCCGCTTTGCAATCGTCCTCGACGCCACCGTCCTGGAAACTCCCCTGGTGGGCGAGGGAGTCGATCAGAAGGCGGGATGGAAGGAGTTGCTGCGCGAGGTCTGCGACGCCGCGTCCGGCGATCTCTATGCCAAGGCCCAGATCAAGGTCAAGGTGGAGAAGTTCGACGAGATTGCGGGAGAGGCCAAGATCTCGAATGCCTTCCAGTTGAAATCCGGCGACCGCTCCTGGACGATTCTGGTTCGTGACGAGGTGCGGCTGCCGAAACCGGCCGCTGCAGCGCCTCCACAACCTGCTGCCCGGCCTGCGGCAGCACCGGCTCAACCGCCAGCTCCGGCGCTGAGCCCGGGCCTCGAACTGCTGCTCGATGTCGAACTGGAAGCCTCGTTGCGTTTCGGCTGCCGGGAGCTGCCGCTGGGCGAAATTCTGGAGCTTGGGCCGGGTGACGTGGTGCAGCTGGATCGCCATGTCGCCGATCCGGTGGATCTGATTGTCGGAGACAAGATTGTGGCCCGCGGGGAAGTGGTGCTGGTCAACGGCAACTTTGGACTGCGCGTCACGGAGGTTGCCGCTCCCAAGAAGCGGCTGGAGAGCATACGATGCCTATTTTGAACTGGGGGCGGGAGAGACGAACCGAGGCGGCGCTGGACGCGGAGATTGTCGCCGGAATCGCGCCGGGCAGTGGAAGAACCAGCGCTCCCGCAGGTGTGCTGGCCGGCTTGCCGGCGGACGCGGGACGCGCTCCCATGCGATGGCCGGGCGCTGCCGCGCCGAAGGGCCGCGCGGGACTCTTTGAGACCTGCGCCAACCCCGGATGCGGCTCGGGATGGATGCATCTCTGGCGCTCCCGCGCCACGCCGGTCTTCGAGTCCGGCTGGAGCTGCTCGGCGGCCTGCACCACGGCGCGGGTTGCCGCCGCGGTCAGCCGGGAGATGGAAGGCCGCGCCAGCGCCGGCGAAGGCCATCGTCACCGGGTTCCGCTGGGCCTGGTGATGTTGGAGCAGGGCTGGATCAATTCGACGCAACTGCGCGAGGCCCTGGACGCCCAGAAAGCCGCCGGAGCCGGACGGCTGGGCCACTGGCTGACCTTCCGCCAGGGAGTCAGCGAGCAGTTGGTGACACGCGCGCTGGGTCTGCAATGGAGCTGCCCGGTGCTGCCGCTCGAGTTTCATGACGCCGAGGCGCTCACGCCTCTTCTTCCCCGGCTTTTTGTCGATGCCTTTGGAGCCTTGCCTTTGCGGGTGGCCGCTGGAAAACTGCTCTACCTGGGCTTTGAGGACAGGCTCGATCCGGTGCTGGCGCTCTCGGTCGAGCGCATGACCGGTCTGCGGGTGGAAAGCGGCCTGGTGCAGGCCTCGCTCTTCCGCCCCGCGCATACGCGGATGCTGAATGCCGGTTTTCCCGCGGTCGAGTTGTTGGAGGCATCGAGCGAGCAGGCGGTGGTCCATGCGCTGGCCCGGTCGATTGAGCGGGCGCGGCCGGTCGAAAGCCGCCTGGCGCGGGTCCACGATTGCCTCTGGCTGAGAATGTGGCGCAAGCCGCAGGCCGCGCCGCTGCCCGCGCTGGCCGAGGTGCAGGATGTGATCTGCTCGATGGGCGGGCATTGAGACCGCGCGCGCAGATCTCGCTTGTCCGGTTCGCGGAACGGGCTTCCAGTGGGTCGCGAGAGCTGTCACCGCGCCCGGCCCGGGGAAGGTTCTGTTGCCGGGTTGGGAAAGAGCGGTTCGGAAATTGTCCGTGGAGCCGAGCGGAGAACTGAATTGGGAACAGCAGTGGAGAGAGCAGGGCGGGGGGAGAATTTCTCTCATGGCTAGGCCCCTTCCGCCGATAGAGACAAAAGCAGAGGAGCTGGGAATGAGTGAGATTCGAACCCTGATCGTCGACGATTCCTCGGTCATGCGCAAGATTGTGGAGCGGGCGCTTCGTCAGGCCGGCCTGGACCCGATGACGGTCCATGAAGCCGGCAGCGGCACCGAGGGATTGGAGCTGCTGAAGGACAAGCAGGTGGACCTGATCCTTTCCGATATCAATATGCCCTCGATGGACGGCCTTGAGTTCCTGCGCCAGATCCGGGCGCAGAATCTGGCTCCCGGCGTCCCGGTGGTGATGATCACCACCGAGTCCAGCGAAGAGCATGTCAAACAGGCGATCCTGGCCGGCGCGCAAGGCTATATCCGCAAGCCGTTCACGGCCGAACAGGTAAAGGAACGGGTCTTGCCGCTGCTCAGCGCGGTCTGACCGGGAGGCAGCCATTGCTTTTGAATGGAGTTCGCAAGGCCGCAATTGCCGCCAAATCGCGGCAAGCCGGCGGAAATGAAATGGAGCGTACGATGGCGCTATCGTTGCGAGAATCGGTGCATCTGGTCTCCGACCCGAAGAATCTGGATGCGAGTGTCGAAGAGGTCTTTCACCTGATGCTGGGCGTGAGCTGTGAGCGGGACCCTACCCCCGGCCCAATTGGCCATGACGAGTCAGTGACCGCCGTGGTGGGCTTTGGCGGCCTGTTGAGCGGCGCCTGCGTC
>CAZHKN010000107.1:0-15259 GCA_964532725.1 uncultured Occallatibacter sp.
CGATAACTATCTTTCCAGCACATCGAATTCGCTCACCATAAGTGTCAGCGGTCCGCTGGCGACGACAACAACTCTGATGGCCTCAGCCCCCGCCACCGCGATAGGCGACAGCGTCACGTTAACGGCCAATCTTGCTCCTGCAACAGCCACGGGCACGGTCACGTTTTATAACGGGTCGACTGCAATTGGCACTGCCAATGTAAACGCCGGTGTGGCCACGCTGAATACAACTTTTGCCAATTCGGGCAATATCGTCCTGAAGGCAGCCTTTGCCGCAAGCGCCTCGTGGGAAGCGAGTACATCGATGCCGGTTATCCTCTTCGTTTCCGGCGACACTCCCGACACCGTGGTGCTGCAGGTTGCGCCTTCCTCGATAGTCATCGGCTACTCTACAACGCTGACGGCCACGGTCTCGCCAGCCGAAGCGACAGGCTCGGTGGCCATTTACGATGGAACCAACGAGATCGGCGGGTACACGCTCACCGGGGAAGCATACACGTTCGTGCAGACCTTCATGAGCGCGGGTTCTCATAGTCTTACAGCGGTCTATTACGGAGACACGACGTATATTTCGAGCACCAGCAGCCCCGTAATTCTGCAGGTAAGCAACCCGGGATCAACGCCAACCACGACAACGCTGACGCTGAGTGAATACACGGGCAACATCGGAGACACCGTCACGCTGTCGGCCAATGTTGCTCCTCCGGAGGCTACCGGGCAGGTCGAGTATTACGATAATGGCGCATGGCTGGCAACAGTGCCGCTTTCACCCCCAGGGGCCGCCTGGTCACAGGCCTTCACGCAATACAACTCGAATAGCATCACTGCGGTTTACGACGGAGATGTAACGTATGCTCCGAGCACGTCCGGCGCGCAGGATCTCGAGCTAAGTAATAGCTCAGGCCCACCTCCCCCCACCTGCCCGACCGATCCAATACTTTGCCAGATCGAATGCCCTGCAGATCCAACCTGTCCTTCCGTCGTCAGCGGCGCGTTGGGAGCAGAGAAACGAAGAACCAGTCTGACTGATCCGCTGAAGCTCAAATGACCAGTCTTGAAGTTCGGAGCGGGTGCCCCAACTCCCAAGGACGATAGCTCACTGTTAAAGATTGAGGTCACCGGGATCCATTTTTCTAGGCTGACGGGAGAATCTTTCGTCGCGGTGCCTACCTTGAGAGAGTTTTTTTCGGCGTAATCGCCGTAACAGAGGCGCACGGGGCCTTCTCAAGATAAGTAGCTTTGGATGAGTTGAAAACAGGGCAACGCATTACGTCGTCTTCCCAGAGCAATGTAATCATACACTTATGGAAATTTCCGTCGACGGAAAAGGACTGGATTACCCGCTTGAACTTCCTCGGAGAGTCCATAATTTTTTCGGGTAGAACAAAAGGCGTACCCTGTTAAGTAAATAAGTACTAATTTTCCATATCGATATTTACTGCTTGACATCCATTAATGTGTCGATGTTTCCTGTGAGTAGTTAATCTGTTGATCTCCAGGGGGGAATGTCCGCACCGGGCATTGCCTGCGTTGTCACGAAGGGGTTTCGGCTTCGACAAAGAGCGGAAGCCGGCGTGTTGAGGGCGTGTTTTACTTCGCCATTCAGCAGCCGACGCATAGGCTTCCAGCAACGTCGCGCACGAACACTCCATGCTTTTCTGTCCCTTGCTTTGGGCTGGATCGTTGTTTCCCTTTGTTACTTTGGGAGGGAATCGTGTTCAAACGCTTGATCGATATTATGCTTTCCGCACTGCTGCTGATCGTCGCGCTGCCAGTGCTTACCGTTGCCGCCGTTGCTATCCGTATTGAGTCCGAAGGTCCGGCGCTTTTTCGCCAGGACCGGATGGGTCGCGGCTTTCGCCGCTTCAAGCTGCTCAAGCTGCGCACCATGAATTTAGCCGGAGATGGCCCCGCGTATACGCTCGGCGCAGATCCGCGCATTACCCGCTGTGGCCGCTGGCTGCGCAAGCTCAAAATTGACGAGCTGCCGCAGCTTTGGAATGTGCTCCGTGGCGATATGAGCCTTGTCGGTCCTCGTCCGGTGATTCCGGAGCTGGCGATGGAGTTCATGATCGCCTACACCAAGCTACTCGAAGTGCGTCCTGGGCTTACCGATCCGGCCTCGCTCAAGTACTGCCGGGAGACAGAGATTCTGGCTCTGGCCCCGGACCCCATGCGCTACTTCAAGACAGTCGTGACGCCGGATAAGCTGCGCATCTCGCAGGCTTATCTGCAAACATCCAATAGCTGGACCGACCTGCTGATCATCGCGCGAACCGGCCTGGCGATCATTCTGCCAATCCGCGGGAAGCTCAGTATGCCGGTATTTGCGCGGCAGGAGAGACAGCTTCCACTGCATCATTTTCAGGCTTCGGCAGCTTCGCGAAGAACCTACATCCATGCCGAAGGCGCGGACTCGCAATCGCGTGGCGAACAGCTCATCCAGATACCGGATTTCGCCGCCATATCCGGTAGAATCGCGGGAAAGCATCTTGCCTATCGTCATTTCAGGAGACAACGCGCGGGAGCAGATTTCGTACGGCAGCGCTTCTGGCTGCAATAACCGGAGCAGTGAAAGTAGTATCCTCTGTATTTAATGCAGAGGTTTGAATGAACCGTCTTTTTCTGCCTGATCTGTTGCTGGCCGGCGGCAAGGTGCAGGCTGGCGTAGGCTTGTTGACCGGTCCCGGCGGCATCGTGCTCGGTGTTATCGGGCCGGAAAACATTATGGATGCGGAAGTGGTTCGGCTGACAGGCAAGGCTCTGCTGCCCGGCTTGGCCAATGCTCATTCGCACAGTTTTCAACGGCTTTTTCGTGGCCGCGCCGAGGGCCGCGCCGTCGGCGGCGACACGTTCTGGATCTGGCGCGAGCAGATGTACCGCGCGGCGGGTTTCGTCTCTCCTGATTCGCTGTACGATGTTTCTCGCGCGGTCTTTCTGGAGATGCTGCTGAGCGGCATCACCGTCGTCGGCGAGTTCCACTATCTGCACAACCAGCCGTCTGGCCTGCCCTATGAAAATCCAAATCAGCTCGCACTGGAAGTGCTTCGCGCCGCGGAGTCCGTGGGGATTCGCATCTGCCTGTTGCGAACGGCTTATCTGCGCGCGGGCTTTCAACGGGAGCCGCATCCGGGCCAGCGGCGCTTCTATGAAGACAGCGAAGCGTACCTCAATCACCTGGAAGCGCTGATCGCTGCAGTTCAAGGCAAACCGCAGGTTACCGTCGGCGCCGCGCCGCATAGCATCCGCGCCGTGCCGCTGGAGGTCTACAAGCAGGTAGCGGAATTTGCGCGTCAGCAAAAAATCCCCCTGCACACGCACATATCCGAGCAGCCGGCGGAGAATCAGGCATCCCTGGCTGAGTATGGGCAGACTCCTGTAACTCTTGCCGCCGCCAATGGAATTCTCTCGCCGCAGACTACGCTGGTTCATGCCATTCATCTAACCAACGCAGAGTTCGACCAGGTTGCTGCTGCGGGCAGCACAATCTGTTCCTGCCCCACAACGGAGCGCAATCTCGGAGACGGCATCTTTCCCGCTGACCGCGCGGCGCGGCTAGGCATTCCGGTCTGCTACGGAACCGACAGCCAGGCGCAGATCGACATTCTCGAAGATGCGCGCCAAAATGAATACCACCTGCGCCTGGTGCGGCGAGAGCGGGGAATTTTGGACAACATTGACGGTGAGCCGATTGCCGCCCGGCTCTTCAATTCGACCACCGCTTCCGGCTATCGCGCTCTCGGCATCAGCGGAGGCAAGCTTGCGCAAGACGAACCGGCGGATTTCTTCACCGTGAACCTCGACGATTTGGCGATTCTCGGCCTTGATGCCGAATCGTTGACCGAGCAAGCGGTTTTTGCGCTGGGCCGTTCGGCGATTCGCGATGTAGCGGTGCAGGGACGGCTGGTCATCGAGGACGGCCAACACAAATTCGGCGATGAGATTCGCGCCCGCTATCGGGCGATTCAACAACGTTTTGCCAACGGAGAAGAGAAATGACCGCGCCCATCATTCGCGCACCGCGTGGAAGCCAGTTGCGCTGCAAAGGCTGGCAGCAGGAGGCGGCGCTACGCTGCCTGATGAACAACCTTGACCCTGAAGTTGCCGAGCGCCCGTCAGATCTGGTTGTTTACGGCGGCATCGGCAAGGCTGCGCGCAACTGGGAGTGCTACCACGCCATCGTTCGCGAATTGGAACGGCTGGGCGATGAAGAAACGCTCCTGGTGCAGTCCGGCAAGCCCGTCGCTGTTTTCCCCACGCACGATCTGGCGCCGCGCGTCTTGATTGCCAACTCCAACCTCGTCGGCCAATGGGCCAACTGGGAGCACTTCCACGAACTCGACCGCAAGGGCCTGATGATGTACGGTCAGATGACCGCCGGAAGCTGGATCTATATCGGCACACAGGGAATCCTGCAGGGAACGTTCCAGACCTTCGCCGCTCTGGCCGAGAAACACTACGGCGGTTCGCTGACAGGCAAACTCGTCGTCACCGGCGGCGTGGGCGGAATGGGCGGCGCGCAGCCGCTCTCTGTCACGCTCAACGGCGGAGTGGTGCTGGCCATCGATGTCGATCCCACTCGCATCGAGCGTCGCGTTGCAACCCGCTACTGCGACACGATGACTGCCAATCTCGACGAAGCCCTCAGGCTCTGTGAGGTAGCCCGGCGCGAAGGCCGCGCGCTTTCCGTCGGCCTTGTCGGCAACTGCGCCGATGTGCTGCCGGAACTGGTGCGGCGTGGTGTGCAAGTGGATGTTGTCACTGACCAGACCAGCGCTCACGATCCGCTGAATGGCTATATTCCGCAAGGACTCACCTTGAGCGAAGCAGCGGAGCTGCGCCGCGGCGATCCCAAGGAATATGTCCTCCGGTCGACGGCTTCGATGGTGGTGCATGTCAATGCAATGCTGGCTCTGCAACGCGCCGGAGCCATCGCATTCGACTACGGCAATAACATTCGCCGCTTTGCCTTCGACGCAGGCTGTACCGGCGCCTTTCTCATTCCCGGCTTTGTTCCCGAATACATCCGCCCGCTCTTCTGCACGGGGCAAGGACCGTTTCGTTGGGTCGCGCTCTCCGGCGATCCCAAAGACATCGACCGCACGGATGAGCTGGCGCTTGAACTCTTCCCTGACAACGAGATTCTTACCCGCTGGCTGCGCTTGGCGCGGGGCCGCTTCGCGTTTCAGGGCCTGCCCGCGCGCATCTGCTGGCTGGGCTATGGCGAACGCGCCCGCATGGGCGAAGCGATGAATGAGCTGGTGCGCAAGGGCGAGCTTTCAGCGCCGGTTGCCATTGGCCGCGATCATCTCGATACCGGCTCCGTCGCCAGCCCCTATCGCGAGACAGAAAAAATGCTCGACGGATCGGATGCCGTTGCCGATTGGCCGATACTGAATGCACTGCTCAATACTGCTTCGGGCGCAAGCTGGGTCAGCTTCCATCACGGCGGCGGCGTAGGCATGGGCTATTCGCTGCACGCGGGCCAGGTAACAGTAGCCGACGGAACAGCCAACGCGGCCAAGCGCATCCGCAATGTGCTCAACAACGATCCTGGACTTGGGGTAGTGCGCCATGCAGATGCGGGGTATGAACTGGCGCAAGAGACAGCAGCGAGCAAAAGCATTCATATTCCCAAGATCGGGAGTTAGGGAAACTCTGAGTGGGTAGCTGCTTTGAAAAGTCACGGCTTTACCTGTTGCGAAGGAATTCATTTGCAGACAGGCTTTGTATCAGGGCATGATTTCAGTCGTGCCGAAAAAGTCGCAAAATAGGCACTGGGCTTCAGCCCCTGAGGAATGTTTACTAGGAAAGTGCGGCTCGATCAGGGATTCCCTGGGAATGACGATATTTGCCATCATCAACATCGGCCAGCTCGTGACCCTCGCCGGTCCAGCGCGCCCGCGTGTGGGAAGAGAGCTGGGCGAACTCGGGATCACCAAAGACGCTGCGCTGTTGATTGAAGACGGCCGCATCGTTGCTGCTGCCTCCTACGCACAACTGCGCACAAAAATCTCGCCCCACACAGTGGTCATAGATGCGCAAGGCCGCTGCGTCACTCCAGGATTCATCGACGCACATACCCATCTGGTCTTTGCCGGCAATCGCGCCGCTGAATTTGAGCAGCGCATCGCTGGAGCCAGCTATCAGCAGATCGCCGCTGCCGGCGGAGGCATCCTCAGCACCGTCGCTCTCACCCGCGCGGCCAGTGAAGACGGCCTTCTCGCCATAGCTCGCAAACATCGCGACTGGATGCTGCGCGGCGGGACGACGACGATTGAAGCCAAGTCCGGCTACGGACTCGATCACGCAACCGAACTCAAGATGTTGCGTGTAATTGCTCGTCTCAATGCCGAAGGCCCGCTTGAAATCATTCCCACGCTGCTGGCCGCGCATACCGTGCCGCCGGAGTTCGCTGACCGTCGCGATGAATACATTCGCTGGGTCGCGGAAGAGCTGATTCCCGAGGTTTCTGCCGCAGGTCTCGCGAAATATTGTGATGTCTTTTGCGATGACCATGCCTTCACGGTCGATGAAGCCCGCATTGTGCTTACCGCCGCCCGCCGTCACGGCCTGGGCCTGCGCATTCATGCCGAGCAGTTTCGCTCCGGCACGGGCGCCGCGTTGGCTGCTGAGTTGCAAGCCGCGACTGCCGACCATCTGGAGACTGTGACTGAGGAAACACTGCGCCAACTGCGCGCGGCAAGTGTGCAGCCGGTTCTGCTGCCCGGTTCTGTTTTTGCATTAGGCCGCGAAAATTACCCACCGGCGCGGATGATGGTCGAGCTTGGGCTGCCGATTGTTCTAGCTACGGACTTCAATCCCGGCTCATCGCCTGTGCCATCGATGTCCTTCATGCTTTCACTGGCCTGTATCGAAATGAGACTGTCGCCCGCCGAGGCTCTAACCGCCGCAACCATCAATGCGGCATACAGCTTGAACCTCGGTAATGAGATTGGCTCTATGGAAATCGGAAAACGTGCCGATTTCCTTATTCATGAGTTCAACGATTACCGTGAGCTTGCCTACTTTGTCGCCGCCCCGGCCCGGCCCCGCGTTTTTGTCGCCGGAAAGGAAGTGACTCTGTGACCGTTCAGGAGATACTGCGCGAACTGGTTGGGATTCCCACGCCGTCCTCGGTCTCGAACCTGCCTCTGCTTGCATGGGTCGAGCGTCATCTTGCGGCCAGGGGTTGGCGCGCCCGGCGGTTTCCATTTACGGATGAGAAAGGAATCGAGAAGGCCAATCTGATTGCGCGCCCGGCGGGTTGCTCATTGGACGATCCATCGATTGGGCTGGCATTTATCTGCCATACAGACACGGTTCCGGTTGCGGCTGGCTGGTCATCGGCGCTGGAGCTTCAACTCCGCGATGGGCATCTGCACGGCCTGGGTGCCTGTGATGTAAAAGGCTCCTTAGCCTGCTTTCTCGCGGCGCTCGATGGCGCCTCGGCAGATGCGGCGGATCACGGCGTTGCCCTCATCCTGACCGGCGATGAGGAGGTCGGTTGCAAAGGCATTGAGCATCTGTTGAAGGAGACAAAGCTGCAGATTGGCTCCGCGATTGTGAGTGAGCCGACCTCGTTGCGCCCGGCGATTGCGGGCAAGGGCTACGGCCTGGCGCGCGTGACCATCAATGGAGTCGAGGCTCACTCGGCGTTTCCCTCGGAAGGAGCTTCCGCGATCAGCTTGGCTGCGCGATATATTTCGCGGGTGGAAGGTTTGTTGCAGGAATTCTCTGAGAATCAGAAAGCGCCGTTAGCGGCGAATCTGCTCTTCGATCCCCCTGTGACAACAGTGAATGTGGGCGTGATTGAAGGCGGCTCGGCGAAAAATATTGTGGCCGGCTTGTGCTCATTCCTCGTCGAGTGGCGGCCGATCCCCTCGGATGCGCCGCGGGCCGTGCTGACGGAACTGCAGTGGCTGGCGGATATCCTGCGTGTCGAAGAGCCGCGGGCGCACATCCATGTAGAGCTGCTGCGCGCCGAGCCAGGCTTTGCCCGCACCAACACCGGGCCTCTGGAGCAGAGGCTCAAGGAAATATCTACACTTGCAGGAGCCCCGATGCGCAATCGAACCGGCATCAGCTTTGGCTCAGAGGCTACCCGGCTCTCGCAAGTAGCCAGCGAAGTCATTGTGATTGGCCCCGGAGACATGCATACCGCTCACTCGGAACGGGAGTGCGTTCCACTGGCCCAGCTTGAAGAGTGGACGGGGACACTGCGAGTGTTGCTGACCGTCCGGAAAGAAGCGGGGATTCTGCAATAGTTGACCGCGATCTGCCCGGTCTTCGCGGGCCAATTTTCCGGATAGTTCTGGTAGGTCGGGGTTTTAACCCCGACATTGAAGCCATGCAAAATGATCGCGAGCTTTTATAGCGAAACCAGGGAGGTTGTATCCCGAAAGCACGTCCGTCCAGTTGACGCGACCATCAGGGAGCGGCAACCTTGCACAAAACTCAACAGGACACAGTAACCCTGGTTTCGCTCTAGCCCCTGAGGCAACACTCTCCTAACCTGACCAGCTGCATAAAGCCTCTCCCTTCGCCCTTACAGCTCCAAAAGATATATCCTAAAGATATTGGCCGAATCTTCTCCACGCCAGAACCAATCCAACAGGAAAATGACGAAAGCGCATCCACATCCATTGCAACAAGTTTTGAAAGACCGCATCGCCATCATCGATGGCGCGATGGGCACGACGATCCGCACTTATGGGATGAAGGAAGCGGATATTCGCGGCGAGCGCTTCAAAGGCTCAAAGAAAGACCTGCTCAATAACGGCGATCTCTTCAGCCTGACTCAGCCCAAGATGATCTGTGACATTCATCGCCGCTTTCTCGACGCCGGTGCCGACATCATCGAGACCAACACCTTTGGTGCGACCAGCATCACGCAGAGCGAGTTCTTTGTCGATGATCCGCGTGAGCATGGCGGACGCAAGGACCCCGATTTCTATCAGAAGATCATCGACGACCCTTTCCTGAATGACCTGGCCTGGGAGATCAACGAGACCTCCGCGCGCCAGTGCCGGGAGTGGGCCGATCGCGTGGCCAATGAGACAGGCCGTCAGCGCTTTGTTGCCGGAGCAATTGGGCCGCTGACCGTCTCGCTCTCGAACTCTCCCGATGCCGACGACTCCGGCTTCCGCGTCGTCACCTTCGATCAGGTCAAGACGGCCTATGCGCAACAGGTGCGCGCGCTGATCGCCGGCGGCTCGGACGTGCTGCTGGTCGAGACGATCTTCGACTCGCTCAACGCCAAGGCCGCACTAGTCGCAATCCGCGAGGTCTTCGATCAGGACGGTCTCACGGCCAGCAACAAAGAGCTTCCCGTGATGATCTCGGCAGCAGTAGGCCGCGGCGGCGAGACAATGATCTCCGCGCAGACCATCGAAGCCTTCTGGATCGCAGTACAGCATGTAAGGCCGCTGTCAGTGGGGTTGAATTGTTCCCTCGGTCCCGACCTGATGTACCCCTTTCTCTCCGAGTTATCGGAGAAGGCGACGACGGCAATCTCCTGCTATCCCAATGCCGGATTGCCGAACCCGCTTTCTGAAACCGGCTTCGATCTCGGCCCTCCAGACATGGCCCGCTTCCTCGCAAACTTCGCCAGCGACGGCCTGATCAATATCGCCGGCGGCTGCTGCGGCAACACGCCCGAGCACATTGCGGCCATCGCCAAAGCCCTTGAAGGTCAGCCGCCGCGCAAGTGGGAGACGCAATCATGACCACCAGGCCTCTGCGCCTCTCCGGCTCGCAGCCCTTCACTCAGCAGCCCGGTGTTTACATCCTAATCGGCGAGCGGACCAACGTCGCTGGTTCGCCGAAGTTCGCCAAGCTGGTCAAAGAAGGTAAATACGAAGAAGCGGTCAGCATCGCCCGACAGCAGGTAGAAAACGGCGCGAACGTCATCGACATCTGCATGGACGAAGGCATGATCGACGGCGTCGCCGCAATGTCGCGCTACCTGCAATTGCTGGCCAGCGAGCCGGAAGTTGCCAAGGTTCCCTTCATGGTGGACTCCTCGAAATGGGAGGTCATCGAAGCAGGCCTCAAGTGCCTGCAAGGGAAGGGAATCGTCAACTCCATCTCGCTCAAGGAAGGCGAAGCAAAGTTCCGCCAGAATGCTGCAACCGTGCTCAAATATGGCGCTGCCGCCGTGGTCATGGCCTTTGACGAGCAGGGCCAGGCAGCCACCTACGAAGAGAAGATTCGCATCTGCGAACGCGCCTATCGCATCCTCGTCGATGACGTCGGCTTTCCGCCCGAAGACATCATCTTCGATCCGAATATTCTCACCGTCGCCACCGGCATGGAGGAGCACAACAACTACGCCGTTGACTTCATCAATGCCACGCGCTGGATCAAGGCCAACCTGCCTCACGCCAAGGTCAGCGGCGGCGTTTCCAATATCTCCTTCAGCTTTCGCGGCAACAACAAAGTCCGCGAGGCCATGCACTCGGCCTTTCTCTATCACGCCATCGCCGCGGGCATGGACATGGGCATCGTCAACGCCGGCATGCTCGAAGTCTACGAAGAGATCGAGCCGGAGCTGAAGCAGCTCGTCGAAGATGTCCTGCTCAATCGCCGCCCCGATGCCACTGAACGCCTCGTCGACTTCGGCGAAGCCCTCAAATCCGCAGGCGGCGTTGTCGTCAGTGAGAAGAAGGCCGAGGAATGGCGCAACGGCACTGTCGAAGAGCGCCTCTCTCATGCGCTGGTCAAAGGCATCGATGCGTACATCGAGATCGACACGGAGGAAGCCCGCCTCAAGCTGGGCCGTCCCTTGCTGGTCATCGAAGGGCCGCTGATGGCCGGCATGGGCGTAGTCGGCGATCTCTTCGGCGCAGGCAAAATGTTCCTGCCGCAAGTGGTCAAGTCCGCCCGCGTGATGAAGAAAGCCGTGGCCCATCTAACTCCGTTTATGGAGATTGAGAAAGCGGAGAAGATTGCCGCAGGCGAGGTAGTCAAAGCTCAAGGAAAGATTCTGCTCGCAACGGTCAAGGGCGACGTGCACGACATCGGCAAGAACATCGTCGGCGTTGTGCTGGCCTGTAATAACTACGACGTCATCGACCTCGGCGTCATGGTCTCCTGTGAGAAAATTCTCGAACGCGCCAAGGCCGAGAAGGCCGACATGATCGGACTCAGCGGACTCATCACTCCCTCGCTCGACGAGATGGTCCATGTGGCTCGCGAGATGGAGCGCCAGGGCTTCAAACTGCCGCTGCTCATCGGCGGAGCCACCACCAGCCGCGCCCATACCGCTATCAAGATCGCGCCGCACTACAGCGAGCCGGTAGTTCATGTGTTGGACGCCAGCCGCGCCGTGCCGGTGACGACCAGCCTTTTGAGTGACGACGGCAAAGCCGATTTTGTCGCGCAGCATCGCGCCGACTACGAAGCCCTGCGCAAGTCCCACGCCAAACCTAGCCAAGCCCTAGTCTCTCTCGATACCGCGCGCCAACGCCGCACTCCGATAGAGTGGCCCAAAGAAGCACTGTCGGAGGATCTTCTGCAATCCTCGACCTTAGCAGTAAGTAGTTCTGTATCAGGGCATGACTTCAGTCATGCCGAAAAAGCCTATAAATCGGACGGGGCTTTAGCCCCGGAGGGAATCATTCCCGCCCCCGAGTTCACCGGCGTACGCTCTCTCGATAATTTCCCTCTCGCCACGTTGCGCGAGTTCATTGATTGGACCCCTTTCTTCCATACCTGGGGACTGAAAGGCGTCTATCCGCGCATCTTCGACCATCCAGAACAAGGCATCGAAGCGCGCAAGATCTTTGACGATGCCAACGTGCTCCTGGATCAGATCATCGCAAAGAGTCTGATCACCGCACGTGGTGTTTATGGATTCTTCCCAGCCAATGCCGAGGGCGACGATGTCGAACTCTACACAGACGAAAATCTCTCTACTCGATTAACAGTCCCTGATGAAAGTACTGTTCTATTAACAGGTCCTGATGAAAGTACTGTTTTGAAAGGGCACGACTTTAGTCGTGCCGAAAATGCAACTGAAGACACGCGGGCTTTAGCCCCTGAGGGATGCTCTCTCCGGCTGTTGGCGCGCTTCCACTTTCTCCGCCAGCAGGCAAATAAAGAAGGTAACGAACCTTGCCGCTCCCTCGCCGACTTCATCGCGCCCAAAGAGACCGGTCTCCGCGATCATATCGGCGCATTCGCCGTCACCACCGGCATCGGCTTGAAAGAACTCTGCGACAGCTTCCGCTCTAAAAACGACGATTACAACGCCATCATGGCCGAGGCAATCGCCGACCGCCTCGCCGAGGCCTTTGCCGAAGCTCTGCACAAGCGCGTCCGCGACGAGTGGGGCTACGGCCGTGCGGAAACGCTGACCATCGACGAGATCATTCATGAGAAATATCGCGGCATCCGTCCCGCGCCCGGTTACCCCGCCTGCCCCGATCATACCGAGAAGGGAACGCTCTGGCAGTTGCTCAATGTCGAGCAGAACACCGGCATGAAGCTCACCGAATCCTTCGCGATGTGGCCCGGCTCCAGCGTCAGCGGACTCTACTTTGCGCACCCCGAGGCCCGCTATTTCTCGCTCGGCAAAATCGGCCGCGATCAGGTCGAAGACTACGCCCAACGCAAAGGCATGAGTGTAGCCGAAGTCGAACGCTGGCTTGGCCCGAATTTGAACTACGATCCGGCGTAAGAGCCTGCGGCCAGGGTAACAGCGCCAATGTAGCGCCGGTCTCCAGACCGGCTGTCGTGCGGGCGTCCCCGCCCGCACCTGTTGGCTGACGCGATCAAAGCAAAATCAGGGTATAACTTCGCTGACTCTGCCGCAGAAACGAGGCTCCTGGAGCCTGGCAGTGTACATCATTCCCCAGTCTGTACACATCCGTGCTATCATCGGCAATCGGAGCGCGATATGCCAACAGCGAAAACCGCCGTCGTTCACAAGCATTTCCGTCTTGACGCCGCCAAGCTCAAGCGCGCGCAGAAGCTGCTTGATGCGCCAACGGAGACCGCAGCAGTAGAACGAGCGCTTGATCTGGCAATCGCCGAAGAGGAGCGCGACCGGCGTCTGCGCAAAGCGCACGAGGAGTTTTTCCGCAGCGGCATCCAGATTCGCGATGCCTTCGGTGCGCTCGGCGAGGGTGTACTCGGCAAGTAACGGATGAAAGCCCTCTTCGACTCATCGATTTATATCCGCTCGCTGCGTGACAAAGGAGCAGCCGGTCTCGCCCTGCTTCGCTGGCTTGGGCCTGCGCCCATCTGGGGTTCCGCCGTAGTGCTGGAAGAGTTGTACGCCGGTGTGAGTTCCAAAGACCACAGAATCATCCAGAAAATTGAACTGGAGTTTGAGCGCGCGAATCGGCTACTGATTCCCAACCAGCGCGACTGGTCACAGTCCGGGCAACTCCTCAACCGCATCGCGAACAAGTACGGCTACGAGAGCATCGGCCGCTCGCGTCTCACCAATGATGCGCTCATCGCCGTAAGCGCGGCGCGATGCGGCATCGAACTCATCACAGCAAATGGCCGCGACTTCGCGCGCCTCGCCGAATTCTGCCCGCTGCATTGGCGCGTGGGGTGAGCGGATCGTCCGCGATCAGATCGCCGAATACGCCGAACGCAAAAACATGAGTGTCGTCTAGGTCGAGCGCTAGCTGGGGCCGAATCTGAATTACGATTCTGAAAATTGGCCGGGGGACCCCACCCTTCGATTTTTTCTATCGAAGGGTAGAATCGCACAAACCCCAATAAGCCGCTCCCTACCCCTCCCACAACGCTGTCATCCTGAGCGCAGCGAAGGACCTGCGTTTGCACTTCGGCATCAGCCCGCCCTCTTCGGCAACTGTTCCGGCATGTACCACCCATCGCTTAAGTCAGCCCAGGTCGGGTTCGTGTTCCACCATGCCCCAAACCGCTTCCACCGTTAGCGCGGCTCCGCGCTATTTCTGCGCATAAAAAGTGTATGTAGCCGTGTAAGGAATCTTTACGGTTTTGCCGGTGTCCTGCGCGGTTTGGCACTCGGATGCGGCAGCGACGCCACCGCGCGTCTCGGTACGCTGAATGAACGCTATGCTGGAAAGGGTTCCCGTAGCGGTCCCCGCCTTGGCGCGCAATAACAGCCACGCAACAGAATTCGCTTCCGGCGCAGGCTTGTTGGCAACCAGCTCTCCTTGAACCTGGCTACCGTCCAGCAGCTTCCATGTCGGTCCCGCAAAGTGGGTTCCAATCACCTTCCCGGCAGTGTCCAACAACTTCGCATCCGGGCCATTCAATTTCCATTTGAATCCATCTTGGGCCATGGAACATGCATAAATCTGGACTCCGTCTCCCTTTGCTTGCAGCACAACGTGCGTGCCTGCCGGAGGATCAATCAGGACAGCAGCCTGCTGCGCTGAGAGAGAAAGAACTGAAAAAGCCGACGCAATCATAGATGCCAATAGAATTCTCATGAGTGGAATATAACAAAAGATGCGGGTGTCTGTAGACGATCAAGAGGATGTCCCAACTGGGTCCCCCACCCTTGACTAGCCACAAATAAGGGCGCCCCCTGCGCTATTCTGATTGCGCCATATCTCCCAAGCCTTCAGGCCGCGGCGGGGCGCACCCCAAGGTTTTGAAATCTAACCCAGCTCACCACTCTGGGGTGCCCCATCCTTTCCGCAGTCATCCTGAGCGAAGCGAAGGACCTACGGCTTATCCCATCGCGGGAAGGGTGAGATCGCAGAAACCTCAACCCGTCGCGCCGAAGGCCTTTGGGCGGTCACCCGCCGGCGAAAAAACCGGCCTCAGCGACCCACTCGAAGACCTGCATCGCTGATCTCTTGAGATAATTTCCCCAGATCATTCCACGAATGGATCTTCTGAATACTTTTTGAAAGGCCGGCGTCATGGAAAAACTCAGGACAGATAAATACGGCTTCCGTCTCCGCGGTGATCATATGACCCGCATCGATGCCTTCAGCGACGTCGTCTTCGGCTTCGCGCTCACCCTCCTCGTCGTCTCGCTTGAAGTTCCCAAAACCTACCACGAACTCACCACCGCCCTGAGCGGATTCCTTGCCTTCGCCATCTGCTTCTCGCTCCTCATCAGTCTGTGGCACGCCCATTACACATTCTTTCGTCGCTACGGTCTCGACGATATGAGGACCATCTCCCTCAACGCCTCCCTCCTCTTCCTCATCCTCTTCTTCGTCTACCCCATGAAGTTCCTCTTCACCCTCGTCACTCTGCAAATCATGGGCAAATCGCAGGATCTTCAGCAAAATGTCTT
>CAZHKN010000108.1:0-15193 GCA_964532725.1 uncultured Occallatibacter sp.
TCCGACCCCCTGCTCCCGAAGCAGGTGCTCTACCAGGCTGAGCCACTCCCCGAACTAGGGTTGCAGAGCGTATCGTTGGGGCGCTGCCTGGCGCGGTATCCCCTTGATTGCGCTTTCGCTAGTGTAACAGAGAGCCAAGTCGGTTGGCCAATTGCTATAGCCCTCGCTTAAAGACACGTTCTTGAGCAAATTATGGCGGTTCTCCGATTGCTATACACCGAGACCGCTACCGCTGAGTGGCTTTTTCACCAAGGAAAAGCCACCTGGCGCTTGGCCTGCAAGGGCACATCGATTGGAGAACCGCACTAGAGTTATCGCAACAGATCTTCAAGCGCGGTGCTCAGGCTGGTCTTGTCGTCGCGGTATTTCACAATAACCGGCGCGTAGAGGCTCAGGCCCCACTCCCGGCTGCGCTCGTGGCCTTTGCCTCTTCCAATCGCGCGGCTGCCGGGGACAACAACTGCATTTTCAGGAATGATCAGCGGCGTTTCAGGAGTGGCGCGCAGAATCTCTCCGTTGACCAGATCGTAGACCGGAGTGCCGCGGGTCAGGATGGTTCCTGCTCCGACGACTGCGCCTCTGCGCACGATGGTTCCTTCATAAATGCCAGTATTGCCGCCGACCAGCACATCGTCTTCAATGATTACCGGGCTGGCGTTGACCGGCTCCAGAACACCGCCGATCTGCGCCGCGGCGCTCAAATGGACGCGCTTGCCAATCTGCGCGCAGGAGCCGACCAGCGCGTGGGAATCAATCAATGAGCCTTCATCCACATACGCGCCTGCATTGATGTACATCGGCGGAACGCAGACCACGCCCCGCGCCACATACGCCCCGGAGCGGATCGAAGAGCCGCCGAAGACAATGCGGATGCCATCGTTGGCGGTGAAACTGCGCGGAGGATAGGTGTCTTTATCCACCATCGAGAAGCCGCCGGCCGGCATTTCAACCAGAGCGCCGATGCGGAAGCCCAGCAACATGCCTTGCTTGACCCATGCATTCACCCGCCAGCCTGTAGGAGCTGCGGCATCGGGCGAGGCGGAGCGGAGCTCTCCGCGTTCCAGGGCCGCACGCAGTTCCAGAAAAGCTTCCAGCGCGGCGGGATCGTTAGCCGCGGCAGCGCCGGCGGCAAAGTGGCGTTCGATGGATTCTTGAAGGGATTGAAAGGTCATGACCAGATGAGTTTATCAATTGGACCGGTAAAGGCATGGCTGGTCTGACCAGTTGATGAGAAAACTTTAAGCAGTAGAGACAGACAAATGCGTCCGCCGTGCGGTGAGGCTCCACAGAGCGGGAGCGCTGGAAACCTCGCCGCGCGGAAGGAACTTAGGCAGCCGAAGCCTGTGCCGGCTTCGGCTTGGATGCGCTGGCCCGCGCCGGTTGAAGACGGAAGGAGTTTGCGCCGGCCGGAATCATCGCCAACGGAATGGAGGATCGCTCCGGATGAGCGTGCAGATGACGGGATTCCAGCCACGCACCCAACCGGGGATCGTAGATCTCCGGCTGACCGCGCCAGAAATCAGGGCTGAGGCCGCACTGGATCTGCAAATGATCCAACTGCAACTCGATCACGGAGATATCCTTCGGAAAATAGCGCCGGACATTGTTCGCGCCTACATGCAGTCCGGTAATTCCACGACCCTTGCTCTGCGTTTTGACCACCATACATACCTGCCTTACAACGTCAGATGAGGTGAGTCTAGGGAGCCTGGTTGAGGTTTCCTGTGACAAGCGGCCAGAACCTTTTTGCGCCGGTTCTGATTTGAAACACGCCTGCGGGAGTGTCCGATATGGGTTGATCCTGCACCCATTCTTGTAACGTGTCAAGGGTACTTCTGAATTGTTGACTTTCGTATCGTGAGTTGCGCGATTCAGAGGCGGAGTGATGCAGAAGGAAACAAGTCAACCAGAGGGCCGCAACCGGCCTCGACTCACACAGAATAGACGCAATCGAGGCTCAAAAGGGCGCAAGGTCGAGTTAAATTCTCGCGCCTGAACCAGAAAAATAAGTTTAACGGAGTGCGTCGGCCAACTCCCCGCAGACACGATTCTGCTGCTCGCTTGTGATGCGGTTGAAGAAGGGCAGCGCCAACGTGCGGCGGGCGATAGACTCGGTCAGCGGCAGACGGGCGCGCTGGGCGCTTGGGTGATTGCGCCACGCCGGTTGGAGATGAATGGGCGCAAAGTAGCGGCCGGTGGCAATTCCACGCCGGGCGAAGGCCGATTGCACCTCATCGCGATTAGCATCGCTGGGCAGGCGGACGACATAGACGAACCAGCTCAGGGTTCGGCGGGGCAGCGAGAGAGGCGGCAGCTCCAGGCCGGGGATATCGCCGAGCAGTCCGGAATAGCGCTCGGCAACGCTCTGGCGCTGTGCAAGAATCGCGCCGATGCGGCTAAGTTGCACGCGGCCCAGCGCGCAGGCCAGCTCCGAGAGCCGGTAATTGAAGCCCGGCTCGGCGTGGTCCAGCCAGTCGCCGGAGGGAGCGCGGCCCTGATTGCGCAGCGACCGCAGCCGTGCAGTATGGGTGGCATCGCGGGCCAGCACGGCCCCGCCCTCGCCGCAGGTGATCTGCTTATTGGGATAGAAGCCGAAGACCGCCAGGTCGCCGAAGCTGCCCACGCGCTCTCCGTCGAACTCTGCGCCGATGGCCTCGCAGGCGTCTTCGATCAGGAACAGATTGTGGCAGCGGGCGATCTCGCAGAGCGCATCCATCTGCGCTGGAATTCCAAATGTGTGGACGACGAGAATTGCGCGGGTGCGAGAAGTGATGGCTGCTTCGACGCTCTCCGCGGCAAGATTCAACGTGACGGGGTCGATCTCCGCAAAGACCGGCGTAGCGCCCACCTGCGCCACGGCATTGGCAACGGCGATAAAGGCAAAAGAGGGAACAATTACCTCATCGCCCGCGCCAATGCCCAGCGTGAGTAGCGCCAAATGCAGTCCGGCAGTGCCGGAGCTGACGGCCACTGCGTGGGGCAGTCCGTGATACTCAGCGAGCGCTGCTTCAAAGCGGCCAAGCTCCGGGCCGAGGCTGAGGCTTGGTGTGCGCAGGACTGCCGTAACCGCATCGATCTCAGCCTGAGTAATATCCGGCGACGACAGCGCCACCTGCGGTGGGGCCATCTCTTCTGTCGCGTCTGCGTGTCGGGCCGGCGAGTCCATCTACTTCATCGTATTTCGTCCGGCAGCGGCGCAGGCTGCTTGATCGGCAATCCTTCCAGCGGAACCGTCGCCAGCACCTCGGCGATCTTTGCCGCTGCGCTCCCGTTCCCGTATGGATTCTCCATCCCGCGCAGTGAGTTGCGAAAGGCGGGATCAACCGCGCGGCGAATCGCATCCAGTATCGCGCTCGTCTCCGCAGGCGTGTCGATGATATTCGCCGCGCGCTCGCGGCCCTGTTGCCTCATGCCGATGTTGACGGCGGGCAACGCAAACGAAGCCGCTTCCATGATGCCGCTCGATGAGTTGCCAACAATCGCATCGGCTTGCCCCAGCAGGCTCCAGTAAGTCACTGCATCGAGATTGACGAAGAGGCTGGTGTTGGGGCGTGTGGCCATCAACGCCCGCGCACGCTCAATCAGCGCGTAGCTGCCCGCATCGGAGTTGGGATAGACAAAGATGAGCTGCCCAGGAGCTTCAACCAGCGCGGCAAAAACTGCATCCGCTTCAATGGTAGTGTCCTTCAATATCGTCACCGGATGATAGGCGACAATCAGCGTGGGCCGCGCGAACTTTAAGCCGAGCCGCTCTTCAAGCGCCGTGCGGTCGAGCAGCGCTGAGCGGCGCAGATGGTCGAGTGAAGGCGCGCCGGCCCTGTGCGCCCGCCAGGGCTCCTCGCCCATTGCAATCACGCGGCGGCGTGCGGTCTCTGTCGATGTGAAGTGAATGTGCGCCAGCTTGGTCAGCGCGTTGCGAACCTGGTCGTCGATTGCGCCCTGCGAGATTTCGCCACCCTCGATATGCGCAATGGGAATCCGCAATGCCACTGCGACAGACGCCGGGGCCAGCATCTCGTAGCGGTCGGCGATCAGCAACAGCAGATCGGGCCGCCACGCGGTTAGCGCGTCGGCAAGGCCCAGCGTCGCCAGGCCGATGGTCTTGGCCATGCCGGTATCGGAGTCCGAGCTGAGCAGGCATTCGATCTTGGCGCGAATCGGAAACCCATCGCGCTCAATCTCGTTTACCGTTACGCCGAACTCCGGCGAGAGATGCGCGCCCAGCGTGAAGAGGCCGAGTTCAACATCTTCGCGCGCTTGCAGCTCGCGCAGCGGCCAATAGAGATGGCTATAATCGGCGCGCGATGTGGTGACCACGCCGATGCGGCGCTTTGCGGTTTGCGCCTCCATCGCAGTTAAGCCGGCCAGGCTCATGTGCAGACCCGAGGGCCAAACTGCCGCGAGAGCGCCTGCACCGCCTGGCTCGGAATGTAATCCGGAACCAGCTCCCGCAGATGCCCGAGCGCGCGGGCCAGGTCGCGGTTTTCAAGAGCGGCGCGCAGCCCGTCCAGCCCGCGCACCAGCTCCAGTTCTTCAATCACCGGCGTCTGAATCGAAACCATTCCACCCTGGCTGACAGGGCGCGTGGTTTCGCCTTCGGGCCACAGCCGCTCCATCTGCTTGTCGCCGGGTCGCAACCCGATGAAGTCGATGGAGAGCTGGCTCTCCGGCGCAATCTCGCGCGCAATGAAGGTAGCCAGTTCTGCAATAGAATGCGATGCGGTGAGGTCAGGAGCCAGCAGCGCCGCATTTACCGGCCGGGCCGCGGCAAAGATGAGCAGGTTGACCGCTTCGTCAATCGTCAGAAAGAAACGTCTTGCAGCCGGATCAGTCACCGTTACTGGTGCTCCCTGCGCAATCTGCTGCGCAAAGATGCCTGCAACGCTGCCATGCGAGGCCAGCACATTGCCCAGGCGTACAACCGTGCCGCCGGCTGTCAGCACAATCTGCTCGGCCACGCGCTTGGTTGCGCCCATCACGCTGGCCGGCTCAACAGCCTTGTCGGTTGAAACCAGCACCACGCGCGCGCCATGCGAACTGGCGACAGAGACCAGCGTCTCGGTTGCGATGATGTTGTTGGCAATCGCTTGCAGCGGATGCTCCTCCATCATCGGCACATGCTTGAAGGCCGCGGCATGAAAGACAATGCGCGGCGCATGGGCAGTAAAAGCCTCTTCGAGCAGATAGCGGTCCTGCACGCTTCCCAGAATCGGCGCAATCGGGCATGCCGCTCCAGCAGCGGTCCATGCGCTGCGAAGATTGTAGAGCCCGCGCTCCGAGGCCTCAAGCAGCAGCAGCACGGGCGGCATCAGCGTTGCCAGCCGCAAAGCCAGTGCGGAGCCGATCGAGCCGCCCGCGCCGGTAATCATCAGCGGCTCCTGATAAAGCGCGTCCAGTACTTCGGGCGGCGGTGAAGGCAAACGCGGACGAGCCAGAAAGCTGCGCCAGTTGAGTTTTTCAAGCGGTGGAGTCACTCAATCAGTATAAGACTCCCTGGAATTGAACGATTGTGACGGCTGTCGCGTGCGAATGCGGAATGGCCGTAATTTCGGCTCAAATTCCAGATTATGGGAAGTGTTTCAAGGCAGAACCGGAGGAGGGGGCGTCGCAAAATGCCAGCTTCTGCCCGCTTCGCATAAACTGAATGGTTCCAGATGGATTGAGCGGCATGACTTTGGTGCCCCATCCTTGTGACGTTCTTGTTTTTTCTCACAAGGGCGGCAAAGCACGATGCTCGCATCGCAGGAAAAATGAAAATGCATTGGGAGAAGAATCAGATGCGAATTGCCTGGCTGCTGCTTGCGGTCTTTGTTATGCCCGCCGCTACTTCGTACGCGCAGGCGCATTCCGATGCCGAAGGCGTGCGGCTCAACAATCGCGGCGTGGCGCAGATGGGCCAGCAGTTCACCGAGCGCGCCGCGGGCTCCTTTGCCGACGCATTCAAGAAAGATCCAAAACTGGCGCAGGCCGCTGTCAACGAGGGCATTGCGCAGTTCTATCTGCAAAAGCCCGAAGAGACCGAGAAGTGGATCAGGCAGGCCCTTGCGATTGATCCAAGCAGCGCGCGGGCCTGGTATAACCTCGGCCTCGCGCAGCACGCCAGTAACGAACTGGATACCGCTCTGGCCAGTTTTCAGCAGGCGTCAAAGATTGATCCCGCCGATGCCGACTCCTACTATTTTCAGGGTGTCTGCTATCAGGAGATGAAGAAGTTTGACGAGGCTGTCGCGATTCTGGCCAAGGCCCTCGCCATCGATCCCAATCATGCCTCGGCGGAGTTCGCCACCGCTCGCGCCTTGCAGCGCTCCGGCCATACAGTCGAGGCCAAGGCGCACTTTCAGCGCTTCCAGCACCTCACCAGCGCAAAGATTTCAAGCGCTATCGGACTTTCTTACGGCGAGCAAGGCCGCTACTCCACTGTCGAGGCTATTCAGGAGCCGGAGACCGGCAACCACAAGATGATTTCCGTGCAGCTTGTGGCGCAGCCGCTGATTACCGAGAGCGCAAAATCGCCCGCATTCACCACCACCGGCGGCGCTTGCATGATGGATGTGACTGGCGAAGGCCACATGGATCTGGTGCTGATGCAGAGCGGCGACAAAGCCATTCGCGTCCTACATAACAAAGGCGATGGTAAGTTTGTAGATATCGATACAGATTCAGTAGGACTCAAAGCCACGGGCCATGCCGTCGCCTGCGCCGTTGGTGACTACGACGGTGACGGATTGAATGACCTGGCCGTTGCGCTTGATGATGCCGTGCTGCTCTTCCGCAATCTTGGCAAAGGTAAGTTTCAAAATGTAACAGCCGAGGCTGGTCTTCAACCGCGCAATCGCCCCACCGGCATTACATTCATCGATTACGACCACGACGGCGATCTCGACCTTTTTCTGACCGGCGCGCCGATCAAAGAGGGCGCAGCACCGAATGTTTTGTGGCGCAACAACGGCAACAAGACATTTACCGAGTGGACGGAACCAACCGGCCTCGGCGGTAGTGGACCAACTCAAGCTGCGATTCTCACCGATTTCAACAATGATCGCGCAGTGGATATTGTGACCACTGGTGATAATCAAGCACCGGTCATTTATATAAATCCGCGCGAGGGAAAATATCCCACTCAGCCTTTGCATGAAGACGCGAAGCTGTCGTCGTCAGCCGGTATTGCTGTGCTGGACTACAACAAAGACGGCTGGATGGATATTGCTGTAACCCACTCCGGCGCGCCGGGGTTGACGTTATGGCGCAATATCGAAGGCCCGAATCATATCGGGCGGAGTTTTGATCGAGTAGATCTGCCGCTGAATGATGCAACACGCGGCTGGGGCATAACTCCCATCGACATTGACAACGATGGATGGGTTGATCTGGCGGCAATCATCGAAACAGCCAAAGGCCCGCAGGTGCGCGTTTTCCGCAATCTCGGCAATGGCCGTTTTGAAGATGTGAGTAATGCATTAGGCCTCGACAAGATCAAGCTGCAAGCGCCGCGCGGATTGATTGCCGCCGACGTAGACGGCGACGGCGCGCCTGACCTGATCGTGACGCAGTTGAACGCGCCGCCAGTGCTGTTGCGCAACATCGGAGCCAACAAAAATCATTTCGTCCGCCTCGATCTAACCGGTTATGCGGACAACAAAACAGCACTCGGTGTAAAGGTAGAGGTCTTCGCCAGCGGTCTCTGGCAAAAGTGGGAGCTACCCGGAGCATCCGGCTATCAGACACAAGCTCCGCCGCAGATTCTGGTCGGACTCGGCAATGCGGAAAGCATCGATCTGCTGCGCATTCTCTGGCCCACCGGCGTATTGCAAGACGAGATTGACTTATCCCATCAGCCGGTAATCGCAATGAAAGAAGCAGACCGTCGCGGCAGCTCCTGCCCGGTTCTCTTTGCCTGGGATGGAAAGAAATACAAGTTAGTCACCGATGTGATTGGCGCCGGTGTTGTAGGCCATTGGTTCACGCCCACGCGGCGCAATATTCCCAACCCCGGCGAGTGGATCAAAGTCGATGGTCCACAGCTTGCGCCTTTGAACAACAAGCTGAGCCTGCGCTTCATCGAGCCAATGGAAGAAGTCAATTACATTGACCAGTTGCGCTTGGTTGCTGTCGATCACCCCGCGAATGTTGAGGTCAACCCCGACGAGAAATTTCTCGACGATCCGCCCTTTGCCTCGGGCCGCGTCGTCGCTTCTCGCGATGCGCGTTTGCCCGTCGGCGCTTGGGACGGAAAAGGTCATGAGGCCCTCGATGCATTAAGCCATCGCGATCACCAGTTTGTCAGCGGCTTCAATCCATCGCCTTATGACGGCTTTGCGAATCTTCATGCCCTCACGTTGGATTTGGGCGAAGTCCAGCCAAGCGCTCAGCTTCGCCTGCTGCTCACCGGCTATGTAAACTACTTCAGCGCAACCTCGCTCTATGCCGCATGGCAGGCAGGCATCAAACCGATTTCACCCTATGTCGAAGCGCAACTTCCTGACGGTTCCTGGCAGCGCATTGCAGACGATGTAGGATTCCCCGCAGGCCTCGAGCGCACTATCGTTGTCGATCTCACTGGCAAACTTCCCGCCGGCGCGCACCGCATTCGACTCGTCACAAACCTTGAAATTTACTGGGACCAGGCGCTCATCGATCATAGTACAGGCGCGCAAGTTCGCACCACTGAGATTCCGCTCAGCGCTGCAACGCTCCATTTCCGCGGCTACCCGAAGCAGATAGAAGGCGCAAGTCCGGGCGATCTCGACTACGACTACAATCGCGTCAGCCTAACTGGCCCTTTCCAGCATCAGCGCGGCAATTACACGCGCATGGGCGACGTAACTCCGCTGCTCAAGGGAATAGATGACCGCTATGTCATCTTCGGCAGCGGCGAAGAAATTGCCGCGGATTTTGATACAGCGCAATTGCCGGCATTGCCAGTTGGTTGGACACGCGATTACTTCTTCTACGCCAACGGATTTGTCAAAGATATGGACTGGTGGGACGCATCGCCCTTCACCGTTGCGCAACTGCCGTTCCATGCCATGAGCACTTATCCCTACCCAGACTCCGAAGAATTTCCACTGAACGCGCAGTCCCTCGACTATCAACTGCAATGGAATGATCGCTTCGATTCCGGCGGACCGGTTCATTCCTATCGATTCAACTATCAATCGCTGCCGGCAACTCCGTTGGACAGTGCTGCGCATCCGGCTGCGACGGCGGCTCAGCGATGAAGGCGACGGCCAACGAGTTGGTTCTTCAACCCGCAGTGCGGCAACTGGAGCTTCTGCGCGCCGGTGAAATCTCCGTCACCGAGTTAGCCGAAGCGCACATCGATCAGATTGCCCGGTTGAATCCGCAATTGAATGTCTTCGCCGATTTCGATGAGGATCGCGTCCTTGAACGAGCGCGGAAGCACGATGCGTGGCGAGGCACGCGGTCTCGCAGGCCGTTGTTCGGATTGCCGGTGACCGTGAAGTCATCGATCGCAACGCGAGGCCTCAAGTGCGAGATAGGTAGCCTTATACACAAAGGCGACACACCACGAGAAGACGCAGTAGCCGTAGCCCGTCTGCGTGCGGCCGGAGCGTTGATTCTGGGCACAACCAATTGCCCGGAGTTCCTGATGGCCTACGAGACTGATAATCTTCTCCACGGGCGCACATGCAATCCGTGGGATCTGGAACGCACTCCCGGCGGATCGAGCGGTGGCGAGTCAGCGGCAATTGCTGCGGGGCTTTCGGCGGCTGGTCTGGGTTCAGACTCTGGCGGTTCCGTGCGTCTACCTGCACACTTTACGGGCATCTGCTCGCTCAAGCCAACGCCGGGGCGCATTCCCGGCATAGGTCATCTACCGCCCTGCGTCGGTCCATTTTCGACCTTGGGTGCAATCGGCCCCATGGCCCGCACCATTGCCGATGTAACATTGCTCTTTCGCACATTGTCCGGCCAGGATCGGCATGACCCCGTCAGCCCGCCGATTCCGCTGCGTGAACCAACTCTCGATGAATTGCGCGCCAATCCAATTGGTTATTTTGAAGACGACGGCCTGGTTCCCGTCACACCGGAAACACGAGCCGCTGTCCAGGCAGCAGCCACTGCACTGCGTGAGGCAGGCTTTCGCGTCAAGCCATTCCGCCCGCATACCCTGGAGCAGTTGCGAAAGCTGTGGACGAAGTTTTTTGTCCAATGCGGAGCTATGTTTTACTCACCGGCCATTCGCGGCAAAGAGCATCTGCTCAGTCCCATCTTCAATGAGTTTCTCGGCATTGCGAAAACCGCAGGCCCGCTCACGGCTACACAACTCCTAGACGCATGGGCGGAGATGGACCTGCTGCGCGCAAAGACCTTGCAGGCGATGAGCGCGTATCCGGTGTTGCTCTGTCCCGTGGCCAGCATTCCCGCCTTTCGTCACGGCGAGCGGGAGTGGATAGTCGAAGGCCAATCGGTCAGCTACCTTGATGCCATGCGCCACACGCAATGGTTCAATGTCCTGGCTGCTCCGGCGGCAGTGGTTCCTGCCGGTCGCTCTCCCGAAGGGCTGCCCATCGGAGTGCAAATCGTGGCTCGACCTTATGAAGATGAAATTGCACTTGGCATTGCCGCTGTTGTGGATGCGACCTTCGGCTATCGTCCGTCGCCGATGGCAAAAGCCTGAATTCTGCATCCCTGTCAAGTTCATCCGTCACGCGTTGCTATAGCAAATAGCAAGGATCTATGCGCCTATCCGGCATCGGGTCTCCACCTTTGGATGGAGGCGCGCTTCAACCCCGCGCGATACTCTGAATCTTCCGCTTCCCCAGAAACGGAGCGCACTCGGTGCGTGATTGTTGGCGGCAAAGATTTTCTGATAGCCCGGATGTTTTGCAAAGCGAAACACTTCAGCAAACGCGGGTGCCGGTGCTCGGTTTTGAAATCGGCGGCGGCGAGTTCGTCACCATGGCTGGTCCTTGCTCCGTCGAGACCGAGTCCCAGTTGCTTTCTACCGCTCGTCATGTCAGCCATTGCGGTGCCCGCATCCTGCGCGGCGGCGCATTCAAGCCACGCAGTTCCCCGTATGCATTTCAAGGTCACGGACTCGCCGGACTCAAGTTACTGGCTACGGCGCGCATCGAAACGGGCCTCGCCATCGTAACCGAAGTGATGGCTCAGGAAGATGTTCCACTGGTCGCCGAGTACGCTGACATTTTGCAGATCGGCACGCGCAACATGGAGAACTATGCGCTTCTCGAGGCTGCCGCGCGCTCCGGTCGCCCAGTGCTGCTCAAACGCGGCATGGCCGCCACGGTGGCCGATCTTCTATGTGCGGCGCAACTGATCCTCGACAACGGCAACCCTCACGTCATTCTCTGTGAGCGTGGCATCCGCACCTTTGAAACAGCTACGCGCAACACATTTGATGTGGCAGCCATCGCGTTGCTCAAGCAGGTCTCGCATTTGCCGGTCATTGCCGACCCCAGCCATGCCGCTGGCCGCAGTGAACTTGTCGCGCCGCTGGCGCGCGTCAGCGTTGCGGCGGGCGCAGACGGCATGATCGTTGAAGTGCATCCCTGCCCGAAAAAAGCCTGGAGCGATGGCGAGCAGTCTCTGGATTTCGCGCAGTTCGAAGCGATGATGGATGCGTTGCAGCCCTGGGTTGCGCTCCGCGAATTGGAATCAGAGAACAACTCGGCTGAGCCGCGGCCAATGGAGGCAGTCGGATGAGACTGTTTCCCGCAATTGCGAATTCTGCAATCATGGCATGGCTGATCGCCTTGCTCTGCATTTTCTCGGCGCAACCCGTGAGAACCCAGCAGCCGGATATCATCGTTACCGCCGCGGCAGTGTACCGCCCACTCGCCGCTCTGCAAGGCGCGAGTCAGGATGAAGAACGCTTTCCACGGGGAGCGCAACTGCTCCTGATTCATGACGGGAATGCTGCGCAGGTTGAGCCGCTGGTTACAGGCTTTGCCGCCAGTGCCGATGCCAATATTTCGTTCGATGGCAAACGTGTGCTCTTTGCGGGCAAACAAGCGGCAACTGATCCCTGGCAGATTTGGGAACTGACTCTGGCCGATCACTCGCTGCGAAAACTCATTGCAGGAGATAGCAATGCGATCCTTCCTTTCTATCTTCCCGCCGGCCGCCTGCTCTATGCACTCCAGACCGCGCACGGATATGAATTGGAGACTGCGGGTACGGATGCTCCAAAGGCTCTTGCACCTATTGATGAACACGCAGGCTCAAAGCTGTTGCCGCTCTCGTATCTGAATGCCAGCGCGATTCCAGACGATGTTCTGATCGACGGGCGCATTCTCTTCACGGCGAATTACCCGCTGGGCACTGGCGCCACACCGGAAGAATTTCTGGTTTACTCCGATGGCTCTGGAGTCGAGTCGTACCGTTGTGATCATGGTCAGCCGCGCTGGGGAGGAAAGCAGTTATCCTCAGGCGACGTGGTCTTTACGCATGGAGCCGCTCTGGCCCGCTTCACCTCGGCACACGCGGCCGAAGCACGGATCAATGCGCCACGTGCCGAGTATGCCGGCGCCATTGCCGAGACAGACTCAGGCGCATGGTTGGTTAGTGCTCGCATTAGTTCTATTACGCGCTATGTGCTCAAATCGTGGATGCCGGGTTCATCGCCTGCGAGTAATTCGGTTCTGAAAACTATTTATGCGGTTTCAGGCAAGGATATTGTAGAGCCGGTGGTCATTGCCTCCCGCACGCGCCCCAAGCGTCATCCCTCTGGATTGCACGATTGGAGCTATGCAAATCTGCTCGCGCTCGACGCGCGTCAGTCGCGCGAAGGAGATCTCAAAATCGCGCCTGCTTCGGTACGTCTGGAGGCGATGGATACAACTGGCCACGCTGTTTTAATGGGGACTGCGCCGGTGGAGTCAGATGGTTCATTCTTCGTAAAAGTCCCGTCCGACAGGCCAATTCGCTTTGCGCTGCTCGACGGCAAGGGAGCGATTGTGCGACAGGAACATGGCTGGTTCTGGATTCGCAGCGGGGAACAGCGCATCTGCGTCGGCTGCCATACCGGTCCAGAGCGCGCCTCTGAAAATCGTGTGCCGGCTGTACTATTGCGCTCTACAACTCCCGTTGATTTGACGGGCGATAAGCCGACGAATATTTCAACAGACAAAACCTCTGGAGGCAATTGAGCATGACTGGTCGATACCTGACATTGATTTTTTTCGCGGCCTCGATTGCCTCAGCGCAAGCACCTTTGGCCCGGCCAGCTCCCCCAGTGGCCAGTGTAGCGAGTGGCGCGCAAGCGCCGTCTGCCGCACCACAAGTGCCGTCTGCTTCACCGCAGGCGATTAAGTTTGAAGACGCCAGCGATAAATCTGGAATTCATTTCACGCATAGTTTTGGTTCACGGCAGCTAGGTTCCCTGCTCGAGGGCACTGGCGCGGGGTGCGTCTGGTTTGATTACAACAATTCGGGAAGGCAATCACTTTATGTAGTCAATGGGCGGCCGCTCGATGATTCGATGCATCCCTATCCGTTGAAAGACAAACCTGTGCCTCCGCCGCATAACCATCTTTATCGCAATGACGGGAATGGCCGCTTTACCGATGTTACGGAGCAATCGGGACTCGATCCGGATATGTACGCAATGGCGGTAACAGCGGCGGATTATGACAACGACGGATATGTTGATTTATTGGTTACCGGATACGGAAAGACAATTCTTTATCACAACGATGGCAACGGGCACTTTACCGATGTAACAGCCAAGGCCGGCATAAAAGTAGATGGATGGGCGATTAGTTCGACATGGCTGGACTACGACAAGGATGGATGCGTCGATTTATTTGTGGGCCGCTATGTCAAATTCGATCCAAAATATCGCGCTTTTTATGCGCCAACGAATTATCCGGGTCCGCTTGACTATGAGGGAGAGACCAATCGGCTTTATCACAATAACTGTGACGGAACATTTACCGATGTTACTGATAAATCAGGCCTCGGCGCGTTTGTTGGCCGCACCATGGGCGTCACCGCAGCCGATTTTGATAATGACGGATGGGATGACATCTATGTAGCCAATGACCGCACCGAGAATTTCCTCTTTCATAACAAGCATGATGGAACCTTTGAGGAAATTGGGAGCGATACCGGCACGGCCTTTGGCCAGAACGGCGAATCAACCTCGTCGATGGGTCCAGTATTCGCTGACCTTGAGGGCCGGGGCATTCTTGACCTCTGGGTGACGGACGGGCACTACAACCGGTTATTGCATAACACCGGGAAAATGAGCTTTGAAGACATTGGCGCGCAAACCGGCGTCTCGCAAGTGAACGCGCAATATGTTAGCTGGGGCACGGGCATCTACGACTTCGATAACGACGGCCTGCTCGATATTCTCATCTTTCACGGCGGACTGATTCACCTGATTCCGCAGGAGCATACACTCTTTCGCGGTATAGGCAACGGAAAATTTACCGATGTCTCCAGCGGCGCGGGTTCCGTATTGAGCGAGCGCACCACAGCGCGTGGCGCATGTTTTGCGGACTACGACAATGACGGCAAGGTGGATGCCTTTGTCGTAAATCTGGGCGGCAAGGGAACGCTGGTGCATAACGTTTCCACCAATACCGGACATTGGATTTCGATTCAGCTCAAGGGGACGAAGAGCAATCGCGACGGAATCGGCGCGCGGGTTGAAGTCTTCGCCGGCGGCAAGCGGCATACCGCGGAGCGCGTGGCCGGCTCCGGCTATCTCTCGCAGGACGACTCGCGGCTGCACTTCGGGCTGGGCGATGCGACGACTGTCGACAGACTCATCGTTCATTGGCCCAGTGGCCGCGAGCAGGCGCTGGAGAAGTTGAGCGTGGATCGCGTACTGATCGTTGAAGAGCCCAAGGTGGGAGACGGGAAGTGAGAAGCTGCGTTCCAATTCGCGCAGTATTTTGCGCCGCAATTGCGGGCGTCGCGTTGCTGGTGCTTGCACTTTCTGTAAATCATACGGTTCATGCGGATGGTGATTCTTCCGAGGACTATGCTTCGCCGCTGGAGGTGCTGCTCTCTCCGGATGACACGCGGCTCTATGTGCTCTGCCAGCAGAGCGAAGAGGTGCGCGTGCTGGATGCATCGAGCTTTGCTGCGATCAAGACAATCGCTGTAGGCCGTGTACCGCGCGGCTTTTCTCTCTCTCCGGATGGAGCACGGATTTTTGTTGCCAATTCCTGGGACGACACGCTCTCGGTGATCGACA
>CAZHKN010000109.1:0-15192 GCA_964532725.1 uncultured Occallatibacter sp.
TGAGTTATTTGTCGGTCACGGAACCGGTAATGCGGCCAACCCTACTTATGTTGCGGTCGTCGATACGGATCATTTCGCGCTGCTCTCGAACCTCGCCGTTGCAGCGCATCCCGAGGCGCTGGACATTGACTCTGCCGGCAGGCGCGTCTTTGTGAATATCGCGGACTCCAAAGAGGTCGCGGTTGTAGATATCGCGAGCAAAGCAACTACCGCGCACTGGAAACTGACCAAGGCCGCTGACAATGTTCCGATGGCCTTTGATGGCGAGAATCAATTGTTATATGTCGCCTGCCGGACGCCTGGAACCGTGATCGCAATTGATGCCAGGAGCGGCAAGGAAGTTGATAGCCTGCCGACAGCAGCCGGGGCGGATGATATGTTCTATGATCCAGCCCTGCGCCGCGTCTATGTTGTTGCCGGGTCGGGCGAGGTGGATGCTTATCAAGTGGACACTATGAAAACTCTGCATGCGCTTGGCGTTGTGAAGACCGCCTCTGGAGCAAAGACAGCTCTGTTTGTTCCTTCGCAGAATCTGCTTTACGTAGGCGTTCCAGCAGCAGGGCAGGATGCAGCTGCAATTCGCATCTACACAACCGGCGGAGCTACCAAGTGAACGTTCATGCTGCTGTTGGGACAGTTTCTGTTGGATTGAGTTTCATTCTTTGTGCGGCCAGTCACCTAGCCGCGCAGAATCCCATTGCTATTGCTGCGCAAAGCCCGCCGATGCAGGGGGACGAGCTGAAGTTTGTCGCAGTCATCAGCCGCCACGGCGTTCGTTCACCAACCGGTAAGCTGGACCAGCTCAATCGCTACTCCCGGCAGCCATGGCCTGCGTGGAGCGTTCCTCCCGCCTATCTCACCGAGCACGGCTATAAGTTGATGACTCAGTTCGGTAGTTACGACCGTGAGTTATGGACGAAGCAGGGTTTGCTTACATCTTCCGATTGTGCGGAAGCGAATCGCATCACGATCATTGCCGACTCGGATCAGCGCACACGGCAGACAGGAAAGGCGCTTGCCGCGGGCATTGCGCCTGGCTGCATTATCGATGTTCATGCGCTGCCGGAGGGAACTACCGACCCGCTCTTTCATTCTCTGGAAGCCGGGGTTGGAAGCCCGGATAAGTTGTTGGCAACTGCGGCAATCTCAGGGCGCATTGGCGCAAATCCACAGGGAATCGCCAGTGCATATCGCTCCCAGCTCGAAGCTCTGGAAGAGGTATTGCGCGGATGCACATCCGAGCCGGATTGCGCGCCAGCAAGCAAAGCCGAATCTCTCTTCGATTCCCCCTCCTCGATTGGCCCGGGCAAAGGCGATCACCTGGTCGATCTACGCTCACCTCTCGGCATAGCTTCTAGCATGACAGAGGATCTACTGCTGGAATACGCAGAGGGCATGAAGATTACAGATGTGGGCTGGGGCCGCGTCGACGGTCAGAAGCTCCGCGCTCTGCTTCAACTTCACTGCGCCAGCGAAGATATTGAGCGGCGCACGGGCTATGTCGCGCGCGTCCAGTCTTCCAACATGCTTTTTCATCTTCTCAAGTCGATGGAGCAAGCAGTCAGCGGGCTGCCTGTACAGGACGCGCTAAGCAGACCGGAAGATCGTATTCTGCTGCTGGTCGGGCACGATACAAATATTTCCAACATCGCAGGAACGCTTGGTCTGAACTGGCTGATTGATGGCCGCCGCGACGACACGCCTCCCGGTGGCGCGCTGGTCTTTGAACTATGGAAGAAACACGACTCCACTGGGTATTCAGTGCGTACTTACTACACCGCACAGACAATCGAGGAGATGCGGAGCGCCACGCCGCTCAGCCTCGCCCAACCACCTGAGCGCGCGCCGTTGTTTGTGCCTGGCTGCAGCTTGGCAGATGATTCCTGCCCGTGGAAGGCGTTTCAACAGGCGATGCAGGCAGCGGTCGATCCGGCCTTTGCCAAGTAATCGTCACCAGAGATTTTCGTATCACTGCCCTTGTTCTTGGATAGCTCGGCGCATGGATTACTCTCCCAAACCATTCGCCAATGATAACTTTCTATCCACGGAAACAAAGAGCTGGCTGGCAATCACTCTGGCTGCGCAATGCCATGCGAGAAGCCTCCGGCCGACAGCGCCGAATCTGTTGCGAGTTGCCAGGAACATTCTCCTTGCCACGATCCCGTCTTCCGATTCCGTTCACTGGAGATCCTGCGCATCATACGATTCCATCGCTTTTGAGCTCCCTTTCCCGCAGCCAGGTAAAGATTACCGGGGTTACGATCAGCACGTGAATCAGCGAGCTGAGCATTCCACCCAATACAGGAGCGGCAAGCGGCTTCATGAATTCAGCCCCCGTGCGTGTGGACCACAGCAGCGGGAACAGGCCAGCAATAACCGTGGCCACGGTCATCACCTTGGGGCGAAGACGGAGCAGCGCGCCTTCCATTACCGCCGCATGAAGACCAGAGCGCGTAAGATAGCCGTCTGCTGCAATACGCCGCGTCACAGCCTCCTCGAGATAGATCACCATCACCACGCCGGTCTGCACCGCGGTTCCGAACAATGCGATGAAACCAACCCATACGGCGACAGAAAAGTTGAGTCCCAGCGCCTTAACCATGAAGACGCCGCCGGTCAATGCGAAAGGAACGGCCAGCAGCACATGCGCAGCTTCTTTAGCCGAACCGTAAGTGCGATAAAGCAAAACGAATATCACGACGAGCACAAGCGGAATAACCATTTCCAGGCGTTTGCGCGCGCTGATTTCGTTTTCATACTGGCCGCTCCACTCGATGTAGTAACCCGGTGGCATCTTTACCTGTTGCACCACCACATGCTGAGCTTCTTCGACGAAGCCACCAACGTCGCGTCCGCGCACATTGAGAAGTACAGACCCGCGCAGCAGGCCGTTTTCGCTGCTGATCATTGATGGACCCATTGTTGTCTTGATGGTGACCACCTTGTTGAGCGGCACTTGCGCGCCGTTGCTGCCGGCGACAAGCACGTCGCCAAGCTGTTGCGGGTTTTCGCGGAAGTCACGCGCGTAGCGCACACGTACCGGAAATCGCTGGCGCCCTTCAATGGTGGTGGTCAGGTTCTTTCCACCTACCGCGGTTTCAATTGCGTCTTCCACGTCGGCAACATTCAATCCATAGCGGTCTGCCGCGGGCCGGTCTACAGTCATCTCAAGGTACGGTGAACCTGTTGTTCGTTCGGCATAGAGATCGGTCGCGCCTGGTATCTTGTTTACTGCCTCTTTGATCTCTTCCGACTTTTGCTCGATCACACTCAAGTCCGGACCAAAGACTTTAATCCCAATTTGTGTACGGATGCCGGTCGAAAGCATGTCGATGCGATTTCGGATCGGCTGTGTCCAGATATTCGTCACGCCAGGAATTTGCAACTGCTCATCGAGCCGCGCGAGGATGGCGTCTTTGGTCAGCCCTTTGGGCCATTGGTCTTTAGGCTTGAAGCTGATCGTAGTTTCGCTCATGTTCACCGGAGCTGGATCGGTCGATGTCTCCGCACGACCGACTTTACCGACAACCATTGCCACGGCTGGGTCAGCGGCGATGATTCGATCCTGCTGGCGCAGAATCTCTGTCGCCTTGGTGAGCGATATGCGCGGATCGGTGATCGGCATAAAAAGCGCCGTCTCTTCATCGAGAGGCGGCATAAACTCCGAGCCGATGGTGGTGGCCGTATAAACAGCTGCGCCAAAGAGAGCCAACGCCAGGCCAAGTGTGATAAATCTATGGCGCAGCGCCCACCCCAGAACCGGCCGGTAGATAGCGCGCAGCAGTCGCATCACCGGGTTTTCGTCTTCGCGATGCAGCTTGCCGCGAATAAGAAACGTGCACAGCACTGGCACCAGCGTGATGGCCAAAATTGTGGACCCTATCATGGCAAAGGTCTTGGTGAAGGCCAGCGGATGAAACATCTTGCCTTCCATGCCGGTGAGCGCGAAGACGGGAACGAAAGCGAGAATTATGATCACCATTGCAAACGAGATGGGCCGCCCCACCAGCCGCGCGGCATTGAGCGTGATCTCAAAGATGTGCTCACGATAGTTGCCGTACTCATGATCGTATTGCTCTGCGTGACGGATCACGTTTTCAGTCATCACAATGCCAGCGTCCACGAGCACACCGATAGCAATTGCGATGCCTCCCAGGGACATGATGTTCGACGAGATACCCGCGCCGTTCATTAGCAGAAACGATCCCAGCACTGCCAGTGGCAGAGGAATGGTAACGACAAGAATACTGCGGAAATGCCATAGAAAAAGAATATGCGCCAGAGTAACTAGGATGATCTCTTCAATCAACGCATGGCGCAATGTGCCTACGGCATGATCGATCAAGACACTGCGATCATAGAATGGAACAATTGTTACGCCTGCGGGAAGCCCCGGTTGTATCTCGACGATTTTTTTCTTGATAGCGCTGATAACTTCGCGCGCATTGGCTCCGTAGCGGATGACGACAACTCCGCCGACGGCCTCCTTGCCGCCCTTGTCGAGAACACCGCGCCGGAATTCAGGCCCCAGTTGCACACTGCCCACATTGCCAACAGTGACCGGCGTTCCGTTGGTTGCGCCGAGAGAAATGCTTTCGATGTCTTTGAGGCCGCCGATGAGGCCAATGCCGCGCACCATGTCCTCGGTATCTCCGGCCTCTATTACCTTGGCTCCGACGTTGTTGTTGCTGCGCTCCAACGCGCCGACAACATCCTTCAGCGGAACGTTGTACGCCCGCATCTTTATCGGATCAAGATCGATCTGGTATTGCTTAACAAAGCCGCCGACGCTGGCCACCTCCGCCACGCCGGGTACGGAGTTGAGCTGATACTTGATGAACCAATCCTGCAGCGAGTGCAGTGTGCCGCTGTCGTATGGACCCTCGACCGTATACCAGAAAACCTGGCCGACGCCGGTTGCATCCGGACCCATCATCGGCGTAACGCCGGCGGGTAGAAAGCTGCCCGCAAGGCTCAACCGCTCCAGCACGCGAGTGCGCGCAAAGTAGATGTCCACCGAATCTTCAAAGATCACGTTGACCATTGAGAAGCCGAAGGCTGACGACGAGCGCACCGTACGCACATGTGGCAGCCCTTGCAGATTCACCGTCAGCGGATAGGTGATCTGGTCTTCCACTTCCTGCGGACTGCGGCCCGCCCACTCGGTGAAGACGATCACCTGGTTTTCGCTCAAGTCAGGGATCGCATCGATAGGAGTATGAATGAGCGCCCAGTAGCCCCAGACCGCGAGTGCTGCATAGACGGTCAAAATCAGCCAGCGGTTCTTCATCGAGAATTCAATTATGCGGTTGATCATCTCGCTCCCCTTACTTCGCGTTCAGGTGCGCGCGAGAACTCACGATCACGCCGCCGTTTTTGTGCGCCTCGACGATTACAGTCCAGGAGCCTGCCATCAGCGCCTGGCCTTTGGCTGTGTACATCTGGCTGCTAGGGTTCCATAGCAAATCGAAAGAACTCTTCATCTCAGTCATGCCCATCGCAGGCATCGCGGGCATCAGCAGCGTCATCGTGACTTTGGCGTCGGCAATCGGTTTTTGATTTCCGTCCGTCAGGCTAACGTTAAACTGTGCGTCCTCGCCGGCCTTCACTGGATCGGGATCGGCGTGGAAGACTATCTTTGCCTCGCTCGCTTTTGTATCCTTGCTGGGACCCGAAGACGGCGCGGTCGGCGTTTGCTGTTCTGAAGCGAACTCCTTTGATCCGCCATAGAGTCCTGACATGCCGGAACTCAGATGCGCCTGCGAATCGATAAGAAAGTTTCCGTTGAGCACAACTTTGTCGCCGAGCGCCAGCCCGCTCAATACCGGGAAAAGATCTTCAGCAGGCGTGCCCAACTGCACTTCACGCGCTTCAAAGATTCCGTTGGCCCTCGCTAGATAAACGATCTTGCGTGTGCCCGTGTCCAGCACAGAGGAACGCGGAATCACGATCCCCGGCTGTGCGCCACGGCTAACAAAACTGGCGCTTACAAACATGCCTGGCAACAACCGCATTCCCGGATTAGCGAGATGCACATGGACCGGCACGGTGCGCGTCTGCGGATTGGCCGCAGGCTCGATAAACTCCACATGGCCGTGCAGCGTCTGGCCGCTCACAGCCTCGGAGGTAATCTCTACCTCCTGCCCCTGGTGAATCTGCGCCAGTTGCTCTTCATAGACATCGGCCTTGATCCAAACCTCGCTCAGGTCGGCCACCGTCAGCAGCGTATCGCCGGCGTTCACATACTGCCCTTGCGTCACCTTGCGTTCCACCACGCTGCCTGCGCTGTTGGCGTAGATCGTGACGCGCGGAACTCCGCCAGTTGCCGGCGCGTTGTACTGTTTTTCTGCGATTCCCCATAGTTCCAGCTTGCGTTGGCAGGCCTCGACCAGTGCGCCGCCCTGCTCGCGCGCAAATGCGTCATCCGATTTTTGAAGATGGTTGCGATTCTCCACTGCCAGCCGGTACTCCTCAATGGCCGTGGCCACTTCGGGACTGTAGAGATCGGCCACGGCCTGACCACGCCGCACGCGTTCACCGGTGTACTGCACGTAGAGCTTGTCTACGCGGCCACCGACCCACGCGCTCACGGCTGCCAGTTGCGACTCCGGCTGCTCGACGCGCCCGAAAGCGGCGATGTCCGTTTTCAGTGTTGCGGTCCGCACCTCGGCTACCTGCACACCCGCCGCGGTAATCTCAGCCGGAGAAAGCGAGACCGTTGTGCCGGGTTCCGTGCCTTGTTGCGCTTCCTGCCCCGCGTGGCTCGCAGTGGTCATAGCCGGTATTGCCGCTGCGGAGGACGCAACAACCGGGCGAATTTGCTTTGCAACCAGAACTCCGGCGACCAGCGCTGCAATCAGAACTCCAACGCCTCCGCCCAGCGCGAAGACTTTCTTTTCTCTCGATGTCATTTACTTGTCCTCTCTTTGTCCCGGTTCATCGCATCTGCAACCGGCTCACCGATGGCGCGTTCCAGTTGCGCCATCCCTGCATCGGTAGCCGCTGATGCTTTGTAGGTTGCGGTCTCAACATCGAGCAGAAGATTCTGAGCGTCGATCAGGCTCATGAACTCCGCGCGATTATTCTGGTAAGCGGCGGTAGACGCTTTGAACGATGCTTCGGCCTGCGGCAGCAGGGTGTCGCGATAGAGCTTGACGCGCTTCTCGGCGCTGAGCACAGCGATCTGCGCCTCGCGAATCTCCAGGAAGACCGCAGTCGCGCGCGCATCCAGCTCTGCCTGTGTTACATCGGTGGCCGCAACGGCCTGCTTCGTTTCATTCTCATGACGCGCGCGGTTCAACTGGGGAAGATTGAATGCAAGCTCGGCCATGTAAGCGTTGCGCGCAGAGGAACCGGCGGGCATCAGCATGTAACCCAGACCGGCGGTAAAATCCGGCTTCATCGCGAGCTGGGTCATCTTGCTTTCGTTTTTTGACTTTGACCTCTGCGCGCGCAGAGCAGCCAGCTCCGGCCGATGTTCCATCGCCGCCTGCTCCAGTTCCGCTAGCGAAGGCAGGGCCGCGGACTCTGTGTAGCTCCCGGCAATTTCAATCGCATCGTCAGGACGGCGTCCCATCAAAACATTCAACTGCGCTCGCGCCGTATCCCGCTCCTCGTCGAGTTCGATCAGATGCTCACTCAGCCGGGTCAGCGCCATCTGCGCGCGCAGCACATCCGCCTGCGGAACCTTGCCGGTGGTGTACTGCACTAGCGCGACAGCGAGCGCCTCCTTGAGCAGAGACTCCTGGCGCTCGTGCAGCGTCATTTCGTCGGAGTTACGTATCAAGTCCGCGCAGAGTTTGCGCACTTCTGCTGCGACATCCTGACGCAGCGTCTCCAGGTCGCTAGCCGTCACGCTTGCGTCATCTTCCACCAGCCGCGCGCGCATCTCCCGCTTTTGCCTATTGGGGAACGTCTGCTGCACCATCACCATCAACTGCGCCTGGTTCAAATCCCAGGGCTTTGTCACCGGCGTCTCCCAGTCGCGCACCTGCAACATCGGGTCGTCGAGGCTGCGGGCAGTGCTGGTTTTCATCTGCGCTAGCGAGAGCCGCCGCGCTGCGCCATGGATCTCAAGATTGTTCTCAAGCGCAGCGGCAACGGCCTCACCGACAGTAAACGTGTTGGGATTCAGGCTACGCGCGGGCATTGATCCCGGCTCCGTCTGCCCGAAGCAAGCTATCGACAGCGCCAGCACAAGTGGCGCGACTGCATAAAGGGATTTCACTCTTCAACTCCGAATAAGTGGGCAATAAAATACGCCAGGGCGCAGAGATGCGCGCCCCAGGAAAGACCCGGCGGAAGTTGAGAGCTAGATTCTTAAGATGAAAGCGCCTGTAGGCGGAGACTGTGGAGGAGTCGCAGTCGAGATCGACAATTCGCTCGGCGAAGAGAGTTCATCGGAGGAGATGAGCTCCTGCGCAACCAGGATCGGGGCCGAATCGGGAAGGCCCGGTGCAACAACAACGGCTGGCAGCGAAGCGCCAACGGTGCAGCAATTGGTTTGCGCGGCGATGCTGGACCCAGATGCAGGCGCGCAGCAACTATGCGCTGTCTTGTGCGCGGTTTGCAGGCAGATTCCAAACGGCGCAAGCAACGAACCCATCAAGAAGATGGCTAATGCCGCGCGCTGGAAGGCACTGCTCCGCATAACGGGAGTCTACCACGGAGGGGATTTCACGAAGTGATGCACATCACCGGGCTATGGCTGGTTTGAAAATTGAGATCGCTTTCGCTCGATGCTCCAGAGTACCTGCCCTCGTACACAAGCTGTGTGCACAGTTGCATCCGGCTCTTTGCTTCCATGACCCGTCTTCGCGTACTCTGTCGGTCATGAACTGGCGGCGCGGTCTTTTGTTGGCGGGGATTCATCTGGTGATCGCGGCAACGCTGATCGCCTACCAATAGGTAGAATTACCCCGCAACCTATTTCGTTCTCTGCATAGCGGGGCCAGGGAATCGCTGTGAAGGCGGAAAACCGTCATCGCTTTCCCACATCCCTGGAACCTTCTTTCCGTATAGAACCCATTGCTTACCGTCCCAGTGATAGCGCGAATAAATCTTGAAGAATTTAGTATTTTCTACCTCCCAATTCGGTCTGCAAGCGAGTTCAAGTATATCTTTTTGATTTGTCTCGCCTGGACCTGGAGACGCCAGCTTCCAGGCAGTCTTGAGTGAACTCATCATCTGTATAGGGTCAACTTCTCCGGTTTTCTCGTATCGCGCTGTTACGGCTTCCAGTCTCCTGCTACTCACCTGGTAAAGCTCAGTGCTTGGGCCAGCGTATGACCCCATTCCAATGGACAGGTCAGTGGTGATGAGAATTGTCCGCTGTCCCGGATGGAGAGCTTCAACCTGTATCCTTGCTAACTCCCGCTCAAGGGTTTTCTTGTAAACGATCTCGTGATGCGCATCTTCAAGCCGCAAAACAGCGTGTTTAAGAGCAGGAACCGTTAACAGCTTGATTCGTTCTGCATCCCCATAAAAGGCCGTATCTGGATAGCCCATGCCCCAGAGTTCTTTTTGTACCTCTGGGGTAATCCGGCCATCTTCAAGCAACTCCAAGGTGCCGTCAAATCCGTCCAACGTACTGGTGAGCTGGATGGTCTTGACGACGGCAAGATCAGACTGCTGGCCAATCGCTGTCCCCGAAGTGGAAATGATCAGAAGTAGTGCTGTAAAAATTAGCTGGCGATTCATGAAAGCCAGTGTAGCTCATTCTCGTATTTGTGAAGCGGGATGTAATGCGAGGTTTTGCACAAAGCCAAAGTGAGCCGAGGCTCCAAATCCACGCCCTCGCATAGATCGACCAATCCGCCCCTTCCCACTTCTCGCCTCCATCCACTATGCTGTTGGGGTTCATTGAGGTGACCCTTTTGTTGACCCGCCGCCGTTTTACTTCTCTTGCCGCTGCTGCCGTTGCCGGCGCCGCCGTTTCTTCTAAAAGCCAAGCCCAAAAGGGAACCACCCGTTCCGGACTTGAGTTCGGCGTGCAGATCTTCATGGTGCGCGACCGGCTCGGACCGAAAGACCTCGTTCCCACGCTGGAGCTAATTCACTCCATCGGCTACGCCAGCATCGAGACCTACCCGCTGGTCTACAACCGTCCGGCAAAAGATTTGAAGACTCTAATTACCAACGCCGGCTTAAAGGCCCCCAGCGGACACTTCGACTACGCCACCCTCGAAGAGCATGTGGACTACGCCGCCGAGCTGGGCCTCGAATACATGATCTGCCCCATGCTCGACCACTCGCTCTGGAACTCGCTGGACGGCTTTCATCAGGCCGCTCAGCATCTGAATAAAGCTGCCGCCAAAGCCCGCGCCGCCGGATTGAAATTCGGCTACCACCCGCATAATTATGAGTACAAACCACTGCCAGGCGGGCGTGGAATCGACGTGCTGATGCGGGAGCTGGACCCAGCCATCCGCCTCGAACTCGACATCTACTGGGCCATCGAGGGCGGGCAAGCCCCCCTTGACCTTATGCGCAAATACAAGGACCGGCTCGAGCTGATCCATATCAAGGACCGCAAGCCGGTGACCGGCGTAACCTATGCCCCCGATGAGCACGCAGCCCACTATACCGAGGCCGGTTCCGGCGCCATCGACTGGAAGGCCAACCTTGGCCTCGCCCACCAGCTTGGCGTCCGCCAGTTTTTTGTCGATCAGGATGGATACGACGTGCCGGTGGAAGAGAGCCTGCGCCGCAATTGGAAGTACCTTTCGCAGTTGAGCCTGTGAGCGCCGGCACGATGAATTGTTAAGTATTGGGAAAAAGCCGGGATTGGAACCGGCGAATCCCTTCCTGCATCCAAATCCAGCTATGCCGCATCAACCAGATGCGTTATACTCAAATTTCACAGCGGATATTCTATGGCCTCGCTGCACTCACATCACCCTCCGGAAGATTGTCTGAATTGCGAGCATCGCCATCTGCGAATGTTCTGCAATCTCACACCGGATGCCTTGCGCGACTACGACAGCATCGGCGTGATGATGAGCCATGCCCGCGGAGCCAAGCTCTTTACCGAGGGCGACACGGCGCGAAATGTCTTTGTCGTCTGTTTCGGCCAAGTAAAAATCTCTTCCACCTCCCGCGACGGCAAGACGATGATTCTCAAGATCGCCGGTCCCGGTGACGTGATGGGCCTCAGCGCGGTGCTAGCCAACGTTCCCCATGAAGTCACTGCCGAAGCCATTGAACCCTGCCAGGTAAAAACCGTGCGCAAGCAGGAGTTTGTGGATTTCCTAGGCCGCCACGGCATCGCTTCCATGCATGCCGCCCAGGCGCTCAGCGGCGAGTATCTCACCGTCTTCCACGACGCCAAGCGTCTGGCCCTCTCCGGCTCGGCTGCCGGGCGGCTGGCGCGGCTTTTGCTCGACTGGGGCCACTCGGCTGCCAGCGGCAAGCCGGAGATTCGCTTCACGATGGCCCTGACACACGAGGAGATCGCCAATATGGCCGGCACCTCCCGCGAGACGGTCACCCGGTTGCTGAATCAATTCCGCCGCGACCAGTGGATCACCATCAAGGGTTCCAGCATGACCATCACCAAGCCCGAGCAATTGGAACGGCTGACCGCGTAGATTCTGTTCGCAAGTTGCCTCGGCAACACCACATGCCCGTCCATCTCTAGTCCCGGCAATGTTCCCTAGCTATAGCTCACAGCGCTACACCACACCGTTTTTGACAACCTGGACTTTTGGTGCAAGATTCGCGACTCTGGTATGCTGATTTCCAGACGCGGCCAGGACGCGTCCTGTCCGCGGAAAGGGCTGCGCCCACCTGATCTTTTGAGGCATCACTCTGTGTTGACCCTCTTTCGCCTGTCATGCGGACCAGGCATACGAAGGAGGATGCCTTGAATCTTGAACAACAGAAGAAGCAGGCCCGCGAACTCTTGCGAGCGATCCGGTCTGGCAATGCAGAAGCTCTCTCCCGGCTGCTGCGCAACCACGCGCGCTGGGTCGCGCTAGACGCGAGCGTCATACGCCAATGTGTCTCTCTGCACGATGCGCAATTTGTCCTCGCTCGTGAACAAGGGTTCTCCAGTTGGCCCAAACTGAAGGCCTACGCCGAGCCGTCTTTGCGTTCGCAGCCCACACGGCTGTTCGTTGCGGACATGGCCTGGGTTACAGAGCGCGTTCATGGCTTGCTCCGAACGCGCACTTCGGCGGGTCCGGCAGCACTGGAACAGATTCGGGAATGGCACCCGCGTTTCTCCGATTGGAGCGACGAGGAAATTCTGCAAGCTCCCTTCACCGAGGGCGACGCGCGGTTGGTCTATGCCAGGGAGCACGGCTTTGAAACCTGGAACGACCTGGAAAACCGCGTGAACCTTCTTGCCTCGAACCCCACCCTGGCGGCGGCTGAACCGTTAATGGCCGCCTTTGCCGCGTTGCAGGCAGGCGATGTCGTTGGATTCGAAGCTTTGCTCCACACGAATCCCCGCTTATCCACCGAGCGGGGGACAAATGGCAACACGCTGCTGAATCTCGCTGTCAGCTTCGCCGGCAAGGCGGATTGGAAAGGCGGCCTGACTGCAATCGAGGAATTGCTTGCGTCCGGTTCCGACGTCAACGAGGCCAATGATCGCGGTTGGACGCCGCTCCATGCGGCCGCATACGCCAACCAGCCGGAGATTGCCGCCTTGCTGATTGAAAAAGGTGCGGCGCTGGACGCGGAAGCATACGGTGCGGGTGGCACTCCACTAATTGCCGCGCTGTTCTGGGGGCATCGTGAGGTGGCTGATTTGTTGGGTCGCCATTCGCTGGCTCCGAGCAACCTTCGCGCAGCTGCCGGTCTCGGCATCCCTGAACTGGTCGATGCTTGCTTTAACCCCGACGGCACACTCACGTCCGATGCCTGCGCTGCTCGAGGCTTCTATCGTCCGCATAGCGGCTTTCCGGGCTGGCAACCCACGACGGACCCGCAAGAGGTCCTCGACGAAGCGCTTGTCTGGGCATGCAAGAGCAATCGCCTGCCGGTGCTGGAGCGGCTCGTCCGAGCGGGTGCGCGCCTGAACGCCGATCCGTATAGAGGCACGCCGCTCATCTGGGCGGCATTCTGCAATCGGATCGAGGCGGCGGCCTGGCTGCTGGATCATGGAGCGGATGTCAATCAGAAGGCTACCTTTGGCGGCTTGACCCACGGCGAGGGGATCACCGCGCTTCATCTTGCCGCGCAGTGCGGACATCTATTGATGGCGAAGTTTCTGGTCCAAAAGGGCGCAGACTTGTCGATAAAGGAAGACCTCTACAATTCAACGCCCGAAAGCGCCGCGGCATACTTCGGGCAAACCGCGGTGCGAGACTTCCTGCAGTCGCAGGTGCAAATCGGCTAGAGCGGTTCTACGAGGCCAACCTGGGCTTCCGCGTACTCCATAACGGCGGCGACGGAAAAGGGAAGGACTTCTGGGCAATGTCGGGCGAGACAAAGTCACCCTCCTGTTGAAGCGCATCCCGCCCGGCATTCTCACCCGCAGCCAAATTCTTCGCGCCATGAGTGGGTTGTTTGGGACGACTACGCCCTCACCAGCAATCCAGACACCCTCTACCCGGAGTTGCTTGCCAAAGACATTCTCATTGCCAAGGTTCCAATCGGGAAATCTGGTGCTTCATCTCCGGTTTCCGGAGATGAGATGCGGATAGATGTATGTTCTCTGCTATGTCGCGGAGTCGAAGGGTAGGCTCTGGGACGCCTTTCTATTTCTGATCTCAGCGCCGGATCGCCAGCCGCTCCGGATCGGCTTCTGCGGTGCGGACCGAGGAGTCGCGCAACGTGAGCACTGGGCAGCGGGCGTGGGCGATCACCTGTGTCGCGACGCGGTCCCGGGTCAGGTTGTCGAAGGCTGCGCGGGGCGCCGAGTCAAGAACGATGAGGCTGGCCTGGCGCTCGGCGGCCACGGCTAGAATCTCAATGAATGGATTGCCGTGGGCTAAAGAGGCCTCAACTGCAACGGGAAATTCCTCCGAGAGCTGGGCAGCCATCATACGCAGTTCGCAGAGCGCTTCGGGGACTTCCTCTTCGACTACTGTTATCCGCTGCGGCGGTTGCTTGAGGCTCGACCAGTCAAATTTTCCAAAACTCGATTTATCGGCACTTTGCTTCGGCTTTGGCTGCTCGACGGGAGGCAGAACATGCAGCAGCAGGAGCCGAGCCAGATTGGATGCCGCAATCTGGCTGGCCAGCGCAGCACTCATCACCGAGGCTGGCGCCAATGCCGTGGCATGAATCACCAGAGCCTCGCGCTCACCGCTGGCATTCGGCAGGTGGGCCTCTGGGCCGACGGTCAGAATGGGAACATTAACAGTGCGCAGAACTACTTCCGCTACCGAACCAAGCAGGGGTTTGCCCTCCCGGTTGCCGCTATGCGCTCCAATCAGCAGAAGATCGGCCTCGTAATGGCGGACAGCGGCGGAGATTTGCGCGGCTGCGGAGCCTTCCAGAACCAATGCGTCACAGGCCACGCCGCGGCGGCGGGCCAAGGCGCACCAAGGTTCCATGGCAGTGCCTGCGCGTTCCAGCACAGCAGCGCGATCATGATCAAAAACGCCGTCCGGCTCTTCGTTCAGGGAGATGCTGGGGCTTACCACATGTAGCAGCAACAGGCGCGCACCTGTCGCCGCAGACTGCTCAAAAGCAAAGAGCATGAGCCGGTCAAGATCGTTTAAGTTGGTGGCCACCAGAAGTACGGCCGGACTTACCCTGCGATCACGATCAGACTCCAGCATCGCGCACCTCTCCCTAAGTATAGATTGCCCCTCTTCCAGGAAACCTGCAAGTGACCTGCCGCACAGAGCGGCGTTATTCAGCCCGCCATTAGGATTCTCACATGACCAAGGAACATTCCCCCACCGCAGTATATTAACGCATTTTGATAATCGTCCGATGAGATGAGTAGAAATTAAGAACGGAATGCGCACTCGTCGCCAACCGTAGCTCCCCTGAGGTGGAAAACCATCCGCCTGGAGGGCGCTCGCAGGAGCAGGCGGGATGAAAACCGTTCCTTGGGGATTTGTGATGGGAGATCAAAATATGTGGGCACAATTGGACGAACAAAGCGTAATAAAGGCGAATTCCCAGTTCTGGGAGCAGATGCTGGCGATGAAGCTGGAGCCGGTTTCCGGTGCTGCGGATTTCAGTGTGACTGCAGGCCATGTGATGGGTAGCGCTGGACTTTCGGGCAAC
>CAZHKN010000110.1:0-15028 GCA_964532725.1 uncultured Occallatibacter sp.
ACCGGACATTTCACTCGCTCAGAAAACCGGACATCTGCACTTGCTAAGAACATGACCGAATACACAGTTGTTGCCGGCGGAGCGATTATTTTCTATGAAAAAGGCCCACTGTGCATCCTTACAGCCTCACTGCTAAACTCCCCTATTCAGGGATATTGTGCCAGAACCACTCCGAGGAGGCCTTGCGTGCCAGAGTTTGAACCTTTTGTACCCGCTTCAGAAAACCGTCCCGAGTTTACCTTCCGCGCCCTGCTGCTCGGTTCCGTCTTCGGCGTCATCTTTGGAGCCGTAACAGTCTATGTTGGTCTGCGCGCTGGGCTTACGGTGGCCGCGTCGATTCCGATCTCGGTGCTGTCGATCAGTATTTTGCGGGCTTTCGGGCGGGCCTCGATTCTGGAGAACAATATTGTCCAGACGACCGGCAATGCGGGCCAATCGATTGCTTCGGGCGTGATTTTTACTTTGCCGGCGCTGGTTTTTCTCGGCTTTGACCTCGAATACTCGCGCATTTTCATGCTGGCGCTGATCGGCGGCTGGCTGGGCGTGCTGTTTATGATTCCGCTGCGACGGCAGTTGATTGTGCAAGAACATGGCAATCTGAAATACCCGGAGGGAACAGCCTGCGCCGATGTGCTGATTGCCGGTGAACGGGGTGGATCGTTTGCCAGCCGCGTCTTTCTGGGCCTCGGGCTGGGCGCCGTCTATACCTTTTTCCAGAACGAGAATCTATTCAAGGCCTGGCCGGGCACGCCGGAGTTCCAGCCGGACTTCGGCCCGCAGCATATCTTGAAAGGCTCGGCGATTAAGGCGGACGCAACGCCTGAGTATCTGGGCGTGGGCTACATTATCGGGCCGCGGGTTGCCGGAGTGATCTTTGCCGGGGGCGTCTTCTCGTGGCTGGTGCTGATGCCGTTGATTTATTTCTTCGGCAAGGAACTCGGGCATCCGCTTTATCCCGGCACCGTGCCGGTGGCGCAGATGGACCCCAGCGACCTATGGAAGACCTATATCCGGCCGATGGGCGCGGGGGCAGTGGCGGCTTCGGGGCTGATTACGCTGCTCAAAACGCTGCCGACGATTATCTCCGCGCTGACTTCCGGATTTAAAACCATGCGCGGAGGCAAAGATGCTGGAGGCGCTAAACCGCTGCGTACCGAAGATGATCTGTCGATGCGCACCGTGGTTCTGGGCTCGATAGCTGTGGTTGCCCTGACCTTCTTCTTCCTCTACTTCAAGCCGGTGCCGGGAACGTCGCTGGGCATCTTGCCGAACCTCGCCGCATCGTTGTTGATTGTCGTCTTCGGATTTCTTTTCGTGACAGTGAGTTCGCGGATTGTGGGGCTGATCGGTAGTTCGGCTAATCCGATGTCCGGAATGGCGATTGCAACGCTGATGGCCACCTGCGCGGTGTTTCTGGTGGAGGGGTGGACGGCCTCGGCCTACGCGGCACTGGCGATTACGATTGGCGGCACGGTGGCCATTGCCGCGGCCAACGCAGGCGATACCTCGCAGGATTTGAAGACCGGCTTCCTGATCGGCGCTACGCCTCGGCTACAGCAACTGGCGCTGATGATCGGCGTCGTGGTTTCGACGATCTCGATTGGCGTAACGCTGAATGCGATGAATATTGGGTTGCAGAGCTTCCGCGCGGCGGGGCAAACTTGGGACATCAATGCAGCTCACGCGGGCGTTGCGTTGCAGAGCGATGCGAAAGGGCTGCCGGAGCAGTTTCCGGTGATTGGCGCGGATAAGTCGTCGGTGACGCACCACAAAGGCGAGTATCTGGTGCTGAACGCGCTGGGTTCGGCGGAGCTGGCCGACGGCAAGTATCTGTATTCGCCCACGACCAAGCGGATTGAGGTGCAGTGGGTGCAGGGCATCGGCAGCGAGAAGGCCGCCGCGCCGCAGGCTCGATTGATGGCGACGGTGATCAACGGCATTCTGACGCGCAAGCTGGCCTGGGGGCTGGTGCTGCTGGGCGTGTTTCTGGTTATCGGCGTGGAGCTGCTGGGGGTTCGCTCGCTGAGCTTTGCCGTGGGCGCGTATTTGTCCATTGGCACGACGCTGGCGATTTTTTGCGGCGGCGTGGTGCGCTGGCTTGTGGATCAGGCAGTGAAGAAGGCAGGAGGCGACGCGGCGGAGACGGAGAGCGAGATCTCAGCAGGCTCGTTGTATGCCTCGGGATTGATTGCAGCCGGAGGGATTGTAGGGTTGCTGGGCGTGGCGCTCAAGCTGTATGAATCGACCTTCGCCGACAACCGGGATATTTTCAATTTCCCGCATACGTTTTTGGACAACAATTATGTGTCGGTGATTGCGTTTGCGGCGCTGGCCTTCTCGCTGTATTACTTTGCGCGGAAGCCGCTGAAGAAGTGAGGGGGACGCCTCGGATTCAGCCCGGACAATGCCGGGCATAAATTAGCGGCCATAATGCTTTCACACGAATCCAAGCGGCGGTAGAATTCTCTCATGGCAGCTAACGCCAACTCGATTTGGTTGCTCGATGGTCTGCGAACGCAGGGCAACGAGTTTGGTGTGTCCAAAATTGCTCCATACGTGGATTCTGTGTCAGAACCCGTTGTCTCTGACTTCCGGTATGCGATTTCTGGCCCAGGATATGCAGTTTCTGAGGTAGGGTATAAATTTTCCGAACGAAAGGAGGTCGTTGCCTACAATCGGTTCCCACAAGTCCACAACTACTGTGGTAGGATGATTGAAGTTTCAACACCAAATCTGATTTCCCACATCCCCGGAGTTGACGATGTGGAATACCGGGCGAACCCGGCGCTCCATTTCAGCGAACCGGGCATTGTAGAAAACGTCTACGATCTCAGTGGCCTGACGCAGAGCAATGGTTGGAATTCATTTCAGCCTTCCAATGCAAATGGGTATGAGTCTCTGGCCGCTGTGTCGGTTTCAAACCCATACAACATTAGCGGCCAGTTCCTAGAGAATCTGCACGATGCTATCGATGCATTGGACCGTATTCAGGCCGAGCAGGAATCTGCCTTATGTGCGCTGAGAGCATGGGCAGAGCGCCAGCGGACGGAATTCAAAACTGAACCGTCGGCCAGTAGTATCCAGATCCAGTTCACTTTTGATCACGTTCTGGACCTAATCGAGCTTTCGCAACATACGCTTTGCGCTCCCAGGTACGCCTACGTTCTTCGCTTCATCCTCTATGGAGAAAGTACGCAGAAGCTAAGACAGCGCATCTTTCGCAAAATACAAATTATCAAACGCGCTCTCTACCAACTAGAGTCGCGTTTCTGCGCAGTGAGCTGGTCGCGTAGATTCTGGTTCCTGCTACACGGAAGCCATCCTCCCAAGACCGAATTCTGGCCTCTTATCAGCCAAGAATTCGAGTGTGCCTGAGTCCAGCGATATTCAAGATAGTTGGCACACTCCAAAACTAACTCAAACAGTTTTGGAGGCGAGTATGACGACCGTTACATGTTTTAGCTCTTGCAGCCAGTCTGAGCCGGATACCATCCGAGTTCACCATGCTGCGCGCAGTATAGGCTGCTCCCCGCGAACAATTCGTCGATGGATAAAACAAGAGAAGCTTCCCGCGTTTCGTCTCGGGCAACGCTCATGGGCAGTCTCCAGATCGGATGTGGAACGCCTTCGCATCTGGAAGGAGCTGTCATGATTGAGCTTCTGATTGAAATTCAGCGTTCCGAGGTTAGCAAGACCAAGGCGCATATACGCATTGGGGCAACCCTCTTGACTGCCCTGATCTACCTCGGCACCTTATTGTGGCACTGAGGTCGAGCGATGGAGAGAAAATCGCCAGAACCCCGGTAGCGTCTTTCAATCCGGAGTTCTGGCATAGATTGCATAGCCTACGCCACCTGCAACCGCACCCCTTCATGCTCTTGCAAGCAGGCGATGATGTTGAAGAGATTTGCGGCGGTTGGGTTGCCTTTGGGGTTGAAGATTCCGTCTTGATTTCTGTTTGAGAAGGCGTATACTTTGAGATGTCAGCGTATGAACGGGGCGGCGAAAGCCGTGCGTTGATCCCGCCAGAAATGGCCTCCACCCAAGCGTGGGGATATTCAAGAGGTCCGATTATTTGCTCGACAGAAGGACTCCTCGCGGGGTCCTTCTGCTATTTGGGCGCCGTGATGCGCTTGCGATTCAGCGTATTGAAGAGAATGACGTAAAAACCAATCGGCTTGCGGTGCGGGCGGCTGGATGCGTAATTCGCGTCGCGGACGTAGGCGCTTTGGACAAAGAGATTGATTTTGCCTCTTGCGCCGGAGCGGGAGGCGGCAAAGAAAATGTCGTACTCAATGACCGCTCCATCCTCGCGCACAATTTCAACAGTAAAAAAGTTGCCTTTGCCCGTGTGGTAGCACTTTCGCGCAGCCAGTCCCTCAATGATTTCCGGAAGCCGCTTCGATAATTCATAGCGAGCAAAGTCGAAGACCCGCGTCTCCCGGTCATCCCGATAGAGGAGCGCATTGTCGTGAGGCTGATCCTGATCCATTGCGCGGGTGAAACAGTGCAATCCAAAGATCACTTCAACCCTGTAAACCCGCGCTGGAGCATCGCCTTTTGCCGGCTGTTCATAAGTCAGCAGACGGGGATGCAAATGAGCGAGGTCATAGATTTTCCCTCGGAACTGGAACGGCTCCCAGCGCATGGAGGCAGTGTTTCACAGATGGTCTCTCTAACCCTATATCCATCGCAACGGAAGATACCATGCGAATACATAGCTGCCGGCGGCGCGCCTACGCCACCACCTGCAACCGCACCCCTTCATGCTCTTGCAAGCAGGCGATGATGTTGAAGAGATTTGCGGCGGTTGGGTTGCCTTTGGGGCCGAACATCTGGTGGAGGGTTTTTACGTGGATTCCGGTCTTCTCGGCCAGCGCGGGAAAGCCGAGGGTTGCGTTGATGAAATCGCGCAGAATCTCACGGCCTAATTCTGATTCTCCGGCCAGCAAAGACTCGATAGCATCGCTCAGCAGGCCGCGGCGAAACTCCTGATCGTTGCGCACTCGCGCCTGCACCGTCTCTCGAAAATTACGGGTCAACGACATGGATCGCTCCTCTTCTGTCATTTTGCAATAGTAGTATATATTTTCCCATTAGGCAGAATGCCGGACTTCCAGGTATTGGGTCAGTTTGAGTATTTGTTCCCTCAGGGGCTAAAGCCCGCATTGATTTTGCTGCATTTATGTACGGGCTGAAGCCCGTACCCTTCAAACTAACCCACTACCGACTCCCAGAACTCGATTTTGATACCTGGGACTTACTTCGCCCTTGCGGCGCCACCTGCAACCGCACCCCTTCCTGCTCTTGCAAGCAGGAGATGCGATTGAAGCGGCGCACTGCCTTGCGATTCAGCAAATTTTTATTTACAGGTTGCGTTTGCCGAAGATCGATTCCCAATCGATTGCGCCGTCGGGAAGCAAAGGTGTTGTCGCCTGGCTCTGGCTCAATGCGGTGAGTTCTCGAAACCACTGTTCCACTTCGAGCGGACGTTCCTGCTCGCGCTCTTTTAGATCGGAGGCGGGCTGGCGTATGGATTCCGGCAGGACCTCGCGGCCTTTTCCACGCGCAAGGGAGGCGAGGGTAGCGTGAAACTCGGCGCGCCGGCGCTCGCGCTCTTCCCAGAGAGCAAGGGCTTCGGCGACGGCATCTTCTTCGCGGCGCAGGCGGCCCGCCGCGACGGCGCTGCGGGCTAAGGCTTGTTGCTCGGGTGTGAGTTGCACTTCCATCGCTCGGTCTCCTTGTGGATAGGGTACGGTAACCGGGATCGAAAATCTACCGTTGAGCGTAACGCGGGGGTTAACACCGAAGCTTCCCTCTGTTTCACGCTTCATGAGCCAGGCTTGGGCCGTGGATGAAATAATTGCGCCGTTGGAGGATAGGATGAACCGCTTGCTGAATGTCTCTTTCCTGGCTGGGATGATTGGTGTTGCTTGTTTGGCGGCGGGGCAGCAGAGTGCTGCGCCAATGCCTTCCGGTGCGGTTGCCGTACCTGCACAGGCTACGCCGGCGCGGCCTGCGCATGCGCCGTTTCCTGTGCGCGATCCTGCGACGGCGGGGTATGTGGCGGCGAAGGAGTTGCCGGATGGGACGAATGCGCCAGCGGATGCCGATGGGAATTTTGTCCTGGGGCCGACGCATCCGGCGGCGCTGGAGGCAAGCGTCCAAGCTGGCGTGCCGCAGGGGATGGTTGTTGAGTTCACGATGAGTTCGACGGAGAGCAAGATTTATCCGGGGATTGCGCGGGAGGCGGGAACCTTTGGGAGTCCCGATCCGCAGGACCCGGCGAAGCTGGTGGTGACGACGAGTCATCCTGCACCGTATATGCGCAAGGTCGCGGTGTATGTGCCGAAGCAGTATGTTGCGGGGACGGCTGCGCCGTTTATTGTGGGCGCGGATGGGCCGGACAGGCTGTTGTTTACCGTGCTCGATAACCTGATTGCCGAGAAGAAAGTGCCGGTGATGATTGCGATCTCGATTGGCAACGGCGGCGGCGATGCGCAGGGCAGCGAGCGGGGGCTGGAGTACGACACGATGTCGGGCAGGTATGCGGAGTTTGTGGAGACGGAGGTGCTGCCGCGCGTGGAGGCCGAGGCGCATGTGAAGCTGACGCACGACCCTGAAGGGCGCGCGACGATGGGCGGCAGCTCGGGAGGGTCGTGCGCGCTGATTATGGCCTGGCATCATCCAGAGCTTTACCACCGCGTGCTGACTTACTCGGGGACTTATATCAATCAGCAGTGGCCACATAACTCGGAGACACCGCATGGGGCGTGGGAGTTTCATGAACATCTGATCCCGAATACGGAGAAGAAGCCGATTCGTTTGTGGATGGAGGTGGGCGACCGGGACTTGTACAACCCGAATGCGATGCGGGACGGGATGCACGATTGGGTGTTGGCGAATGAGTTGATGGCGCGGGCGCTGGCTGCGAAGGGGTATCACTACCAATTTGTGTTTGCGAAGAATGCAGGGCATGTGGACCACGCGGTGAAGCAACAGACGCTGGGCGAGGCGTTGGAGTATCTGTGGCGGGGGTATGCGGTGGGGAAATGAGTTGCAGCCCAAGTCCAAGGCCAATTTGAAGTAAGATGCATGATGAATCCTGGTATATCGACGATGCGAACCACTTTGACGATTGACGATGACGTGCTAGCTGCGGCGAAAGAGATGGCGGCGACGAGTGGGAAGAGTCTGGGCAAGGTGATCTCGGAGCTGGCGCGGACGGCGATGCGCCCTGCTCCCTCCACACTCAAGACTCGCAATGGCGTGCCGCTGCTGGCGGTGCGTCCGGGAGCGCAGCGGGTGACCTCTGAACTGGTTCGCCAGCTTCAGAACGAATCGTTTTGAATCTGTTGGCAACTTCACTCATCCTTATTTACGTTGCGCCTGGTGCGCTTCAGATATATTTTGGGAGACCTGAGAGATATGAATTTGAGCGGCAATACGATTCTGATTACGGGTGGCGGGTCGGGGATTGGGCGTGGGCTGGCCGAGGAGTTCCACAAACTGGGCAATCAGGTGGTGATTGCCGGGCGGCGCAAAGAGGCGCTGGAGGAGACGATAGCGGCCAATCCTGGCATGAAATCGCTCCAGTTGGATGTTGAAAGCGCGAAGGGCATTGAGGCCTTTGCAGCGAAGGTTGTGGCCGATTTTCCGGCGTTGAATGTGCTGATCAATAATGCCGGAATCATGCGGGCGGAGTATCTGACGAAGCCGGGGTACCTGGCCGATGCCGAGGCGACGATTACGACCAATCTGCTGGGTCCGATCCGGCTGACGGCGGCGCTGCTGCCCCATTTGGAGAAACAGGCGCAGGCAACGATTGTGACCGTTTCTTCTGGCCTGGCGTTTGTGCCGTTGACGATGACGCCGACTTATTGCGCGACCAAGGCGGCGATTCATTCGTATACGCAGTCGCTGCGGTACCAGTTGCGGGAGACGAAGGTCGAGGTGCTGGAGCTGATTCCGCCGTATGTGCAGACCGACCTGGCAGGCGGCGCGAAGGACCCGCGGGCGATGCCGCTGGGCCAATATATTGCCGAGGTGATGGCGATCTGGAAGAGCGAGCCGACGCCGGTTGAGATTGGCGTAGAGAACGTGAAGCGGCTGCGGTTCTCGGCCGAGAGCGGAAACTACGGCGCGATCTTCAAGGGGCTGAATGAGGCGATGGCCGACCGGTTTTGAGCCGGTTTAGGTGCGAAGCTTCCCACCCCAGCGCATAAAACAAATTCGCGGCGGGGGTGGGGCAGCCATAACTCCAATAAACGCAGGTCCTTCGCTTCGCTCAGGATGACAGCACGGTGGAGGGAGTTACCTGCAACCCCTCCTACCGACGGCTATTCGCGGATGATTTTGACGAAGATGCCGTCGGGGAGTTCGCCGCCGAGCAGGTGGACAACGCCGTCTTTGACATAGCCTTCGAGGATTTGGCGGTCTGGTCTGGGGGTTGGCTGCTGTGGTTTCCCCGGTCCCAGAATCGGGACCGGGGGCACCCGGCTTACCTGCTGACTCGCTAACCCGCTGACCGGCTGATTCGCTGCTTTCCCCATCCCCCGGTCCATTGCCTCATTCGCGAGGCGGTCGGCGACCTTATTGCCGCCGCGCAGGGTGTGGCGCATCTCGAAGTTCTCGATGCGGCGGCAGAGTTTTTTGGCCTCGTCAAAGAGCGGTTTCAGTACGGGGCTCTTCACCGCGTACTTGCCCTGCATCTGTTTGACCATCAGCTCCGAATCTGAAACCACGCGGAGGCGCTGCGCGCCGTTCTCGATGGCCCAGCGCAGCACAGCCAAAAGGCCGGAATACTCGGCGAAGTTGTTGGTCTGGATGCCGAGGAACTCGCTCAGCTCGGCGAGTGTGCGGCCTTGCTGGTCTTCAATGACCGCGCCGTAGCCGGCGGGTCCGGGGTTGCCGCGGGAGCCGCCGTCGCAGTGGGCGGTGAGCCAGTTGGCGGCGTCCGGGGCAGGATTTGCAAAGAGATTTCCGTTCATCGTTTTTCAGTGTAGCCGGTGAGGCTCCGTCGCTCACCAAATCGCCGATTCTTCGTCTATACACCTGCGAACAATTCTCTACCCCGGAGCGGAGACTCGATGGCGACGGATGCGGCGATTTACCCGGTTTCTGCGGTTGCGACCAAAGTAGGCTTGGCGTGGACGCCAGCGCTGGGGGTACAATCCTCCCCAGGTATGAATACGACCGCGGCAAGGAACGGGGCAAATCGGGACGGCACTGGACGGGACGCCATTGGCCGGGATGGATTGAGCGCGGCGGAGTTGCGCGCCCAGGCCCGCGCCCCGGAGATGGAGCTGATCCGCGAGGCGCAGGCAGGTTCGCGAGTTGCATTTGACGCCTTGGTGCGCCAATATGAGCAGCAGGTGTTGCGGCTGGCGCTGCATCTGACCGGCAGCGAACACGACGCCGAGGACATTTACCAGGAGGCTTTTTTGAAGGCCTACCGGTATCTGGGGAATTTCCGCTTTGAGTGCTCGTTCTATACGTGGATTTACCGGATTGTGACGAATCTGTGCCTGGACCAGATGCGCCGCCGCAAGACCCGGCGCGAGGATCACGCGGTTTTTGTGGATCATGCGGGGGATGAGATCGACCTGCTGGCTTCTGTCTCGGATGAGCGCGCGTTTTCTAGCCCGGCGAAAGAGCTGGACCGAAAGATGCTGGGAGAGAAGATACAGACCGCTCTGGACAAGCTGACGCCGCGGGAACGGATGGTTTTTGAGTTGAAGCACTACCAGGGACTCCGCCTGCGCACCATCGGAGAGATGCTGAATACCACGGAAGAGACCGCTAAAAACACGCTCTTCCGGGCGACCAAGAAACTGCGGTCGCAACTGGCGGAACTGCGGCAGAGCGCTTCGATTGTCCACGGATAGTTATGTGGCTTTTCGGCGCTGGTTGTTTTTTTGAGGATGGCTGGAAGGACGTCGACGATGAATTGCGAACTTGCACACGAACGGATCGTGTTGGCGGCTTATTCCGAGCTTGCCGACGAACTGGTCCATGAGCTGGACCGGCACCTGAGCGGCTGCCGGGGGTGCGCCCAGGAACGGGAACAATTGCTGGCATTGAAGCTGCTGGCCGATGCGAACCCGCTGCCGGAGGTGCCGGCGAACCTGGTTGCCCGGTCGCGAATGCGGCTGAATGAGGCGCTGGATATACTGCCGCCGAAGCGCTGGCTGGAGCGGCTTGTCCAACGGGTCAGGAATAACTTTGCCACGCTGCTGGCTGCGCCCGTGGCTGCGGTGCTTTTGCTGCTGATTGGCGCTGGTGTAGGCACGTTGAGCGGGTACAGATTCGCTCAGGACCGCCAGACTGCTCCGGCCGCTGCTGCTCAACTAGACCAAACCGCAGCGCAGTTGCCGAGTTCAGCCGAAGAGGTGGCGAATGTATCGAGCATTGTGCGCCAGCCGAACAGCGAGATTATTGAAGTGAGCTACAACCAGGTGGTTCCGCAGCGGATTCAGGGATCGCTTGACGATCCGCGGATTCGCCAGTTGCTGATGCTGGCCTCGCAGAATTCGGCTTCTCAGGGGGTGCGGGATGATTCAGTGGGCTTGTTGGCGGCGGAGTGCCGGGCCGGGCACAGTTGCCAGCCGGCAGGGATTCGCGATGCGCTGATGGTTGCCTTGCGCTACGACAAGAGTCCCGCGGTGCGGCAAAAGGCGCTGGAGGGACTGGAACCTTATGTAGCTCAGGATGTGCGGGTGCGCAATGCGGTGCTGGAGGCGCTGCTGAATGACCCTGACGCCCATGTGCGCACTCATGCGATCACCATTCTCTCGCCGGTCGAAGCCGATTCGAGTGTGCGCCAAGTACTGAATTCACTGGCCAACTCCGACGAGAACTCCCAAATTCGAACGGTTTCCCGGCAGGTACTGAGCCGTGAGCCGCAGATCCAGTAATTTCAGCTATCCTTCCGGACACGCCGTCGTCTTTCAGAATGGGGGCCGGAAAAGTAACAGGAGATGCACCGATGAAGCACCTTTTGAGGCCATACAAATTCGCAGGGATCATCCTTTTGGCAGGAAGCGGAGCGCTGTTTTGTTCTGGCAGGGCTTGTGCGCAGTCCGCACAGCTTGTGCAGTTGATTCAGGAGTCGGGCGAGGAGCCGAGCATGCTGCTTCTGCACTCCAGCCAGGGCTATCTGGGCGTGGATTTGTCCGATGTGGACAAGGAGAAAGCGCAGGCTCTCAAGCTCAAGGAATTGCGCGGCGCGGTGATCACGCTGATCGACCATGACGCGCCGGCCGGGCAGATCAAGCTGCAGATCAACGATGTGGTATTGAAACTGAATGGGCAGCCAGTGGAGGGCGCGGAGCAGTTGCGTCACATGCTGCGGGAGATTCCCGCGGGCCACAAGGTCACGCTCGAGATCAGCCGCGACGGCAATATCTTTACGCAGGTTGTGGAACTTGCGGACCGCAAGCTGATTGAGCAGAAGGCCTGGAAGCAGATCACCGACAATGGCCTGTTATCCGGTTCCGGCCCTGGAATGGGGATTTTGACGGGCGACGGCGATGCGCCGATCGGCGGCGGCAGCTTTCACTGGTGGCTGATGGGCAGCAGCCTGAATGTGGGCGCGCTGGTTGAACCGCTGACAGCGCAGATGGCCGACTACCTGGATCTGCACAATGGTTTGATGGTGAAGAGCGTGGCCCGCAAGAGCGCTGCCGCGGCGGCGGGCCTGAAGGCCCACGACGTGATTCTCAAGGTGGGTGCTGAGGAGATTGCCACCATCGCCGATTGGGAGCGGGCGCTGCACTCGAATGAGGGCAAGCCGGTGCAGGTGACGGTTCTGCGCGACAAGAAGCAACAGACGATGACGCTGCAAGTGGATTCCAAACACCATCAGGGTGAATTGGAGCCGGAGGAATTCTTCCCCGGTTGCGATGGGCCGCAGGTCGCTGAACTGGGTCAGGAAATTTCGGCAGACGCGCTGGCTGAGGCGGAGAAAGCGCGCCAGCAGGCCGAAGCAATGCGCAACCAGATGTTTGATCAGGCCGGTCAGATGAAGTTCCAGATCAGCCAGGAGCAGGCCGAGCAATTACACCAAATGGCCGAGAAGCTACGGGAAAGCGTCAAACCCGAAGAGCTTAAGTTGAAAGATTTCAAGCTTGACCCGAAGGCGTTGGACAGCTTGACGCAGCAGATGGCGGAGATGTCCAAGGATCTGCCTGGAAAGTTCAACCTGGACAAACAGCAGATGGACGAAATCCTGAAGAATTTATCGGCGATTCGCATTCCCCGTCCTACCCTTGAGCAGGAACAGATGGAGCAACTGAAGCGCCAGATGGAAGAGATGAGAGCGTTGGGTTTTGGTGATCATATCTGAGTCTGAGCGATAGTGATTGTAAATTTCAAAAGGGCGCTGCCGGAATTGCCGGTGAGCGCCCTTTTCATTTTGATGCGAACTTGCAGATTCATTTGTTGTTGAGCTGTTGGGCTGTGGCCAGAATCTCCACCTTATGGCCCGTGAGAGCATCGTGGGACGAGTAGACTACGGTTGGTTTTCCGGGGAGCAGAGAGGCAACGACCGAAGTGCTCCACTTTGTCTCTACAGGTAGATTGACTCCGTCTGGCTTGGCTGCAAGCGAATTGCTCTCAACACGAATACTGATAATCAACATCTCTCCTCGGCGGGATGCCGCGTTGCAGTCAATATTTGTGCCAATGTCATGATATTCGAGCACGTTTCGGCTCTCGAATGGGATTCGATCACTGTCCCGCAGGGTTACGGGAGCGTTGTACCGCGCGTCGTCTGCCACCACGGTCAGAGAGTAATTCTTTTCAAGGACAGCTTTGCCCGAACTTGATTCCTTGACAGCAAGCGTAATCAGGTAGGGTTGCGGAGTCGAGATTTGAGATTGGGCCGGTTTTACTTCCTTTTCAGGCTGTTCACTCTGGGCTAGTGTGAAGCTAGGAGCGAGAGCGAGGCCGAGCAGAAAGACAAGAGTGAAGCGCGTAGAGGTTCGCATGGGTTCTCCTTAAAGTGCGCCGCCGGCATCGGCGGGTTTTTCTTCGATTGGTTTGATTTGGATCGGCTCGATCTCCAATGGCTTGATCGCAAGCGGTTTGACCTCAATGGGCGTTTGCTGCTCTTTCTCTGCTGTGGCCAGCGATGCGATTGCACCCGGGCCGCTTGCTAGGAGTTGAGCAATCAATTGCAATTGACTTGGTTGATGGGTATGAGTGCGGAGAGACCTTGAATGCCGCTCCAGATATGAATGGGATGGCACGGCATTCATTACGCTTTCTGTTTCAGCCGAATTTGCAACAATCCTCGATGATCCTATCCGGTTAGTTGCGTTGTTTTGCGGAGCGATCGTCAAGTGTGAGCGAAGCAGCAAGGCCAGAATGATTGCCACAGCGAAAGCGCTTGTAACCGCCCAGACCCATGAGAAAAAAGGTAGTCTGCGAGAAGGCTGAGCAGAGACAGAGAGCCGTGCGCGCACTCGATCTTCTAGGCCGAGCCAAGGCGAAACCGGCGTGTAGCTGGCCAGTGCGCGGTCCAGCAGATCTTCGGTATCCGGCTCAAAATCGATATGCTCCTTCATAGAGTCCCTCCCCTCCTTCTTTCCAATTGCTCGCGGAGAATTTTTCGCGCAGTGTGAACCCGCCTGCGCACTGTCCCCTCGGGTAGGCCGAGGATTTTTGCGATCTCAACCAGCTTCAACTCGCCCAGCGCGGAGAGAGCCAACGGCTGGCGCAGCTTTTCCGGGAGCCGGTTGATGCAGGCGTGCAGCCAGTGCTCCAACTGCGTGTCGAGGGCAGAATCTTCGGGGCTGGCAGCAGCGGAAACCAACTGGGGTAGAAACTCCTGCCCGGTAATCGAGATTTCGCCGTGTTGCTTCTTGCGTTTTGCCGCCAACCGCCAGGCAATTCGCGCCAAATATGCCTGTATGTCCGGGATTTGCTCCCATCTGCCGGCTTGATAGAGCCGGAGAAATGCCTCCTGAACCACATCTTCTGCGTCCTGCGGGTTGCGCGTCACCGCCAGCGCTATGCGATAGATCAGTTGCGAATGGCGCTCAACCAGGGAGTCGAACAAAGGCCGCGCCGCTTCCGCAGAATCACTCACTGCAACCTCACCCGAATTCTGAAGAGTCAGCGCTTCTTGCATCACTACCACTAAAGAGCGCAGGCAGAGTCAAAACGTTCATGGGGGCTGCAACAATCCAGCGAATTGGCCAAATTTAGAGGTTTCTGTGCGATGCTGGAGGGATATGAAGATACTTCTCGGCGCCGGCGCCTTGATTTTGGTTGCCGCTTCACTGATTGCCGACTACAAATGGCGGCAGTGGATGGCGGCGCGGCGGCGCGAGCGGGAATCGGAAGGCAATTCCAGCCGGCACAATTTTTAAGGCTCTCCCATTACAATGGGCGATAGGGAGCCGTCTAAACGCTATGGTTCGTTCGATTATTCACTCAGATCGTTTCCAGCCGCGCCTTGTGTATGCTGGGCTGTTTTTGACCTTTGCCGCTGCCGCGCTGCTGGCAGCCTCTTGCTCCAGCGCCGGCGCGCAATTCAATGTGCCACCTGGTGGAACCCAGGTGCATGACAGTTCCGCGCTGCACCCGCCAGCGGGCGCGCGCGTGGCTATCGTCGAATTCGAAGATATGGAGTGCCCGGTTTGTGGCCGCGACAATCCAATCCTGAAAGACGCCGCCGCGAAATACCACATCCCATGGATTCGCCATGACTTTCCGCTGCCCATGCACGCATGGAGCTTTACCGCCGCGGTGAACGCGCGCTGGTTTGACACCAAAAGCAAGGCACTCGGCGATGAGTACCGCGACCAGGTTTTTGCCGCGCAGCCCACGCTCTATAACAACCCTGACCTGCTGCGGCAATTCACGGAAAAATTCGCGAAAAGCCACGGCATCGATCTGCCCTTCGCAATCGATCCTCAGGGCAAGCTGACGGCCGATATAAATGCCGATAAAGCTCTCGGTGAGCGCACGGGGATTGAACACACGCCAACTGTCTGGATTGTGGCAGCGGCCAACACCAAAG